>NZ_CP113343.1:0-317046 GCF_026683955.1 Arthrobacter sp. MMS18-M83 | reverse complement strand
CCCATCGGAACACATCGCCGCAGGTCAGAAGGCGGTCAGCTCCCGAGTCGCCACTGCGTGAGCCAAGTCAGGTGTAGGTGACAACGCGGCCTGCCGAAGGCCGCGCAACCCCAGGGCTACGTCCCGAGACGGTTGAGATCGTCGCTACTGAGTTCGATTCCGATACAAGTCCGTCGGTCTGCGATATCGGTATTCCAGAGTCGCTCGGAATGGGCACACATCGAGTCGGAACGCGGTACCGCTGCGGTTGCGGGTGGGGTTTGCTTTGAGAGGGATGTAATTGCAGTCACATTCTCACCATCCAACGACGCAGGAGGAAGCCCGATGACGCGCATTGCCTACCTGGTCTCGAGCGCAACCGAGATCACCATGGCCGATGGCACCACCCATCCGACAGGGTACTTCGCAGAGGAAGCGATCAAGCCCTTCGAAAGTTTCACCGCGGCTGGTTTCGACGTCGCCGTCATTACGCCCGACGGCAAGAAACCCACAGCCGATCCCTACGGACTGACCTGGTACTTCCACTATCCGGAAGAAGACAAGGACTATCTCAACTCCGTCGTGCGCACCTTCGCCCACGATGTCGACGACATCCGATTTACGCTGCACCAAAACACCGAACTAGGACTTGCCGCCAGTCGCCGGATTGCGGCGGCACTTGAAGGCAAGGGCATGACACCGGCGCAGGCGCACGATCAGGTCAGCAAGGCAGCCAAGATCGCGTGGCGCCATGATCGACACCTCGCGGATGTAATGGTGGAGGACGGCCTGACCGCAGGGCTGAGCCCAGTAGAGATTCACCAGGCCGTCGCGGCACAACGCGCAGCGAGTGAAGAACTTGCCGGCGAACGAAAAGCACGACTCGACGAGATCGAAGGATTCAACTACCCACTGGATCTGGGCAGCCTCGGCGACGACGAACTTGCCGGCTTCGATGCGGTGTTCGCCCCGGGTGGGCACGGACCGATGGTAGATCTGGCAGACAACCCCGATGTCGGGCGACTGCTGGTTGCCTTGCACGAGAAGCGTGCGCCGATCGCCTCTCTGTGTCACGGCCCCGCGCTGATGCTCTCGGCGCCCGAACGGGCTGACGGTCAATGGCTTTTCGACGGCTACCGGATGACGTGCTTCACCGACGAGGAGGAGAACCAAACCGAACCGGGCCTCCTCGGCCTGCCCTGGTACGTCGATACCGCGATCAAGAATGCCGGCGCCGTGTTCGACGACGGCCCGGCCGCGTGGGCAAGCCACGTTGTTGTCGACCGGCACGTCATCACGGGCCAGAACCCGGGTTCGACCGAGGCCGTCGCCGCCGCCGTCATCTCAGCGCTGAAAGCCGCGCCCTCGGCGAAGGCAGCATGAGGTGCTGTCGTTCCTGCGCAAGACCAGAAGGAGTACCCCTGTGAACAGTCGCAGCCCGCAGAAAGTCGTCAGCGATTTTCTCGATGACTTCGCCGTACGTGACATCGACGGAGCCCTCGGCAACACAGCCGAAGACATCAACGTCAGCGTCTACGGACTCGGTCGCCATGATACCGGGCGTGGCACCATGCGCACCGTCCTCGCCGACATTGTCGAAGCCTTCCCCGATCTGATCGTCACCGTGAAAAGGATCATCACAGCAGGCAACGTGGTCACCACCGTGATCAACGTCCAGGGCACCCAAGCCGCCCCCTACGCCGGCGCGATCAACCAGGAGAAACACGTCGACTTGGACGAAGTGTGGCGTTTCGTCGTCGCCGAGGACCGCATCACGCAGATCGACGCGTACTGGTGCCAACAGCAGCTCTACCGCCGCCTCGGGGTCAAGCGGTTCGACCAAATAGCAATCGTCTGAGGAGCTCACCCATGTCCAATGCATCAGTAATTGTGTCGTCGCGCACTGCAGAACAGAACGCTGCGGTGGTGACTGAGTTCTTCGACCGGTACCGCGCACACGACGTCGACGGGATGGTGGATCTCTGCACGATCAACGCAGACTTCTCCTACCCGCCCTTCGAAGTGTGGGGTAAACAGCGCGTACTGCGTGGCGACGGCAAGGTGGGAACAGTCGGCAAGCCGATCTGGACGGGCCTGATCAACGCGTTTCCCAACCTGTCCAATGTCGTGCATTCCGTCGACGCCAACGACGAGGGCGACGTCGTCGTCCAGGTCGATATCGGCGGAACTCAGCAGCAGCCATGGGGCTTGGTTCTCCCCGCAGGCAAGACCTTCAGCGAACCACACATATTCATCTTCCGGCTCAACAGCGACGGTCTCATCGAATCGGTGACCGGTTATTGGAACAACGCCGGAATCAGCCAACAGCTCGGCCACATGGAAGTCGACTAGAGGAGCACAACATTATGACCCTATTGAAGCGGGAAGAGTGGCAGGGATTCGTCCGCGACGTCGATTGGACGCCCACGTACGTCGACTACGAGGCAATCTATCCTGAATGGCATTGCGGTACAGGGAAAGTACCGCGCGAGGCGTGGCAGGGATGGGAGGAGTCCTACAAAGTTAGCTACCCCGAATATGTGGCAACCCAACGTGAAAAGGAATCATCCACCTACGCGGTCAAGGCCGCATTGCAGCGCTCGAATACATTTCAAGACCTCGACGAGGGGTGGAAGTCGGCCACCAAAATGCATTTCGGCGGGGTCGCACTGGTCGAATACGCTGCGGTGATCGGTGAACTGAAGATGGCACGGTTCGGACTGAATGGATCCTGGCGCAACATGGCGACGTTCGGTCAGCTCGACGAGATGCGGCACGCGCAGATCACCACGTTCTTCGGACACGAGTTCGTCGGCCAAGACGCACAGTACGACTGGACCCAGAAAACGTTCCACACCAACGACTGGGTACCTATAGCGCTACGAAATCTGTTCGACGGCATGATGGTTGCACCCAACGTCGTCGACCTCGCGATCGAGCTGCCGTTCACCTTCGAGACCGGCTTCACCAATCTGCAGTTCATTGCTCTCTCGGCGGACGCATTGGAATCCGGCGACGTGAACTTCGCCAACATGATCTCCTCGATCCAGACCGACGAAGCTCGCCACTCCCAACAGGGTGGCCCCACGATGGAGATCCTGGTCGAGCACGATCCGGTCCGCGCACAGTGGGTGATCGACAAAAGCTTCTGGGGCTCGGCCCGAGCCTTCGCCGCGCTCACCGGACCGGCGATGGACTATTACACCCCTCTCGAACACCGCAAGCAGTCTTACCGGGAGTTCATGGAGGAGTGGATCATCGACCAGTACATCCACACGATCGAAGACTATGGCCTGAAGAAGCCGTGGTACTGGGATGAGTTCATCACTGGACTCGACACCTGGCACCACGGGTTGCATATGGGTCTGTGGTACTGGCGTCCCACCGTGTGGTGGCGTCCGAAGGCCGGCGTCAGCAAAGACGAACGCGCTTGGCTCGCTTCCAAATACCCCAACTGGGAGAACGTCTACGGCGACAAATGGGACGTGATGATCGACCAGGTCAACGCAAACAATGTCGAGGCGACATTGCCCGAAACACTGCCGTGGCTGTGCAGCACCTGCCATCTCCCGTGCTGCAACGCGACCCCGTCGCGCAACGGGGAGTGGAAGGTTCGCACGTGGCAGCTCGACTACGACGGCAAGAAATACCACTTCTGCACCAACGCCTGCCGGCAGATCTTCTGGAAAGACCGTGACAACGTCAATCACGAGACGCTCATCGACCGGTTCCTGGCCGGTCAGATCCAGCCGATGGATGTCGGCGGGATCCTGAACTACATGGGTATGACGCCCGACGCCATGGGCGACGACCCCGACTACGGCGCCTGGACCCGCGACTATATCGGCCGCGCGGTCGAGGGTATCGCTGCCGCAACCGTTCAGGGGGCGACGCAATGACACAGTCTCAAGAAACAATCGAGCTGGGGCCCGCGGACCGGGCACCGGAGCTGGTACCGCTCAACGCGATCTTCGCAACGGACTTCGTCCAAATCCTGGTGCCGGTGACCACCGCTGACACCATGACCGAAGTGGCGGCGGCGGTCGCCCATCACGTCGAGGGCAAACGTGTGCGTGCCCTTCCGTATGAGAAGGTCGTCATCCACAACGGTCGGATCGTCCCCGCGGAGATGACCGTCGCCGATGCCGGCTTCGCACCCCTCGACCACATCGCGGTCGAGTACCTCGTCCCCAAGGGAGCGTCATGAACAATGTTGTCGGTCCCATCCTGCGCATGGGTGACCAGATCGAAGAAGTCATCGCCGCCATCCGCGATGACAATCCCGACCAAGACATCCAGATCGTCGACCGCGGGTCGTATGTGCGGATCCAAGGACATGACCGAATTCGTCTCACGCAGAACACACTTCGCGGATATCTGGGCGCAGACTACGAGATTCGTTCCTTCGGAACGATGATGTCGTCTTTCGTCGGCCGTGTCGTCAACAACAGCGACGAAATCGTGTGGGAGAACATCAAACGCACCGCGCCCGAAGGAGTACTCGCTCATGACTGAACAAGTTCGCAAACTACGCGCCCGCCGCACATTCAGTGCGTTCGGTGAAATTCGCAAGATGCCGAGCGAATACGAGATCGTGACGCACGGACAGAACTGGACAACGCGGCAGAACCGTACGTCCGCGTTCGAACAGAATCCATCCTCTGCGCCCAACATGTGGTTCAACACGTACCGGGACAACTCGGCCCTCCAAGCCAACGACTGGGAGCAGTTTCGCGACCCGGACCAGTACACCTATCGGACGTACGTCAACGCCCAGGCGGAGTCCGAGTCGAAGGTGCACGGCGTGCTTGAGGAGTACGCGGCGGCCGGTTCCGCCGCGGCGCTTGCTCCGGGCTGGGTCGAGACGCTCGCCACCCTGTACACACCGTCGCGCTATCCCGTGCACGGTTTTCAACAAATCCAGGCCTACATCGGCCACATGGCACCGACGTCCTACGTCACGAATGCGGCAGGTCTCGCCACCGCGGACTTCCTGCGTCGGGTCACCACGATCGCGTACCGCACTCGGGAATTGCAACTAGCACAACCGAGCTCCGACATCGGCACCGATCACGAACGCAGAGTGTGGGAGACACACCCCGGATGGCAACCCGCCCGCAAGGCAGTCGAGAGCGTGCTCGCCACCTACGACTGGGGCGAAGCATTCACTGCGCTCAACCTCGTGTTGCTGCCGACGTTGGACGACGTTCTGAGCCGCCAATTCGGTGAGATAGCCCGTGACAACGGCGACGAACTGACCTGGCTTCTGCACGGCTTCCTCGATGCGGACAACCAGCGACGAAACCGGTGGAGCATCGCCCTGGCGCAGTTCGCGATCACTCAGCAGCCCACCAGCGCATCAGCAATCGACAAATGGGTGGCCAAGTGGTCCCCGATCGCCGACGCCGCTGCACACGGGCTCGCGACGATCCTCGCCGAGACTCCCGAAATCCCACGCAACGCCGACGCCGTCACTGCCGGTGCCAAGGCCGCACGCGAAGGCTTCCTGCGCGGCATCCTCGCACCAGCCGAGGCGGTGGCGAAAGTGAGCACGACATGATGACAGACGACGCCACCCGGCGCTGGCAGGACACTCAGCACATCGACGACTTGTGGGAAGGCGACATGGTCGGTGTCGAGATCGACGGCACAAAGGTTCTCGTGGTGAATGTCGACGGCGCAGTCCGTGCCTTCGAAAACAAATGCCCGCACCAGGCATGGCTCCTCGACGAAGGCGACTTCGACGGTGAATCGATCACCTGCCTCCGGCACATGTGGACCTTCGCTGCCGATACCGGCGCAGGTATCAACCCGGACGACACCACACTGAAGTCGTTCCCGTGCAGGGTCAATGCCGACGGCATAATCCAGGTCGACGTCGAATGAGCACCGTACGACACGTCGTCGTCGGAGGAGGGGTGGCGGCGGCCTCAACCGTGGCCACCCTTCGATCCGGCGGCTTCGACGGCGAACTCGTCCTCGTCAGTGACGACGACACTGTGCCCTACGAGCGACCACCGCTGTCGAAAGACTTCCTGGAACCTGGTTCACCCCCGACACCGACGCTGATTCGCGAGCCACAGTGGTACGCCGACCACCAAGTACAGACCCTTCTCGGGGTAAAGGCTCAACGCCTCGACCCACGAGCAAGGCGCTTGAAACTCTCGACCGGCGAATCGCTGTCCTACGACGGACTCGTCTTGGCGACCGGAGTCCGCGCCCGGCCGGCACCGGGCGACGCGAGCGACCGAATACTCACGCTGCGGTCACTCGCGGACGCCAAGTTGTTGCGTTCTCGGCTCGCATCAGCCGAACACGTCGCAGTTCTCGGCGGCGGATTCATCGGCTGCGAGGTCGCGGCAACTGCCGTGGGTCTTGGGAAGCGCGCCACCATCGTGGAACGCGCCGACGTCTTGATGAACAAAGCACTCGGCCATTCGATCGGCGCCATTTTCACCGACATACACCGCGCCAAAGGGGTTGAGCTGCATCTTAACAGTGTCGTCCTCGGCGTCCACGACACCGGTTCGTCGGCTGTCGTGCGAACCAATCACGGTTCCATCGAGGCCGACCTCGTCGTCGTCGGAGCAGGCTCATTGCCCAACGTAGAACTGGCCGCCGAGGCCGGCATCGTCACCGACAACGGCATCGTCACCGACCAATTCTGCCGAACGAACGTGCCGAACGTGTACGCCGCCGGCGACGTCGCCTCCTCCTATCACCCCTTCTACAACCAGCACCTGCGGGTCGAACACCACGACACCGCCACCCGGCACGGCGCGGCGGCAGCGCGCAATCTTCTCGGCCACGACGAGCCGTTCCTCGAGGCGCACTGGTTCTGGTCCGATCAATACGAACACAACCTGCAGCGGACGGGGCGCGCCGAGGGCTCGGACGAAGTCGTCATCCGTGGCTCGCTCGACGACCTGAAATTCTCGGCATTCGCCTTGCGGGACGGGCGCATTCGCAGCGTAATCTCGCTCAACCAGCCGCGCGACGTGATTGCGGTGCGCCGGTTGCTGTTCGTCGACCATGATGTGACGGCCGACAAACTGCGAGACCAGGCGATGCCGCTCAACCGACTGCGCTCACGCATGCCCGCCAGCGCCACAGCAGAGGAGAGGACCTCATGACTCTCGTGACCGCACTGACAATTACCGAGTCGCAAGTGCGCGTGCCGTGCGACGAGGCGCGTGCGGCACTCGACACCGTCACTGGGCTCACCGCACCCCAGGCGCGGGAGAAGCTCCGCTTCGCAGCTGGCCACACCTGCGAACCGGTCGCCCGCATCATCGACAAAGCGATGTCGGATGCGCGCTCTTCGGGCCTCGACCCGCGACAGCTCGTGGTCACCGCCGCAACCGTGACCGCGGGTGAGGACATCGTGCGGGTACGACGGAAGGCGCACGGGAAAGCCGACTGGATCGCCAGCGTCACCAGCGACATCCGGTTCGACCTGACCCCGAGAGGCCTCTACGAGGCTACCGGTGCCGACGTCGCGCCGGCTCCGTCGCCGACTGTTTCACGCCGCGAGGATGACGTGGCGGACCGCAGTCCTGCCGACCGTGATCCGCTGGCCGACTCCGTCCGTGAACTCTTGTACGAGGTCATCGATCCCGACCTCGGGATCAACATCGTGGACCTGGGGTTCGTTCGAAACGTGGCGGTCGAGCAGGGCCGCGTGGCCATCATCACCATGACATTGACGTCCGCGGCCTGCCCGCTGACCGAGATCATGTCCGACCAGATGCGCGCCGAGCTGCTGCCGGCAGAAGGTAATCGGCTCGTCTCCGACTTCCGCATCGAGTGGCAATGGGTTCCAGCATGGAAGCCGTCCGACATCACCGCCGACGGCCGCGAGCAACTGCAGGCCATCGGATTCACCATCTGACATCACCCACCGGAAGGAACACATCATGGGACACGTCATCATCGCCACCTGGACCGCAAGAGAAGGCGAGGCCGACTACATCCGGTCAATCCTCGAGAAAATGACCCCGGGCAACCGCGCCGAAGAGAAGACGGTCCACTTCCAAGCGCAGGTCAGTAACGATGACCCGAACACTTTCGTCGTCTACGAGCATTACACCGACGCGACCGGCTACGAGGAACACCGCGCCTCCGAGCCGTTTCAAACGCTCGTCCTCGGCGAGGTCATTCCGCGTCTGCAGAGCCGCTCGGTGACAACGTTCACGACCGTCGGCGACGAAGCGTGAGCACGCGTCTTCAGTCCGTGATGGACCTGCCACTCGCTGACGTCGACCCCGAGCTCGCCGCTGCGATGGCAGGCGAACTCGGGCGGCAACGCTCGACGCTCGAAATGATCGCCTCCGAGAACCTCGTACCGCGTGCGGTATTGGAGGCCCAAGGCTCAGTTCTGACCAACAAATATGCTGAGGGGTACCCCCGGCGCAGGTATTACGGCGGCTGCGAATTCGTCGACGTCGTTGAGCAACTCGCGATAGACCGCCTCAAAGCGCTGTTCGGAGCTGAGCACGCCAACGTCCAGCCACACGCAGGTGCGCAGGCGAGTGCAGCCGCGTTGAGCACCTTCGCCCAACCCGGGGACACCATCTTGGGTCTGGACCTTGCACATGGCGGTCACCTTACCCACGGCATGCGGCTCAATTTCTCGGGCAAGCTCTATCGCGCGGCGGCCTATCAGGTCGATCCTCGGACGTCGCGGATCGACATGGACAAGGTGCTCACCATTGCCCGCGCCGAACGCCCGCGGGTCCTCATCGCCGGATGGTCGGCATATCCACGAGAACTTGACTTCGAGGCATTCCGCGCTGTGGCCGACGACGTGGGGGCCACGCTGTGGGTGGACATGGCACATTTCGCAGGGCTTGTCGCCGCGGGACTTCACCCGTCGCCGATTCCGTATGCCGATGTCGTCACCACCACGGTGCACAAGACCCTCGGCGGCCCGCGTTCCGCGGTTATCCTCACGACGGCGGAGCATGCAAAGGCCATAGACAGCAACGTCTTTCCCGGTCAGCAGGGCGGACCCCTAATGCACGCCATTGCGGCCAAGGCTGTTGCGATCAAGATCGCTGCCACCGCGGAGTTCCGTACCAGGCAGCGCAACTCGGTCGAGGGGGCACGGCTGCTCGCGGCCCGTCTGTCGGAGACCGACGTGCAGAGCAAAGGGATCGCCGTCCTCACCGGCGGTACCGACGTACACCTCGCCATGGTCGACCTGCGCGACTCACCTTTGACCGGACGCGACGGCGAAGACGCCTTGCACCGTGTCGGAATCACAGTGAATCGCAACGCGGTACCTTTCGATCCGCGTCCGCCGATGGTCACCTCCGGACTTCGAATCGGCACGCCCGCACTGGCCACGCGGGGATTCGGCCAGGACGAGTTCACTGAGGTGGCCGACATAGTCGCCGAAACACTCATCGGCGGCGACGAGGCGGAGTTGGCCGCCCGGGCGACCACGCTCGCCGACGCCTTCCCCATCTACCCGCACTTGCCTGACACCGCAAAGAACCACGCAAAGGTGTAACCCTCCGCAGTCGCGACAGGTGTCGACTCGGGCGCCGCCAAACCCGGCACTGCAAACGCCAACGGCTGCCGGTTCCCCTGAACGAATGGAAAACCATGACCTCTCCCTTGAACAACGAAACCCGGCTTCTTGCCTCAACCCCTACGAGGCTGCTCATCAACGGCCAGTGGCTGCCTGCGGCATCCGGCAAGACGTTCGACGTCGAGGACCCCGCCACGGGCAAGGTGCTCATGAGCATCTCCGACGCCGGAGCAGAGGACGGCGCCGCCGCCCTGGACGCTGCCGCCGCCGCCCAGGCCTCATGGGCCCGTACCGCTCCCCGAGAGCGTGGCGAAATCCTGCGCCGCGCGTTCGAGCTGGTCACGGCACGTGCCGAAGACTTCGCGCTGCTCATGACCCTGGAAATGGGCAAGCCGCTGGCTGAGGCGCGTGGTGAAGTTGCCTACGGCGCCGAGTTCCTGCGCTGGTTCTCCGAGGAAGCCGTCCGCGTCAGCGGCCGCTACTCCGCGGCCCCGGACGGCAAGAACCGCATCCTGGTCCAGAAGAAGCCGGTTGGCCCCTGCCTGCTGATTACTCCCTGGAACTTCCCCTTGGCCATGGCTACCCGCAAGATTGCCCCCGCCGTCGCGGCCGGCTGCACCATGGTGCTCAAGCCCGCCAACCTGACCCCGCTGACCAGCCTGCTCTTCGCCCAGGTCATGCAGGAAGCCGGCCTCCCCGCAGGCGTGCTCAACGTCATCCAGACCTCCACGGCAGGCGCAGTCACCGGGCCCCTCATCAAGGACGACCGCCTGCGCAAGATCTCCTTCACGGGTTCCACCGCCGTCGGGCAGTCCCTCATGCGCGAAGCCGCGGACAAGGTCCTGCGCAGCTCCATGGAACTCGGCGGCAACGCACCGTTCGTGGTCTTCGAGGACGCCGACCTGGACAAGGCCGTCGAAGGCGCCGTCGCAGCCAAGATGCGCAACATGGGCGAGGCCTGCACCGCAGCCAACCGCTTCATTGTGCACGACTCCATCGCTGATGCCTTCGCCGACAAGTTCGCTGCCAAGATCTCGGCGCTCAACACTGCGCGCGGTACCGACCCGGACTCCACGGTCGGCCCGCTGATTGACGGCAAGGCCCGCAACGGCGTACACGCCCTCGTGTCCGACGCCGTCGCCAACGGCGCGATCGCCGTCACCGGCGGTGCCCCGGTGGACGGCCCGGGCTACTTCTACCAGCCCACCGTGCTCAAGAACGTGTCCGCCGACGCCCGCATCCTGAAGGAAGAAATCTTCGGACCGGTGGCCCCGATCATCACCTTCAAGAGCGAAGACGAGGCCATCAAACTGGCCAACAACACCGAATACGGACTGGTCGCCTACGTCTACACCAAGGACCTCAACCGCGGACTGCGCGTCAGCGAAAAGATCGAGACCGGCATGCTCGGCCTCAACGCCGGCGTCATCTCCAACGCCGCAGCACCTTTCGGTGGCGTGAAGCAGTCCGGCCTGGGCCGTGAAGGCGGCTTCGAAGGCATCGAGGAATACCTCACCACGCAGTACGTCGGCATCGCGGACCCTTACGCCGACTAAACCATCAAAACAGCCGAGTCCCGAACGAAGGCCCCGGAAGCCCCGCAGGGGTTGATAGCTCGGCACACCCTGCCCAGAAAGAGACCACGATGATCAAAAACCATTCGGACATCGTCCTGGAAATCATCGCCCACGACCCCAACACCCTCGAAAACGATCTGAACGCCGCCGTCGATATCGCCCGCGAACGAGCCAAGAAGGAACGCCGCCACGGCATCCTCGTTACCCAACACAGCTACACCAGCTACACCGTCGCTGTAAGCCAGGATGTCCCCTACGGTCAGACCCGCGAAGCGCGCGAAGAACCCGCGAACACATAGGGCGTGGAACCGGTCCGAGCTACAGAGGTCGGCAACCCTTGCGGCCCAGCGGGAACCAGAAACCCTTGGAACTGTTTGCGAACGTCCACGAGGAGCGTGAGATCGGCACACTCTTGGAAGACGTCAGCAAACGCTACGGGAGGGGGTCGATCGGGCCCGGACACGCCGGGATCCGGAGAGGCCCGGACTGGACCATGAAACGGGACATGCTCTCACCCCGGCACACCACCCACTGGGACGAACTGCCCCTCGTCAAAGCCGCGTGAACACCCGAACCCCCCGTTGCCCAACCGGTAAGCAGCCCCTGGCAGGCTAGACGACGGGGTTGTCTACGGTTTCCAGGCAGTGCCGGCCGTCCTCATCTTTGACCAGTTCGACGGGCCGGAGGGCCCAGTCAGCGGCGACGTCGTAGGCTTCGCCGCGGACCAGGTCCAGAAGTCCGGCGCCTGGAGCATCACTACATTTGCCGCCGAAGATCCCGACCCCCGCCGAAACGACGTCCCTTGCGGTTAGCCCACCGTCTCCGAGAGCGCCACCCAACTGGTCAACTGTTCGGGCTGTGCTGTATTGCGCAGATAGATCGGCTTCGGCAGTTGGAGTCTGCATCCCCAAACCTACCGTTTCGGTTGGCCCGATCGTTATGTTCCCGTTTCGATCGTCAATTGCAATCACGATGCAGGCTTGGCCAAACCGCCAAGCATAAATCCCGCCGACGCACCGCCGCACAACCCGTCCGTGATCAGACCTGTAGGGTCGTCCCGGTTTCGGTCGGCAGGCGGCAGCTCAGGCCGACTCGAACCGCCCGAAGCGATGAAACGAGTCATTGCAGGAGGTCATTTCGAGAGTCTCCGGGCATGAAAACGGCCGCCCTGGAATGCTTTCCGCAGCGGCCGCCCGCGATCGCCGGATCAGTCCTTTGCGGGTGCCGGCCGACAAGCCGGCCGTCACGTCAGTGAATGTGCTCATGTCCTGGTGCGTGCGGCGGTAGGCTCAGGCGCATGACGGAGACTCTTATCGTGGGCGGTCTGGAAGTCAGTGTCGAGCATGCCAAAGAGCTGGCGTGCGGGTACATGAACCAGCCCGGCCAATGGTCCTACCCTGCCTACGACAGCTACCCCGGGAATGGCGACCGTGATTCCGTCGGTCCCCAGGATGCCTTGGCAGCCGGCCTCCTGAACGCCGGACAGAACCCGCTCAAAACCCAATACTCGTTGCTGGGGATCCTGGAGGACGTCAACCCGCTCCTGCGTAACGAGGACCTGACCGGCACCCTGGACCACGCCGCTCCGGAAACCTTGTCGGCCATCACCAAGCTCTTCGGGGTCCTGGACGGCAGGAAGACACCGCAGCTGCGCCTGGTGAAACTGGCCAAGATCCTGCAACTGAAGCGGCCGGGCCTGCTGCCGCTTTACGACGACAACATCTGGCGCTGCTACGGCAAGCTCGGGGCTAAGAGGATGGCTAGCGTGAAGGGGCGCACCAATGGGGAGTTCATGACCGCGTGGCTGCCCCACATCCAGAAAGACCTCAAAGACGGCTTGCAGCACTGGACGGACATCGCAGCGCTCGCACCGGCCGGTGGTCCGGAAGTAACGCCTTTGCGGGCCTTGGACATGGTGGCCTGGCGGCTCGTCGAGGAGAAAGACCCCAGGAGGCGTAAGCGCATTCGCCGCAGACGGGCATAACTAAAACGCCCTCCAGTTCCGTTCGAAGCTGTCCGTCATTTCCAGCCGATGAGTTTGGCTTTGTTAGGTACAGCGCTGGCTGGAACCTTCTTCGGTGTTCCGCCTCCTGCGGAGCCGACGGTGTACAGCTCGTGGCTGCCTGAGTTGGGGGCCATCGAGAGGAAGGCAACGGAGGCGCCGTCAGGGCTCACGACGGTGTAGGAGGGGGTCCGGTCCGTCGGCTGGAACAGGGCGATGCCATCCGTGGGCGAGTCCATCAGGTCGGACTTGCTGCGAGGTTTCGCCTTGACCCGGTAGATCCCGCTTTGGCTGAAATCGACCGCTACATACTCGGTCGAGTTGATCCAGTCCTGGACAACGAAGCCTCCGACGCCCGCACCGTTTTCCTGAAACGTACCGCCCCCGTACTGGACCCCTACGAGCGTCCCGTCAGGGTTGACGAAGTAGTTCACCCCTTCATCGGGTGAGAGGGTTTTCATAGCAGTTGCCGGACCGGTGAGTCCGTTTGGGACTTTCACGATTGTGGGCTGTTTCTTTGGGCCGACGCCGGCCTCGCGGCGGGCGAAGTAGAACGTCCCGTCGGTGCCGAACATCGGCGTGTCATCAGCGGTGACTGTGGCGGAACCGGAGGTCGTGTTCGTTGCTGCACTGACGTCAGTGAACGTCCCTGTGGTGTCGAGCCAACCAACGTGCACGGCGGCGGCCGATGTCTTCTTCACAGCGACCACGCGGTGGAAGTCGGGGGAGAACATGGCTCGCCCCATCGGAGAGGATCCGTATGTCATCTCCACGATCTCCGGATCGATGGAGATGGACGTGTCGGGCGAGACGAACGTCGCGACGGTGCCGGCGGCTCCAGTGGCCGGGTCGATGGCGTCCACCTCTGCGTTTCCGCTCGAGTCAGTCCAGGTGAGGATGAGGCCCGAAGCCGGCTGGACGCCCGCCTGCGACGCGATGATGCTGCCGCTGGCGTGCGACTCAGCGCCTCCACTGCCGACGATGGCCGATGGCTCCGGGCCGGAGCATCCTGCCACTGACAGACACATTCCCACGGCTAGGGTGAGACGCACGGCAGCCGACCTGCCAGAGAAGTCGCTGAAGCCCATTGACCGTCCCCAATGCTTGAGCCGGTTGTTGACACCGGCCAGTTGAGGCTAGAGCATACCGCCAGGGACCCGCCGAAGGGGCGACCCAGCCGACCAATCGTGATGTTACGAACCAGAGTTGTCTGGGCCGTTGCGGATCCAGTTGCGCATCATGTCCAGGGAGACAGCCGTGGTGGAAGACCTGGACTGGCTCATGCTGTTCTGCAGCCAGTCCATGTTCAGCTCGGTGAGCAGGTCATCCCGGTTGGCGAAACCGCGAACGGCGAGCCTCGACAGGAGCCGTAGGCCATGTATTCAAGATGATGCTTCGCAGTCTGGGCATATGTCGGCGATGGTGACAACAGGGGAGCAACCGGTGGCTGCGAACAGCAGGCCCGCGTATGGGACGATCCCGTAACGGCTGGGACGGTGCTTACGGCTCGGAATTCCCGATGTGCGGTCGGTGGGGGAGTTCGACGGCCAAAAACCGGGTGCGTACAACATACACACTTTGGGCTTCGGACTCGGCCGTACCGGGGCCGGACTGGCCCGTACTCAGCATGTTTCCGCGAGTTCCCTGTGTTTCCGCGGCCTGGAATGCGGTTCGAGTCCCACCTCGGGCACAGTGTTTCCGCAGGTCAGGGGCCTATTTGGCCCTCTGGCTGTGCACAAATCAGCTTTTTATGGGCCCTTCGGGGCCGTGGTTGTTGGTGGCCGTTGGTGTGGCCGGGTGCCTCTTTCCTTGGGGTGGGCGGTATGTCTGTGTTCTTGCTTCTTCATGATGTGCCGAGGACGTGGCTACATGACTTGTGAGGTTCTGGTGGTCTCGCTTCGGCCGGGGCCGCGTTCAATTGTCTGTAGAGTCGCGTCAGGTTCCCCTGTGTGTGGATGATCGCTGTCCAGACCCAAGGATGTGGTATTGGCCTTCGGACGTTGTAGGAGTCCGACAAGGAGTCCTCTCCCGACGCTATCTTCCGTGCAACGAAGGCGCGCCTCGGGTCTTCCTCCCATGCCGAAACTTCTCTTGACCGGTCCTTTCCATTTGCCGGGCTTCATTGAGTCGATCCCGACGTTCGCAATCAGGTGTGTTGACTATTGATGCCTCGTAGGGCGTCCTCGGCCAGACCGACAAGGGCCGTGGCCGCGTGATCAAGCAGCACGGCCGGCGTAACCGGCGAGCCAGCTTTGATGGTGAGGTAGATCCCGTCAATCATCGCGACGGCAAATTCATCCAGTTCAGAGGCAATCTGTTCGGAGACCTGTTCCCCGTACTCCTCATAGGCGCCTTTGATCCAGCGGTGCATGAAGGCTACTCCCTCGGTCCGCACCGCAGTGGCGACGTCATGGGATGCCTTCTCGCGGTGCCGTTGGCTGTTCAGGCGGAACATCAGCTGCAGCTGGAGAAACTGAGCGTGCTCGGGATCTCCGATCAGGGAAAGGCCTGTGCGCAGGAACATCTGGTGGAGCCGCTCACTGGGGGTTCCCGCAAACCAGTCAGGATCATCGAAAGCGCCGAAAAAGTGTCGGGCACCGCGTTCCATGACCGCCTCCAGGACGCCTTCCTTGCTGGAGAAATGCCAGTAGATGGAGCTGGACGGTAATCCGGATTCCTTGGCGAGCTGCGACATGGAGGTTCCGTCGTAGCCGTGCTCAGCCATCAGCCTGGCTGCTGTATCGATAATCGTCTGGCGCGATACCTCGCCCAGTTCTTTACGTTTGTTATGCATTGGCATTCTCTTGGCGGGCATTACTGAAGAATATCCCGCTGCTGCCGCCTGTGGCTCAGCCGAACGACGTTCCCCCGCCACGGATGACGCCACTACCAGATTCATTTGGTTCCTCATTTTGAGAAGCATCCTATTCCGTCGCTTGTGACTGTGATCACCACTAGTGTACTATCTGGAATGACCCACACAGAAAGGCGATCAACGATGACGTCAACACTGGAGATCACGTCGCAACAGGTCGATGTCGGTGACACCACCCTGCACGTTTCCATCTCTGGCCAGGGCTTTCCTCTGGTCTGGCTGCACGGCAGCGGCCCCGGCGCGAGCGGACTTTCCAACTTCCAGGCCAATCTGGAGGCCTTTCCGGACTTCCGGAACCTTGTCATCGACCACCCCCGCTTTGGTGCATCGGGGCGGCCTCACATCGAAGGCGCGCTGATTCCTTACAGCGGCGAGCGGATCCTGAAAGCCTTGGACGCCTTGGGCGTGCAAGAGTTCAGCCTCATCGGCAACAGCTACGGCGGCGGCGTCGCAGCCTGGATCGCGGCGACCGCCCCGGACCGGGTGACTTCACTGATCCTGATGGCCCCGGGCGGGCTGACGCCGAAGCACGTCACGAAGTCCGAGGACTTGCCGTACGGCATCCAGCTCATCGTCAAAGCGATGACCCAGGGCGTCGACCGGGAGCTGCTGCGGGAATTCACCGGGGCCATGGTTTACGATCCGGCGCTCGTTACCGACGAACTTGTCGAACAGCGTTACCACGCCGCTGCGAAGAACAACCCGGAAATTGAAGGCGTCCCCCACATGGGAGACCTGACGGAACTGCTGGGCAACATCACCGCCCGAACCCTGATCATCTGGGGCCGCGAAGACCGGTTCCTCCTCCCGGGCTGGGCCATCCTCTGGCTTGAGGCGATTTCCAACTCGGAGCTGCACGTGTTTCCGCGCTGCGGGCACTGGGCTCAATACGAACAACTCAACTCATTCAACAGACTCACCGGCGAGTTCCTTAGGAGCGAAATATCATGACGATCTACAACCCCGGACCGCAGATTGCCCAAGCCGGCGCAATCACCCTCGGCACCCCTGACCTTGAGAAGTCCCTGGGCTTCTTCCGTGACCTGCTCGGCATGGAGGTCGTCTACGAAACGGCCGACGTCGCCTACCTGCGCGGCTACATGGAACTTACCCACCACTCGCTGATCCTGCGCCGCTCGGACGAGGCGGTTGTCGATGCCTACAGCTTCCGCGTCAAGCGCCCGGAAGACGTGGAGCTGTTCTACAACGAGCTCCGGGCCCAGGAGATCGAGGCCATCGAACTGCCCGCGGGGCACGAGGTCGGACGCGGCGAGGCCTTGCGGTTCATCTGGCCCGGAGCCGGCCACCCGCTGGAGCTCTACTACGGCATCGATAAGCCGCTGGCTCCGGAGGAGATCCGTTCCCACCTGCCGTCCAACAGCTCCAAGCGCCGCGGACTCGGCGTCCGCCGGATCGACCACTTCAATGTCCAGTGCGCCCCGGGCGACATGAACGCCGCGGAGAAGTGGGTCCGCGAAACCCTCGGTTTCAAACGCCGCGAATTCATCCACATCCCGGAGAGCCAGACACTGCTGGCTTCCTGGATGTCCGTCACCCCCCAGGTCCATGACCTGGCCCTCGTCGCGAACCCCTTTGAGAAGTCCGGACAGCTGCACCACGTGGCCTTCAACCTGGAGAACTTCTCCGACCTGATGACGGCTGCGGACGTCCTCAAAGACCACGACGTGCAGTTCGACGTCGGACCGGGCAAACACGGCATCGGCCAGGCGCTCTACCTCTACGTCCGCGACCCGGGCTCCGGCCACCGCGTGGAGCTCTACGCCGGCGGCTACCTGATCTTCGACCCGGACTGGGAAGCCATCGAGTGGACTCCCAACACGGTCGGTGACGGCCTGACCTGGTACGGGGACCCGCTGCAGATGGGCCCCGACAACTCCATGGCACCGACCACCAACTCAGCACCCCTTCATTCGCTCGCAGCCCTGCGGGCCTAGCAGCCGCTATGCCGGGACCGCGCCATTGCGGTCCCGGCACCATCCCCGTCCTTCGTCCTCAGCTGAGGACATGACCCTTCAGTGAGGAAGGTCCCATGAGCACCGACTCCTTTGACTATGACGTGGCTATCGTCGGCTACGGCCCCAGCGGCGTCACCGCAGCAAACTTCCTGGGCCAGTACGGCATCAGCACAGGCGTGTTCGAACGCGCCATGGACATCTACCCCCGCGCCCGGGCCGTGACCATGGACGAATACACCCTGCGGATCTTCCAGCAGGCGGGCCTGGACGAAAAACTGCTGGCAGACATGGACCCCCGGTCCGTCCTGCGTTGGAAAACCTACGCGGGCAAGGAGTTCCTCCGGATGACTCCGTCAGCCTCCGGCTACGGACAGCCCGCCAGTCCCCAGATCTACCAGCCCGCCGTCGAAAAGACCCTGCGCGAAGGAGCCGGCCGCTACCCCGGCGTCGTGGACGTGAACTTCGGCGAGGAAATGACGGCCATCAGCCAGGATGACGACGGCGTCACCATCACCGTCCAGAACAAGGCAACCGGCGCCCTGCGCACCGTGCGGGCCCGGTACCTTCTCGCGTGCGACGGCGGCAGCAGCCGGGTGCGGGAAGCCCTGAAAATGGAGCTGCACGGCAAGAGCAAGACCACCGAATGGGTCATCGTCGACGCCAAGGTCAAGACGTGGTGGCCCGAGCGTGACCTGCTGACATTCTGGTCCGACCCCATCCGCCCGGTCGTGGACATCCCGCTGGCCCTCGGCCATCACCGCTGGGAACTGCCGCTGCGCTCCCATGAGAACAAGGAAGACTTCCAGAGCCGTGAAGCACTGTGGAAGCTGCTCGAACCGTTCGGGGTGACCGCTAACGAGGTCGAAATCCTCCAGCATGCCTTCTACACGCACCACACGCTGATGGCCAAGCAGTGGCGCCAGGGCCGGGTCTTCCTCGTCGGCGACGCGGCGCACATGATGCCGCCGTGGGCAGGGCAGGGCATGCAGTCCGGCGTGCGGGACGCCCACAACATCGCCTGGAAGCTGCGGCTCGTCCTGAACGGTCAGATGCCCGACGGGCTGTTGGACCTCTACCAGGCCGAACGCGAACCGCACGTACGGGAAATGACCAAACTCGCCGAGACCCTTGGCTTCATGATTGAGGAAAGCAACCCGGTAAAGGTTGCGATCCGCAACCACGGGCTGCCCCTGCTGCAGAAGCTGCCCAAAATCGGCACGATCATCCGTGAATTCCGCTTCAAGCCCAAGCCAGCCGTGACCGCCGGGCTGATCAACGGAACGGTCACAAGCGGCAGCGCCGTCGGGCGAATGATCCCGCAGCCGGTGGTGGCCACCACAGAAGGCGCCCAGGTGAAACTCGATGACACCCTCGGCGACGGGTTCGCCGTCCTGGGCTTCAACACCGATCCGCGGGACGTCATGACACCCGAACAGGCCACCGGCTGGGAACAGCTCGGTGCCGGATTCCACACCATCCGCGCCACCACACAGGCCCCGCGGCTGGACACAGACCTCGTGGATTTCAACAACGTCCTGACCCCGTGGGCGGTCAAACACGGCGCCCGCGTCCTGGTACTGCGCCCGGACCGGTTCGTGCTGGCCACGGACAAGTCAGGCCTTGACGTCCCGGAACTCTCCGGCCGCCGCGAAACGGCCGTCAGCGTCATCGCAGTCCCGTGACCCACACCTCGCCAACTTCAAGGAAACCACCAATGACAGAGCGCCCCTACACCAGTGTCTGGTCCGACCTTGCCCAGGTTGAGTTCAGCCAGGGCTTCATCCAGGCCGGGCCGTACCGCACCCGGTACCTTCACGCCGGGGACTCATCGAAGCCGACGCTGATCGCGATGCACGGCATCACCGGCCACGCCGAGGCCTACGTCCGCAACCTGAAGGCCTTGTCCGAGCACTTTGACGTCTGGGCCATCGACTTCATCGGGCACGGCTACAGTGCCAAGCCGGACCATCCGCTGGAAATCAAACACTACATCGCCCAGCTGCTGGGCTTCATGGACGCCATCGGCGTCGAAAAGGCGTACCTCACGGGGGAGTCCCTGGGCGGCTGGGTCACCGCCCGGTTCGCGATCGACTACCCGGAAAAGGTGGAGCGGATCCTGCTGAACACCATGGGCGGCACCATGGCCAACCCCGCCGTGATGGAACGCCTGTACACGCTCTCCATGGAGGCAGCCAAGGATCCCTCGTGGGAGCGGGTCAAAGCCCGGCTCGAATGGCTCATGGCCGATCCCGCCATGGTCACGGACGATCTCATCCGCACCCGCCAGGCAATCTTCCAGCAGCCCGACTGGCTCAAAGCCTGCCAGGCCAACATGGCACTGCAGGACCCGGAAACCCGCAGCAGCAGCATGCTGACCGATGAGACACTGGCCCGGATCAAGGCACCGGCAATGGTGCTCTGGACGACCAAGGACCCCTCCGGCCCCGTGGACGAGGGCCGCCGCATCGCCGGGCTCATTCCAGACGGCGAACTCGCGGTGATGGAGAACTGTGGCCACTGGCCCCAGTACGAGGACCCGGAAACCTTCAACCGCATCTTCCTGGACTTCATGCTCGCCCCCTGAGCCGCCGGCTTTCCCCAAGCCCACCACCGCGTATTTCACAGAACAGAGAACCACCATGGAGTTTGACACCGACGTACTGGTGATCGGCGCGGGCCCCGTCGGCCTGATGCTGACCAACCTTTTGGGCACCTACGGGCAGAATGTGACCCTGCTGGAGGCCCTGCCCGGGCTCATCGACTACCCCCGCGGCGTTGGCATTGATGACGAGTCCCTGCGTTCCGTCCAGACCGCCGGACTCACGGACACCGTCCTGCCGCACACCACGCCCCAGCACATCATGCGGCTCGTCAACGGCAAGGGCCGCATCCTCACCCACAACGCCCCGACCACCGACGAATTCGGCTGGCCCCGCAAAAACGCCTTCATCCAGCCCCTGGTAGACCAGGCGATGCTGGAAGGCCTTGCACGCCACGCAAGCGTGGATGTCAGGTTCAACCACGAGGTCCTCTCGCTGCGCGAGACCGAAAACGGCGTCCTCGCCACAATCAATGTCACGGAGGCCGACGGCACGACCGACCTGCAGCAGATCCACGCCAAGTACGTGGTCGGCTGCGAAGGCGGACGCTCCGCCACCCGGCTCTGGATGGGCGTGCTGTTCGACGGAAAATCCCCCTCCACCCGCTGGCTGGTTGTCGACGTCAACAACGACCCCCTTGGCACCCCCAACGTCTTCCTCGGTGCCGACCCGAAACGGCCCTACGTGTCCATCGGCCTGCCGCACGCCATCCGTCGCTGGGAATTCATGCTGTTCGACGGCGAGACCGATGACATGGTGACTGACCCCGACTTCGTGAACAGACTCCTGGCCGATCACGTCCCGGATCCCGCCGGATTGGACTTCATCCGCCGCCGCGTCTACACCCACCACGCCCGGATCGCCAGTTCATTCCGCCGCGGCAAGGTCCTGATCGCCGGTGACGCCGCCCACCTCATGCCCGTCTGGATGGGCCAGGGCTGGAACTCCGGAGTCCGCGACGCCACCAACCTGGCGTGGAAGCTCGCCACGATCCTCCGCGGCCAAGCCACCGATGACCTGCTGGAGACGTACGACATCGAACGCCGGGACCACGCCAAGGCCATGGTCGACCTGTCCCTCACCCTGGGCAACGTCATCAAGGTCACCAACCCCGCCCTGGTGGCCTCCAGGGACGCCATCGCGGCGGCCCTGAACCTGCTTCCCCAGGTCAAGTCCTACTTCGCCGACATGAAATTCAAACCGATGCCGCGCTACACCCGCGGCGTCGTGGTCGATCCCACCAGCCACAAACCGGGATCCGCCGTCGCCAGAATCACCGGCAGGCTGATCCCGAGCCTGACAGCCAACACCAAGATCTCCCCGGTCGGTGTCCAGTTCCCGCAACCCCGCGTCACCACCCGCGAGCAATCCAACATCCTGCTCGACGAAGTGACCGGCAAATGGTGGACCGTGCTGGTCTGGGGCAACAACCCGAAAGACGTCTTCTCCACCGAAGACCTCGCCAGGCTCGAGGAGCTCGGCGCGCAGCTGGTGTGCCTGGTCCCAGAAAGCCAGCGAGCCTGGTCCGAAGATCGCTACCCGGCAGACGTCGTCGTCGCCGGTGATACGAGTGGCCAGCTCAAGAAATGGTTCGACGACCGTCCCACCCCTGTGGTGTTCGTCCGCCCGGACCGCTTCATAGCCGGCGCGTGCCTGGCCCAGGACGCCTCGGAAACCCTCAACGCCATTCTCACCGCAATGTCTTTCAAGGAAGGAGCAAGCAATGACGCTCGCACTCGTCTGCATGTCGCATAGCCCGCTGCTGGAGGTCACCACACCGCCGGAGGAAATCCAGAAGGATGTCGACGCCGCGTTCGCCGTCGCCCGGAAATTCGTGGAGGACTTCGACCCCGAACTGGTGGTCTCCTTCGCACCAGACCACTACAACGGCTTCTTCTACGAACTCATGCCGCCGTTCTGCGTCGGCTACGAAGCCGTCGGCGTGGGGGACTACGGCAGCGAGGAAGGCCCGCTCAACGTGCCTACCGCCGTCGCAAAGGATCTGGCCCAAGCCATCATCGACGCCGATCTCGACACAGCAATCTCGCTCAAGATGGAAATCGACCACGGCGCCGTCCAGCCCCTTGAAGTGCTCTTCGGCTCCATCGCCGCCAAGCCCGTGATTCCGATCTTCATCAACTCCGTCGCGCCGCCCTTCGCCTCCATGCGCCGGGTGCGGCAGCTGGGCACCGCCGTCGGAAACTACCTCAAGACCCTGGACAAAAGGGTCCTCCTGATCGGCTCCGGCGGCCTGTCCCACGATCCGCCCGTACCGCAGATCGCCACCGCCACCCCCGAACAGAAAGCCACGCTCCTCAACGGCCGGCACCCCACCGCAGCCGCCCGCAATGAACGACAGCAGCGGGTCATCGAAACCGCCGCAGCCTTCGCCAAAGGAAAGGCCAACATCATGGACCTGAACCCCGAATGGGACCGCCAGCTCCTGGACATCCTGGCATCCGGCGAACTCGAGAAGCTGGACACCTGGACCGCTGCAGAAATGGCGGCGTCGGCCGGCAACTCCGCCCACGAAGTCCGCACCTGGGTAGCCGCCTACAACGCACTGCGCGCAGCTGGGGAATACACCGTGACCTCCGAGTACTACCGCCCCATCCCGGAATTCATCGCCGGCTTCGGCGTGACCACCGCGGTGGTGAAGTGATGGCGGCCCGCGCGGAAACGATCCGCCGCGAATTGCTGGACCAGCTCGCCACCGAGCTGCTGGACGCCACCACAACGCTGGTCCCGGTCGCGCCGCTGCGCGACCGCCTTGACGGCATGGACCTGGCGGACGCGTATTACGTTCAGACCGCCCAGCTGGAGCACCACCTGGCAGCGGGGCGGGTACTGGCTGGCCGGAAGGTCGGACTGACCTCTTTGGCCATGCAAAAGCAGCTGGGCGTGGGCTCACCGGACTTCGGGTTCTTCTTTGAGGACATGGTCCACCACGACGGCGCCCGGATCCCGGCGTCCGGGTTCATCCAGCCCAAGGTGGAACCGGAATTCGGCTTCGTACTCAAATCCCGCCTCCAGGGCCCCGGTGTCACTCTGGAACAGGCCGCGGCCGCCATCGGCGGGGTGTACCCGGCCATCGAAATCATCGATTCGCGCATCACCGACTGGGACATCAAACTCGTGGACACTGTGGCGGACAACGCCTCCTGCGGTGCTATCGCCGTCGGGACCCAACCTCTTGACGTCGACCCCTCCGCACTGCTGGACATCGAATGTTCCCTCGTGATCGATGGCCAGGTACTCGGGACCGGAACCGGTGCCGACGTCATGGACAACCCCGTCGCCCCGCTCGCCTGGCTCGCCAACGTCCTGGGCGAACAGGGCGTTGCGCTGGAGGCCGGGCAGCTGATCCTCCCCGGTTCCTTCACCAAAGCCGAACCCGTGACCGCGGGAAGCACCGCCGTGGCGGACTTCGGGTCGCTGGGCTCCCTCACCATCCACTTCACAGACTAAGGACACCCCCATGGCAAAGAAAACAGCCGCCATCGTCGGCTCGGGCAACATCGGCACCGACCTGATGTTCAAACTGATGCGCCGCAGCAAGAACGTCGAGGTCAAGTACATGATCGGCGTCGACCCGGCCTCCGACGGCCTTGCCCGGGCAGCCCGGCTCGGCGTCACCACCTCCGCTGAGGGCGTGGACTGGCTCCTGGCCCAGGACGACCTCCCGGACTTCGTCTTCGAATGCACCT
Source organism: Arthrobacter sp. MMS18-M83 (assembly GCF_026683955.1). Taxonomy (NCBI): domain Bacteria; kingdom Bacillati; phylum Actinomycetota; class Actinomycetes; order Micrococcales; family Micrococcaceae; genus Arthrobacter; species Arthrobacter sp. MMS18-M83. The sequence goes on along the minus strand of NZ_CP113343.1, from coordinate 292,795 downwards.
CGGCGAAGGCACACCAGGTCAATGCACCGAAGTACAAGGCCGCAGGCATCCACGCCATCGACCTGACCCCGGCCGCCGTCGGGCCTTACCTCTGCCCGGTCGTGAACCTGGACTCCCTTCAGGACGTCCTGAACGTCAACATGATCACCTGCGCGGGCCAGGCCACCACCCCGATCGTCGCCGCGGTGTCCTCCGTAGTGCCCGTGGACTACGCCGAAATCGTTGCGTCCATCGCCTCCAAATCAGCCGGGCCCGGCACCCGCGCCAACGTGGACGAGTTCACCGAAACCACGGCCAAGGCCCTGGAAGTTGTCGGCGGCGCCAAGCGCGGCAAGGCCATCATCATCATCAACCCGGTGGAACCGCCCATGATCATGCGCAACACCGTCTACTGCGCCATCCCCGCCGAAGCAGCCGAACACGGCGAGCTGCAGGACAGGATCCGCGCAGCCATCGACGAAGCCGTCGCGAAAATCCAGGACTACGTCCCCGGCTACGCACTGCGAGTAGAGCCGCAGTTCGACACCGCTCGGGACGACTGGAACGGCAACGGCCGCGTCGGGATCTGGATCCAGGTCAAGGGCGCCGCCGACTACCTCCCCGAATACGCCGGGAACCTGGACATCATCACCGCCGCCGCCACCCGCACCGCGGACCTGCTCGCAGACCGCATCGACGCCGCCACCCCGGCAGCAACCGTAGGAGCATAACCATGACCACGTCACAAGAGATCGGCGTCCGGCTCACGGACACCACGCTGCGCGACGGCTCCCACGCCATGAGCCACAAATTCACCGAAGACCACGTCCGCTCCGTGGTCCGCGCTCTGGACGACGCCAAGGTGGAGGTCATCGAGGTCAGCCACGGTGACGGACTCGGCGGCTCGTCCTTCAACTACGGCTTCTCGCTGACCCCGGAACTGGATCTGGTCCGTGCTGCGGTCGAGGAGGCACGGAACGCCAGGATTGCCGTGCTCATGCTCCCGGGCCTTGGAACCATCCACGACCTCAACCGGGCCCACGACGCCGGCGCCTCCGTCGCCCGCATCGCCACGCACTGCACCGAAGCCGACGTCTCCATCCAGCACTTCCAGCACGCCCGCAAGCTCGGTATGGAAACCGTCGGCTTCCTGATGCTCTCGCACCGGACCAGTCCGGAGAACTTGGCCAAGCAGGCCCGAATCATGGCGGACGCCGGCTGCCAGTGCGTCTACGTCGTCGACTCCGCCGGGGCGCTCATCCTGGAAGACGTCTCCGAACGGGTTTCCGCCCTCGTCGCGGAACTTGGCAACGACGCTCAGGTCGGTTTCCACGGACATCAGAACCTCAGCTTCGGCGTCGCCAACTCCATCTACGCCGTCCGTGCCGGTGCCAAGCAGATCGACGGTACCCTGCTGGCCCTCGGCGCCGGAGCCGGGAACTCGCCGACCGAGGTCCTCGCGGCGGCTTTCGAACGCCTGAACATCCGCACCGGGGTTGACGTGCACGGTGTCATGGCCGCCGCCGAAGACGTGGTCAAGCCCTTCATCACCCGGATGCCCGTCATGGACCGGGCGTCCATTATGCAGGGCTACGCCGGCGTGTACTCCTCCTTCCTGATCCACGCCGAACGCGCCGCCGAACGCTACGGCGTCCCCGCCTGGCAGATCCTCGAAGAAATCGGCAAAGCCGGCTACGTCGGAGGACAGGAAGACATGATCATCGACGTCGCCGTGCAGCTCTCCACCGCAAGCTAGACAGTTGCTTCAATAGCCCAGGGCGTCGGATGCACCGCTTCCGCGCCCTGGGTCTCCGCCCAGGTGAGGTAACCAATGACTTTCATCAGATTCGACAACTGGCGAAGACTCCCCGGAGCCGAAGTCCAAGTTTGGCTCCGAGGAGCTCTGGCACGAACCGGCATCATAGACGCGGCGACCGAAGACTCGACCATTGCCTGGATCGCAGCCGATGCAGCAGGCCCCCGCCGCCTATTGGAGCGAGCAAGCGGATTCGAGTTGAGGGTATCCCCGGAACAACTGATACTCAGGGCTGAACTCAAATCAAATCGCTAGTGCCCGCCACCGAGAATGCTCAAACAATCGCCAGCTGAAAATGTACGCGCTGTCGCGGAGCATCTCCGGGGCCCGGAGGAGCTCGGCATAGAGCTGCTCGAACACCGGGCGTTCACCGCGCACGGCGGCGAGGGCGGCAGCCTTGCCGTCCAGGGTTTCGCGCAGCTCGAAGAGTTCGTCGATGTCCGTCCAGGGAGATATCGTTGACGACGACGCCGCGGCCGCCTGCCGCCGTCGTCGGCCCTTCCGCGCTGAGCCGGCTCAGCGCCTCCCGGACGGGTGTGCGGGACACGCCCGGGCGTTCGGATTGTTCCACTTCGGCGAGGACGGTGCCGGGGGCGAGCCGCCATTCAATGATGTCCTCCCGCCGCCGACCCCTACACGAAGGGCGTCAACGAAGCGCACCCAGGCGTGGCTCTGTCACAGGCACGTTGATTTCATGGCCTTGTGAGCGCAGGTACACCACGTGGCTGGCAGTTTCGGAGACCGCCAGGCGCAGCGAGACGGCCTGCAGGGAGTCCCAGCCACGGGACCACGTCAAGTGGCGGGCGATGTCCCATACGGTTTCGGCCCGGTGCCTGTCGAGCACTCTCAGCACCTCGGCGGAGCGTTCGCGGTTATGTTTCACTAGCTCTGCCACCCGCCGCTGCATGCCGCTGAACCGGTACTCGTGCGCAGGGCAGACCTCCATCTCGTCCTCGAACGCGATCAGGTCCAGTGAATCGTAATAGTCCGCAAGCGGGTTAGGCGGCCCTGGCAGTTCCAGGGCTATCTGCGGGGAGATGCGCGGCAGGACATGGTCCCCGCTGAAAATCAGGCTATGCGTCTCGTCGACCATGCAAATATGCCCTGGTGAATGGCCGGGAGTCGTGACCACCTTCAGGTCGAGCCCCCTGCCGGGCACCAGGCTGCCGTCTGTCAGCCGCAGATCCGGATCCGCGAGGTCCTGCAAATGGACGAGGGTGGGTTTGTCCATGGCCACTTCAGACAGCCTGCCTGCTGGAACGCCCCACAAAGTCATCTTCTCGCGGTCGTTGTGCAGGACAAGGTCAAGATCCTCGCAGGCGCTGAGCCGGCGCACTTCCAGGTCGCCTAGTGCAACCCAGGCTCCCGAGGCCGCCCGCAGGCGGGCTGCCATTCCCAGATGGTCCGAGTGATAGTGGGTGACCACAATGCCGGTCAGGTCGCTGAGGCCAAGGCCTGCCAGCCGCAGACCGGCATCACTGTCCCAGCCCGGATCGATCAGCACCACGTCACCGTCCCCCACGAGCAGGTAACTCACGGTATAGCGCATCGGACTACCTGGGAACGGAACCGGGACGGACCACACGTCCTCACAGATCTGTTCCACGGGAGGCAGCACCTTGTTCTGCCACGCTTCTTTTTGGGCGTGACCGGTGAAGGTAATCGACGGCAGGCTCATCAGTTCCTTCTTTCAGATAGCGAGCATGATCCCCACACGAGACCGTTCGCCGTTGGACGAGCACCTCAGATGATTGCAATTCCCTACCATTTGAATATAATCATGATCATAGACTAATCACGGAGGTTGAGATCATGACAACGGCGTTGAATCCACCCGGCAGGGATCCCATCGTGGACTGTGATGTGCATCCGATGGCGCGCACCACCGAAGACTTCTATGCGTATTTGACGGCGGATTGGCGTCGACACTTCGAGGAGCGTGGCGTACGTACCTACGCCCGGGCACGCGACCGGTACAACCATCCTGCCGACACGCAGCGGCTGGACGCCTACCCCGCCGACGGGGGTCCCGCGGGGTCAGACCCGGAACTCGTCATTGAACGGCACCTGGACCCGTACGGCATCACTACGGCGCTCCTGCTCCCGCAACAGCCGTACGGCACCACCGCGTGGGGTGACATTGATGCCGCGAACGCCTTTGTCAACGCCACCAATGACTACTTCGTTGAGACCTGGATCAACCGTGACCCCCGCTTCGGCCTCGCCATCACCGTTTCACCGCACGATCCTGCCCAGGCCGCAGCGGAAATCCGACGCCATGCAGGTACGCCTGGTGTTGTCGCCGTGCAGCTGCTCGTCATGGAGCGGATGCTGGGGGATTCCTGGTACAACCCGATTTACGAGGCGGCCGTCGAAGCCGGGCTGCCCATCGCCGTCCACCAGAGTGGGTCCGAGGGCTGCTACACGTTCTCCCAGGGACCTGCAGGCGGCGTGCCGCGGTCTTATGGTGAGCGGCACTCGGTGCTCACCCAGGTCGGTGCGGCCAACGTCGCCGACCTCATCGTCAATGGAACGTTTGAGATGTTCCCCAGCCTCAAGGTGATCTTTGTGGAATGGGGCTTCAGCTGGCTGCCTTCTTTGATGAACCGCCTCGACCTCTTTTGGGAGCGCGACCCGGGTGCCGCGCTGCGGATCCAGAAGAAGCCGAGCGAGTACATTCGCGAACACATCACGTTCACCACCCAGCCTCTCGATGAGGTTGAGACCCAGGCTGAACTGGATGCCCTCTTCTCGCCCGCCGGCGTCTCGGACGTGTTGCTCTTCAGCTCCGACTATCCCCACTACGACACCGACGACCCCTTCTTCGTATTGCACAACAAAATCCCCGAAAGGTTGCGTCGCGCCGTGTGCTACGAAAACGCACTCGGTGTGTTCGGCGACAAGATCTTCCGTACCGCGGTCACGCTCTGAGCCATGACATTGCAGGAAAGACAGTTAACCATGATCATCGACACTGACAGGCACGTCGCCGTCACTGACTACCGCGACGTGCTCGCGTACTTGGACAAGTCCTGGCAAAAGCACTTCGAACGCAAAGAGTTCCTTGGCTCCGTGACCGAGGCGAGCAATCACATACGCGTGTCTAGCAGGTTCGGCGACGAACCCGTCTCTGCCGCCGCACTGCCCGGGGCGGACAAGGTTCTCCTGATGCCACACCAGGCGCTCACCGTGAACGGGTGGGCCGACGGAGTCGCCGCCACCGAGTTCCTGTCCGGCTTCAACTCATTAGCCCGCGACAACTGGTCCTCGGGCAACAACGTGCCAGTCATCGTTGTTCAGCCAGGGGATCCGGGGTGGTCTGCGGCAGAAATCCGGCGCCGGGCCGCCGAGCACGTATTTGGTGCCATCGCTCTCCCGCTCGGGGCCGGCCTGCTTGGAACCAAGCACTACGACCCGATCTACCAGGCGGCTGCCGAGACCGGACTCGCCATCATCGTGCATTTCAGCGGTGTCGAGGGCCTTTACGCCGGTGCCCAGCCGCTTGGCGGAGGCGTCCATTACAGCGCCCTCAGCCGTCAGGTGCTCATGCCGCAGCTGGCTGAATCCAATATCACCAGTCTCGCTTTCGAGGGCACCTTTGAGAAATTCCCCACCGTCCGGTTCCTCTTCTCAGGTTTCGGTTTCGGCTGGCTGCCATCGTTGCTGTGGCGGATCGACCGCGAATGGCGCACGTTCCGCTACGACGTTCCATGGGTGAAACATGCACCCAGCAAGTATGTCCTCGAGCAGGTCTGGCTGAACACCTGGCCCCTGAAAGAAGCGACTATGGACCGCGACTGGGAGCGCCACTTCACCACCGACGCGCTCCGGAGCCGCATCGTGTTCGGCTCGCACAGTCCTTTCGACGGGGATGCTCCCGGGGACGTCATCAAGCAGCTAGGCCCGGACGATGGCGCCCTCGTTCTCGCCAACGGGGCTGCCCTGCTCCACCGCGTTGAAGCGGTGACGTCATGAGCGAATCCCAGCCCGTCACGCTCGACGCCGTGCGTCGAACGGACCCGGTCGCCGGCCCCCCGGTAGACGACTTCGAGTACGTGTGCGAGTACGACGACATGGTCCTGGATGAGTTCCGGAGCGTCGAGATCGGCGGCCGCGAGGTGTGCGTGGTGCGCACCCTCGCCGGGGTCTTCGCGATCGGTTCGAAGTGCCCGCACCAGGCCGCCAACATGTGTGATGGCGCCATCAAAGGCACGATGGAGCCGTCGGAGCGCAACGAGTACCGTTTCGCCCAGGAGGGCGAGGTCGTCACCTGCCCCTGGCATGGATACGAGTTCAGCCTGCGAACGGGTGCCAGCGTGGGCGGTGCGCTCAAAGGCCGACTCGGCGCCTACCAGATTGATGTCCGCGACGGCTCAGTGTATTGCAGTCCCCGCCGTGTCCGCCCGGAGAGGCCCGCGCGCCCGGAGCGTCCAGCCCGAAGGGCCGGGGAGTAAATCATGCGCGAGGGTCTGTGCACGCTACTATTCGTCCCCGCCGACGACAGACGAAAGGTGAACAAGGCACTCGAGAGCGGCGCCGACGCCGTCGTCCTCGACCTCGAAGACGCGATCGCACCCCAAGCGAAAAGTGACGCCCGTCGTTGCACCCGCGAGATCCTGGACGCCCGCACCAAAGGCGGTCCGGCGATCATCGTCCGGATCAACGCACCCGACACGGCCTGGGGTGTCTCCGACCTGGAAGTGCTCAGCGGCGCCGCCCTGGACGCCATCATGGTCCCGAAAGCGACCCGGCGCATGCTGGGCCTCCTGCCTCGGGCGTGCCCACCGGTCATCGGGCTGGTCGAGACTGCCGAGGGTGTGGAGGAGGCGCCCGGTGTCGCCGCCGACCCTCGCGTCGTACGCCTCATGCTCGGTTCGGCCGACCTTGCGGCCGACGTCGGGAGCGAGCTGCGCGCCGACGAACTCGACCTGCTCTACCCCCGGTCGCGGGTGGCGATGGCCTCGGCTGCCGCAGGGATTGAGGGGCCAATCGACGTCGTGCATCTGGACGTGACTGACGACGACGGACTTGTTGCGGCCTCGACGCGGTCACGCAGCCTGGGCTTCACCGCGAAAGCCTGCATCCACCCCCGGCAACTCGGCGCCGTCAAGGACGCCTTCACCCCGGGTGAGGAGGACATTGTGCACGCCCTCGCCGTTGTCGAGGCGTACGAGCAGGCCCAGAGAAACGGCAGTGGTGTCGCGACGGTGGGAACGAAGTTTGTCGACCTACCAGTACTGCGCAGGGCTCAGCGCACCCTGACCATCTCGGGCATCCCCGCCCGTCCACTTACTAAGGAGAACCTATGAGCACCGACACCGTCATGGCACCCAAACAGTGGCGCGGACGTTTCTTTGAAGACATGGAGGTGGGAGACGTCTACCGGAGCCGTCTGGGGCGCACCATCGAGCAGACAGACAACACGTGGTTCACCCTGCTCACCATGAACACCAACCAGGTGCACTTCAACAATGAGTTCGCCGCGAAGACGGAGTTCAAGGCCCCGCTCGTCAACTCGTGCCTGACCCTGTCGATCGTGGTGGGGCTCTCGGTGGCAGACACGAGCGAGAACGCCATGGCGAACCTCGCCTGGGACAAGATCTCCATGCCCAATCCTGTGTTCGCCGGCGACACCCTGTGGGCCGAAAGCGAAGTGACCTCCAAACGCGAATCGAAGTCGCGCCCGAATCAAGGCATCATCGGAATCCGCACCCGGGGCATCAACCAGCACGGCCAGACCGTCGTCGAATACCAGCGCACCTTCATGATGTATCGCAAGCATGCCCCCCAGGCGGTCGAGCAGTTTCCCGAACCGACCTCGGAATGGAACGTCTAGCCACGACACCAATGCCGGCGCACCGACGCACCGGCCACAAACAACAAGGAGCAGCACTCACTATGTCTCAAATCGATAAGCGCGCGCTCAGCGGCCTGAAAGTCGTCGAGTTCGCCCACGTCATCGCCGGCCCCCTCGCCGGAACACTTCTCGCCGACCTGGGCGCGGACATCGTGCACGTCGAGGATCCGGGGCGCGGGGACCCGCAGCGCAACGCCGGACCAGCCAAAGACGGCGTGCACCTGTGGTGGAAGGTGGCGGCCCGCAACAAACGCTCGGTCACCCTCAACCTGCGTACCGAGGAAGGCCGGGACCTCGCACGCAAACTGGCGGCATGGGCGGACGTCGTCATCTGCAACTTCCGCGTGGAAACCCTGGAGAAGTGGGAGCTTGACTTCACCTCGCTTAACAAGATCAACCCCAAGCTGATCATGCTGCAGGTCACCGGCTTCGGAAACTCGTCTTCCAAGCGGAACTCGCCCGGTTTCGGCAAAGTGGGCGAGGCGATGAGCGGGGTGGTCAACATCACCGGATTCCCCGACGGACCCCCGGTGCACACGGGCTTCTCCCACGGCGACTCCGTCACCGGGTTGATGGGCGCCTACGCGATTCTGGCCGCTGCCTACCGCAAGAACAACGACCCGGACTTCCAGGGTGAGTGGATCGACCTCGCGCTCTACGACGGACTCTTCCGCCTGGTCGAATGGCAGGTCATCTTCTACGACCAGCTCGGCGAGAACCCGACGCGGGCCGGCAACCAGCTCGCGGCCGCCCCGGCCGCCGTCATCAATACCTACATGACAAAGGACGACCGCTGGATTACGGTCACCTCGGGCACGCCCCGGTCGGTGCAGAACGTGGCCACCTTAGTGGGCGAACCCCTGGAGGACTACGCCACCCCGGCTATGCAGGTGCAGCACCGTGAGCGGCTCGACGAGTTGGTGCGCCAGTGGATCAAGGCGCACACCCTCGCCGAGTGTGTTGCCGAGATGGACCGTCTCGAAGTCGTCGCCTCCCCGATCTACACGGTCGAGGACATCCTCAAGGACGAAACTTACCGGGAACGCGAGAACGTGATTGAGATCGAGGACCCCGACCTCGGCCCCGTGCGAATGCAGAATGTTTTCCCACGCCTCACCAACCACACCGGCAAGGTATGGCGGACCGCACCCTCGCTGGGTGAGCACAACGACAGTTTCTACGCCGAGGATCTCGGCATCAGCCCGGACGGCATCGCAGAACTGCGCGCGGCCGGCACCATCTAACAGATCCACTGCGCTGCCGGTGACGGCGTCACCGGTAGCGAAGTGGATCTTCCGATTACATTCATTGCATTGAACTCAAAGGAGAGCCCGAATGAACACCACCGGCCAGACACCGCACAGCGATAGCCTCGAGATTCCCGAATTGCCGGGGGACCGACGACTAGAGGGGCGAACAGCGATCGTCACTGGAGCGGGTTCGGCCGGAACCATGGGCGGCACCGGGTCGGACATCGCTCTGTTGTTGGCATCGCAGGGGGCGAACGTCGTTGTACTGGACGTCTCGGAAGACCGGGCACGACACACGCTCGAAGCCATCGAGCGAATCGGTGGGCGCGCCTACGTCCATACTGCAGACATCACCGTCAAGGCGAACTGCGAAGCGGTGGCGGCCCGTGCCCTCGACGAGTTCGGCGGAATCGACATCCTGGTCAACAATGCAGCCATTGCGCCCGGTGAGCAGGAGAACCTCGAGTCGATGTGGGATGCCATCATCGCCCTCAACCTGAAGGCCCCCAAGCTCATGTCTGACGCCGTGCTTCCGCACATGAAGGCGGCCGGCGGCGGCTCCATCATCCACATTTCGTCAATCGCCGGCTTTCGAGCCGGGGGCGGCATCGGCTACTCGGCGGCGAAGGGCGGTCTGATTGCCATGGCCAAGGCGCAGGCATTCGAGTACGGCCAAAGCGCGATACGGGTCAACACCGTCGCACCCGGGCATGTCGCGATTCCCATGGGTCTGGGGTTCAAAGGCTGGGATGGAGGAGGTACGGACCGCATGCGATCCCGACGCGCGAAGGCCACCATGCTCGGCACAGAAGGCACAGGCTGGGACGTCGCTTTCGCAGTTCTCTATCTGGCCAGCGACGAGTCACGGTATGTGACAGGGCACACGATCCCGGTCGACGGCGGCACGACTGCGACGATGCCGATTATGTTGGCCGCGCAAATCGAGTCCGCGTAGGTCACCGACAGTGTGAGGAAATCGTTGATGAGTTGCCGCCGAGCAAAAGTCGGCCCTGTCACTGTGCCCGGTGAGCGCCATCGGCCTCATTCCTGACACGGACTGAGCTTGGCCAGACGGTCGTCAGGGGACGATATCGACCGTCCCCTGATGCCTCCGGAGGAGTACATTCAGGGGTTGAATCGATGCCTGAGATGGAAGGCCCCGGAAGGTCAGAGACCTTCCGGGGCCTTTTGATGGCTGCAGATCTAGAGGCGTTTCCACCAGCCAACCGGCGTCGACGGTCCGAACTTCTCAGCCGCGCAACGCGTTTGTGATAACTGCGGCGTCTGGGACTGAAGAGATGGAGCGGATGTCGCTCAGTATGCGTTCGGCCAACTCGGCGTTGAGAACCTTTCCGGCTCGTTCGAGGAAGAGTTCATCAATGCGGCCCGAGCCTGGCTGGAGGATTTCGGGGCGCCGGCCCGCGATTCGCAGCTCCCGCCCGTCGTCGAGCAGGGCTACGATTTCGACGGCGTCCGCTTCGTTTTGACGCAGGCTCACCAAGGCTGCCAGGTCGGCCGCCTGGGCATCCGCGCCTGCCTCGTTGAAGTAGCGGGGATCGGTAACCGGTCGGCCAAGCAGCGCTGCGGCGAGCGTGAAACGTGCGGACATCTGACGTTGCAGCATGGTTTCGAAGGGTCCTTCTGCGCCTACCCCAGCGCTACCGGTGCCGTTGGCCGGGGTGTTAGGCCGGGAAAGCACCAACTCGCGGATCGTCGCACCCGTTAGCGCCGGGGCCAATTCGCCGGCCAGTTCAAGGGTTTCCTGATTCTGCAAGCAGACGGCAAACTTCTTGCTGCCCAGGCGCGTGATGGCCGGCTCCTCGGAGCGGAGGCCCAGACCCGCGACGGTTGGCTGTTCACCCGCATACACTGCGAAGAAGCCGTATGGACCCTCCAGCGCATTCGGACTTGCCGCGGCGCCGGCCATCGCGAGCTTAGCGGCAAGCAAGCCGTTTCTCGCACCAAGACCGGCATGGGCAAGGGGCTCAATGGTGCCGCTAACAAAGCCCTGATTGCTGCCCGCCGCGGAGTTGCTGGCGATGCTCAAAGCCGTGGCAAGCTGATTGGCGTCTGCGCCGAAAATGTACGCCGCGGCCGTCGCTGCACCGAATGGACCCATGATCCCGCTGGGGCGGTACTTACGGGCGCTCAAGCCGCCCGGAACGATCTCCCCGAGGATACTGACGGCCTCGTAGCCTGCGATCACGCCGCGAGCGAAGCGCTCACCGCTTACGCCAGCCGCATCAACGGCCGCCAAGGCAGCCGGAATGATGTAGGTGCCTGGGTGGCTTCCCTCTACGTAACCGCCGGGACCGCAATCTTCCTGCAAGCACGAGTGTGCGGCAATGGCGTTGACGAAGGCCGCTGCCGCGGGGGAGAGCCGGTTGCGCCGACCCAATACCGTGGAGGCGCCCGATTCGGAGGAGACGGCTCGTAAACCCGCAGCAAAGGCCTCGAACTCGGTCCCGGTCAGCGCCACCCCGATACCGTGCAAAAGCCGGTCACTGACGGCGGTGGACAGGGAGGTGTCGAGGGAGCTGTCCGCGACGTCGAGGACAGCCTCTGCGACTTGGCCCGACAGGCCGGTACGGGTGAGAGAGTGGGGCATGGTCATATTCGGCTCCTATGCATTTGCCAGCCGGCATCGATGTCGAGAATATGGAATCAAAACCGTCTAATGATGACTATGAATATAATCAAGGGTAGCAGTTTGGGTGGCTGATGCCTATATTGGGATTGATGGACCGGGCTTTCGGGGCAAGTCGGCCAGGCCCAGATGTCCGCGTGCATACCCGGGGCTGTGTCGAAGGCCAAATCGCCCCGTCGGTACGCCCCGACCGCGAGGGCATCTTCATGGCGAGAAGTGATGTTGCGCCACTCATTTTCATAGAAAGGAAGGGTCGATGACCTTCGAACACCCGCACTGGGAACGAATCAGCATCACTCACGACAATGGCGTCACCGAAATGCGGTTTCACACAAACGGCGGATCCTTCGTCTGGGATGCCCAGGCCCACACTGAGCTCACCGAGGCTTTCGATTGGGTCGGCAAGAACCATGCCACGAAGGTGCTCATCCTGACGGGCACCGGCGATGTGTACTGCACTGAGCTGGATGTGACGAGTTTTACCCGCCACAGCTGGGACTACATCTGGTGGGAGGGGCGCCGGATGTTGCGGAACCTGAACGACGTCGAAATCCCGATCATCGGGGCCGTGAACGGCCCGGCCCTCATCCATTCCGAGATCCCCGTGATGGGCGACATCGTCCTCGCTGCCGAGCACGCCGAGTTTGCCGACAAGGCACACTTTCCCCTGCGTGACACCATCCCGGGCGACGGGGTGAACCTGGTGTGGGGTGAACTGCTCGGGCCCACCCGCGTCAAGTACTGGCTGCTCACCGGGTCCGTGATCGGCGCCGAGGAGGGAAAGCAGATCGGGTTCATCAACGAGGTACTGCCCGCAGAGAAGCTCATGGACCGTGCCTGGGAGATTGCCAGGGATCTGGCGCGCCGAGACGTGGCGATGCTGCGCTACGCAAAGGCCGCGGCCTCGATCGGGTTCCGGCGCAATTTCAACGAGGGCCTCAGCCATGGTCTCGGTGTTGAGGGCAGCGGTCACTGGTATATGGGTGGGCTGAAGGCCGGCCAGCTGTCGGGTCACGAAACGCCCCGTCCGTGACTGGCGACCTCGGTGTCGGAATTGTCGGTGCCAGCATCAGCGGCGGATGGGCCCTGGAATCGCACATTCCAGCCGTTCTGGCGACACCTGGAGTGGCGCTTCGCGCGGTGTCAACAACGCGACGAGCTACTGCGGACGCCTCGGCCCAACGATTTGGTGCACGACGCGCCCATACAAGTGCCGCCGCTCTCGCGGCTGACACCGACGTCGGCCTCGTAACTGTCGCTGTGAAAGTCACAAAGCACTTTGAGTCCGTCACGGCCGCCCTGGCAGCCCGGAAGGACGTCTACTGCGAGTGGCCTCTCGGGGTGAATACCCAGCAAGCCAAGATCCTGCGGGATCACGCGGTGCTGGCCGGCGTCCGCCACATCATCGGCCTGCAGGCGCGGCAGCAACCCGCAGTTCGGCTACTTCGCGAGTTGGTCGACGGGGGCCGAGTCGGCCGCGTGCTGGCCGTGCATGTCTTGTCAGCCGGCATGGGTCATGGCGCGCCGGTGCTGGCGCCCGGCAAGGAGTGGGTTGCCGATGAGCGAAACGGGCTGTCGGCGCTGACCGTGCGTGCCGCGCACACCCTTGATGCCGTGGAGTTCGCGGTCGGGCGGCTCGCCGGGATATTGGCGAAGGTTGGCGTGGCCACGCCGAAGGTGGCGATCGAAGGCGAGAATCGTTGGATAACCAAGACCGCGGCCGACCAGGTGGCCATCCAAGGAGCGCTCGCAGGCGGGGCGACATTGTCTGGACTGTTTGTTCTGGGTGTGCATGCGACCGGGATGCCCCTGATGACGGTCTATGGCTCGGAGGGCACACTGGAGATTGTGCCGGATAGCCCCGACGGCCAGATACAGATGGCACGGTTGAGCCTGGTCGAGACGCGCAGTTCGGGGGAGCGGTCTGTCCTGCCGGCCCCCGAGGAACCGCCTGGCGCTGACGGCGATCCGCTGGCCGGGCCCGCTGCCAGCGTGCGGCGGATGTACCGGGCGATAGCGGCCGGGACCTCAGATGGTGACGTCCCCGACTTCGACGACGCGGTGCGGTTGCACGAGCTGCTTGACGTCATCCGGCGTGCTGCCGCCACGAGGTGTTGGCAGGGTGTGGTTTGAAGGGGTGACAAATATCCGATTCATACATATAGTTAGGATGGAATTGCTGGTCTGCCGGGCGTGTTGAGCCCGGACCAACTCAAAGAGGAGCATTGTGACTGCGCACGAGTATCAAGAGGGCCGGGCCAGGGTCAACGGCCTGGACATCCATTACCTGGAGTGGGGCAAGCGCGGCAACCAGCCGCTGGTGATGGTGCATGGTTTGAACGTCACCGCCCACACCTGGGATCCGATCGCGCGCCGTCTTGCCGAGAAGTACCACGTCATTGCCCCGGACCTGCGCGGTCACGGGGAGAGCAGCTGGTCCCCGCAGGGCTACGCGGTGCGGGCGTTCGCCGGCGATGTCACCGGCCTGCTTGAGCAGATGGGCATCGGACCCTATTACCTTGTCGGGCACTCCAACGGGGTGCGCGTCTCGATCGCGATCGCGGGGGAGAACCCCGGGCAGGTGCGGCGGATGGCGTTATCGGATGCGGGGCCGGCGACCAGCGTGGAGGGTGCGCGGTTCATGCGGGACTTCATCCAGCGCAACACGAACCTGCGCGGTTTCCGTGACGAGAACGAGGTGCGCGAGTTCTACGTGGGGCAGCACCCGGAGTGGGTCGAGGAGTTCATCGACCTGCATGTGAAGTACCAGGTGCGTCGGAACTGGGCGGGCAAGCTGGTGCCCAGGGCCGACCCGGACCTGCAGTGGATCACCGGCTCGGTGAGCCTGCCCGACGGCGAGTACCTGTGGGAGATGTCGGCGAAGGCGGCCATGCCGACCCTGTACATGATCGGGCGCACCAGCAACGTCCTGGACCAGCCCATCATCGACCGTCTTCAGCAGGTCATGCCCGACGTGCGGGTCGAATGGTTCGAGACCGGCCATTACATCCCCCGCGAGCAGCCCAAACAGTTCACCGACTCCCTCCTGGACTTCTTCGCGGAAGGCGACCAACCATGAGTACAACCTCCACAGACCTGACCGCACGCACACCGCGCCAGGAATATGCCAGCATGATCAGCCTCATCGAGGTCCCAGTGCTCAACGAGAAGTATTGGTCCAAGGTTCCGGAGGTCGCGGCCGACGGAATCATGCTCGACCTCGAAGACTCTGCTACCCCCGAAAACAAGGAGCGGGTACGCGAACGGGTCATCGAAGTGCTCGCAGACATCGACTACTTCGGCGGGCGCCGCATCATAGTCCGCAGCAACAACATCGGCTCGCCCTGGGGGCGGGCCGACCTGGAGGCACTCGCCGCCGTCGACGCGGATATCGTCATCTCCTACCCGAAGGTCGAAACGGTCGAGGAGCTCGACGAGGTCGTTGCGATCATGCGTGGCGCAGGCAGGGTTCACCCGCTTCATGTGATGATCGAAACCGCCCGCGCGCTTATTGAGCTCGACCGCATCGCGGCGCACCCGGCCGTCGTCGGCCTGCACTTCGGATACGTCGACCTCGCCGCCGACATCGGCTCACGGCCCTTCGATGCCGACGGCATGCTCTCGTCGCTGACCAGCGGGTATGCACGCGCGAAGATCGCCACCGCAGCTGCCGCCTACGGGCTGTGGGCAACCGGAGGCTCGCTGATCCCCGAGTACAAGGACCTCGAGAAGGTCCGCGCATTTATCCAGACGTGGTCCGATCTCGGCTTCACCGCCTGCATTGCGGTCTCGCCCGCCCACCTGCCCATCATCAATGAAGTCATGCGCCCCTCGGCCGCCGAGGTGGATCGGGCGCGCCAGGTGTGCGACGTGTACGAAGAGACCGTGGCAAGGGGTGAGCCGGCTGCTGTGCTCAACGGCCGGGTCATCACGTTGCCCGATTACAGGGTGGCCAGGCTCGTCCTCGAACGCGCATAAAGCGGGGCGCGAAGCGTGACGGAGAACTTCCAAAGCCGTGTGGCGGTGGTCACCGGTGCCGGCCGCGGACTCGGTGAAGCCGTGGTCGACCGCTTGGTCGGAGCGGGTGCGCGGGTCGTCGTCGTGGACCGTGAAGGAGACGACGCCGCCGCGGTCGCGGGGCGCTATGGCAGCCGGGCAATCAGCGTGCAAGCGGATGTCTCCACAGAGGCGGGCGTCGAGCGCTACATCGCAGCGGGCCTGGATGCCTTCGACCGCATCGACATGCATCACCTGAATGTGGGCATCGTCGGCAGTCCGGCGCGCCTTGTCGATCTCAGCCTGGACGACTTCCGTCGCGTGATGGAGGTGAATGTCGTCAGCACCTTCCTCGGTATTCGCGCCGCGCTTCGCCAGTTCGAGTCGCAGGGCGGCGGCGGAACGGTCCTCGCTACCTGTTCCATTAGCGGGACACACGGTAGTCACGACATCATCCCTTACCAGGCGTCCAAGGGAGCCGTTCTGTCTCTGCTGCGCGGTTCGGCGATGTACGGTGCGCCGATCGGCGTGGGTGTCAACGGGATTGCCCCTGGGCTCATCGCCACACAGCAGGCTTTTGACGGCGTCGTCATCGATGCCGTCCAAGAGAATCTGCTCCGCCGTGGTGGCACCGTGCCACTGCGCCGCGCGGGCCACCCCGGCGAAATCGCAGACGCCGCAGCATTCCTGCTCTCCGACCGGTCCAGCTATATCACGGGACAGCTCCTTTACGTCGACGGCGGTGCGTCCCAGGTCTGCAGCGTCCGGGGGACCGGCGGAGCGGGAGCGTGGGATACCGCGCCGATTGATGACTACGTTTGCGGTCGCTGACCGAGGGCGGGACGCGTTGCCTTGTATGAGGATCGGGGGCGGGTGCGAGAGCATCCGCCCCCGATCCCTTTGGAGCTGAGCTGCAAGGCATCCTGGCGATTCGAGACCGGGGACGAGTCGAGGCGGGACCCGGATCTGGCGCAGCTTGGTGGGCTGGCCGGCACCGCCGTATCACGCATTCCCGGTCCTGTATCTGCTCACAAAAGGTCCGTGACGTAGCTCATATAAAACCAGTGACGCAATTCATATTCATGTGTATAGTTGTCACAGTAGGTATGAATGTGATGGTCTCAGGAGGCCACCACTCCGCCCAATCAACCATAGGGTCAACGCAGTTGTTGACGCCCGAACGACGGAGTTCGCAATGGACAAAGAACTGAAACGCGCAGCTGGCTTCCCAGTCAATACCCGGGTGGGAAGCAGCCCCTTCCGCAAGCTCACGTTGGGCATTGCGGTTGCCGCCTCGGCACTGCTTATGGCTGGATGTGCAACGGCTGGCGGTGCCCCAGACGCAAAGGGTGCCACCACCGCAGACCTGGCCGCAGCCAAGACGATCGCCGACGCACACGTGGCAGCGCCCACGACCCTGAACCAGAGCATTCCGCTCAAAGGGACTTTGCCTGCACACGGGAAGATCATCTACCTGAACAGCGGCCTTCCGGCGACGACGCTTATGGTTGATGCCGCACACAAGGCCATCGATGCCATCGGCTGGACCTTCGAAGAGCTCGCCTACCAGGGCTCGAACCCCGCTACCCTACGCTCCGCGTTGCTGACCGCCCTCGCGAAGGGCCCCAAGGCCGTCCTGATAAGCGGCGATCCCGTCTCCGCGTACGGTGAAGACGTCATTCAGCAGTACAAGGACGCCGGCATCCCCCTCATCGTCGGTTCAGTGTGCCCGCTCCAGCCCCTTGGCAGCATCGTTCAAGGCGCGGTCGGCTGTGACGCAGAAGCAGCCGCCGGGAAGACGCTGGCCGACTGGTTCATCGCTGACTCCAAGGGCGTGGGCCAGGTGCTGTTCGAGAACATCCCAGCCATCCCCTCCCTTGAGGCTTTCGTGAAGGCCTTCAAGCAGGAGGTCACTGACAAGTGCGCCGCGTGCGGCGTGCAGATTCTCGAATCCACGCTGACGCAGGTCAGCCAAAACCAGGTCGTCCCGACGGTCGTGAATACCCTTCGGTCAAAGCCCGACATCAACTACGTCTTCTTCGACAACGCACAGTTCTCCAAGGGGATCACAGCCGCGCTCAAGGCGGCCGGCCTGAACGGACAGGTCAAGATCGGGGGCCGTTCAATGGATCAGGGCGCCCAGGGCGGACTCATGGACGGTTCCCAGGTCGCCTGGACCGCCTTTTCCTACCCTGTTGCGGGCTACTCCCAGGTTGATGCCGCCCTGCGCGCCATCACCCACAGCGACGGTCTCGACAAGGTCTCCGTCCTGCCCTTCCAGCTGGTCACCCAGGAAAGCGTCAAAGGCACCAGCGTTCCCTACAACTACCCGACGGGCGCCCTGGAGCAATACCTGAAACTGTGGGGCGTCAAGTAGCACCCGGCACGCAAGCCAAGCCCAGAACATTTGACCGAAGGAAAAGAAGGGACTCTCCATGACAGCGCCAACAGCGGTGATGCCTCCTGCGATCTCGATCGCGCGTGTGTCGAAGACTTTCGGACCAAGGACGGTGCTCCACCCGCTCGAACTGAACCTGGTCCCCGGAGAGATCCACGCGCTGCTGGGTCAGAACGGTTCGGGCAAATCGACGCTCATCAAGGTCCTCGGTGGCTATCACGCCCCGGACCCGGGTCGCGGGGAGGTCTTGATCGCCGGAAAGCCCCTGGACTTTGGTTCCACGAAGAGCGCGCATGAACTCGGGCTCCGAATCGTCCACCAGGACCTCGGGCTCGTCGCTGAAAGCACTGTGCTTGACAACCTGGCCATCGGGGCGGGCTTTCCGACGAGGTTCGGCACGATTCGTCGTGCGCAGTCGCGTCGGGAAGCGATTGAGGCCCTCGCAGCGGTCGGGCTGGACATCAGCCCGGCCAAGCGGGTCGCAGAGCTCTCTGCCGCTCAGCGAACGGGCGTCGCCGTCGCTCGCGCCCTGAGCCGGCACGGCGGTAAGGTGACTGTCCTCATTCTCGACGAACCCACGGCCACGCTTCCGGCACGAGAGGTGGCCCACCTTCATGAGATGGTCAAGAAGGCGGCCTCGCAAGGTGTGGCCATACTCTATGTGACCCACCACCTTGACGAGGTCTTCCGCCTCGCCGATCGGGTGAGCGTGCTGCGCGACGGTCATGTGGTGTTCACCAGGGACGTGGCGGAAGCCCCGCGTGAGGACATCATCCACGCACTCGTCGGTGGAACTGTCGAGCCCGTACGGCGCGAGAGCATCGACGTTCCTTCGGGAGGCGGCCAGCCTGTTCTGAAGGTATCGGGGCTACGCGGGGATGCACTCGAAGGGGTGGATTTCGAGGTGCGGCCGGGCGAGATCGTCGGCGTTTACGGCTTGACCGGTTCGGGCAGGGAATCGCTTCTTGGCACCATCTTCGGGGCGAGGGAACGCGAGGGCGGTGACGTTCGCGTCGATGGGGTCCTGCTTGCCGCCCGGCCCTCGTCGGCGATCAAGAAAGGAGTTGCCTATCTCGCTCCCGATCGCAAGCGCGGTGGCGGCCTGATGGAAATGACGGCGTGCGAGAACCTCACCCTGCCGGCCATGAAGAAGTTTTTCCGGGGCGGTCATCTGCGGATCAAGGCCGAACTCGCCGAATCCAGTCAGTGGATGGACCGGCTCGCGGTCCGGCCGGCGGGAGCCGTGAAGGCTCCGCTGGCAAGCTTCAGCGGTGGTAACCAGCAGAAGATCCTGATCGGCAAGTGGATGCGCATCTCACCGCGCGTCATGCTCCTGGACGAACCGACGCAGGGAGTGGATGTGGGCGCGAAGGCTCAACTGCACCGTCACATCATCGATGCCAGCGATGCCGGCGCCGCCGTTGTCATCAGTTCCACGGACGCAGAAGAGATTGCCACCGTGTGCGATCGCGTCCTCATTATCCGGTCAGGGGTGATCACCGAACAGCTCACCGGAAGTGACATTTCGGTGGCCGAACTCGATCGCAGAGTTCTCCGTTCCAATGAATCAAAGGTTGAAACCTCATGAAAGTGACAGGAAGAAAGTTCTCGCCCGGCTTGGACAGGTTCAGCGGCCTCTACCTTTGGGGTCTGTTCGTCGTGCTGTTCTCGTTCATGGCGCCGCGCACGTTCCCCACCATGAACACGGTCCATCTTCTGGCCTCCACAGAGGCAATCGCGGCCATCGTGGCGCTGGCATTGCTGGTGCCCATGGTCACCGGCCAGTTCGATCTGTCCATCGGGGCCATTGCGAACTTCTCCGGCATCCTCGCCGTCATTGTGCAGACAAACGGTCTGCTCGACCCGGTCGGGGCAATCCTCCTGGGGACTGCGGTGGGAACCGCGATCGGCATGCTGAACGGTCTGATAGTGGTGAAGCTGAAGATCGACTCGTTCATTGCCACCTTGGCCATGGGATCGATTCTGGAGGCATTCCTGGTGATCGTGACCAATAACCGGGAGCCGCTGCCGGTTGACAATGAATTCTTTACCGGTCTGACCCAAACGAGCATCTTCGGGTTCCAAGCGGTGTTCTTCTACATGATCGTCATCGCACTCATTGTCTGGTGGCTCCTTGAGCGCACCCCGGCGGGACGCTACATGCGTGCGACCGGCTTTGACCGTGAGGCGGCCCGGCTGTCGGGTGTCCAGGTCGACAAGTGGTCATTCCTCTCGCTGACGATCTCGGGGACGATTTGCGGGTTCGCCGGCGTGCTTTTCGTATCGCTGACCGGTCCCTCCCTCGGTTTCGGGCCCTCCCTGCTGCTCCCCGCCTTCGCGGCCGTGTTCCTCGGATCCACCCAGCTGGTACCGGGCCGGCACAACGTCTGGGGGACAGTGCTCGCCATCTTCGTGCTGGCCACCGGCGTACAGGGCCTGCAGCTGGTTTCGGGAGCGCAATGGGTCGCCTCGATGTTCAACGGAGTTGCACTGATCGCGGCCGTTGGCCTGGCTGTCGTCCGCCGCAAGAAGCTGTCACGGCCGAAAAAGGAGAAGTCGAAGGGCAAGAACCAAGGCGGCGGTTCCCTCTCGGCATCAACGCAACCAGCCGGCACGCAGGGCTCCCCATCTGCCCCGCCGGCCGGGCAAGTCTCCGAGAAAAGGGTTGAGGTCTAAGACATGAAAACAATCGTCATAGCCGGATCGTCAGTTGCGGGCCTGAGCGCTGCCCGCGAGCTCCGTCAGGGAGGTTTCGGCGGACGCCTCCTCACGGTTGACCGCGATCCCCACGTGCCGTACCGCCGCCCCGAGGTCTCGAAGGGACTTCTCTCCGGGGCGCTGCCCGCCGGGAAAGTCGCCATGGGGTGGGCGGACGAACTGCGCGCCGAACGCATCAGCGGGGGGTTGGAGGGCCTCGACCTGGAGCGGCGAACCGTTCGCGGCATACATGCCGACGGCCGGCCCTTCGCCGAGCAGTACGATGGCCTCGTGATTGCAACAGGCACAATGGCGCGCCCGTCACCGTTCGCCCAGCTCGGCGGTGTCCACTCCCTGCGCACCTGGGCGGACTCCCACAACATGCGTGGGGACCTGGCCGAGGCCCAGCGTGTCGTCATCGTGGGCGGCGGATTCATCGGACTTGAGGTTGCCTCCGTGGCACGCAAGCTGGGGAAGGAGGTCACCGTCATTGAACCAATGCAGGCACCCCTTGTTCACATTCTTGGGCAGACCTTCAGCGCCGCGCTACAGGCGAAGCATGAGAATGAGGGCGTTCGTTTCGTTCTCGGACAGACCGTCCGCGAGCTGGAAGGGCACGCGTCGGGATCGATCCGGCGGGTTCACCTCTCAAACGGCGATTCACTGGACGCCGATGTTGTGCTCGTTGCCATCGGATCTGTTCCCGCTGTTGACTGGCTTCTTGACAGCAATCTCGACGTCGAACGCGGTTTGGTTTGCGATACGACGTGCTCGGTAGCCGGCACGGAAGATGTCGTTGCCGCCGGTGATATCGCGCTATGGCATAACCCGCTCTACGAACGCCTCATGCGCGTCGAGCATTGGACGAACGCCGTCGAACAGGGCACCTATGCGGCCAAGCGGTTGCTTGGCACCCATGACGCCGGCGGTTTCGTCAGCGCACCCTACTTCTGGTCTGAACAGTACGGGAGCCGTATCCAGAGCATCGGATCCAACCTTGGGCATGACCAGGCCGTCGTCCTTGACGGTGATCCAGAGCGCCTTTTCGTTGCGTATCTGAAGGAGGGCAGGCTTCTGAGCGTTGCGGGAATGGCCGCTGGAGCGTCGATATTCCAGTTCCGGAATCTCGTGCTTGAACGAGCGCCCATCCATGATGTGACGGCTCATTTCGCTTCGCTCCGTCAGCCGGCCTCATGATGATGGCGCCTCATCCTGCCCTCGAAGGCACCGTCGCGCTGGTCACCGGCGCAGCCCAAGGCATCGGCTTGAGCATTGCAGCCGGTCTGCGCGCACAAGGGGCGCGTGTTGCCCTCATAGACATCCAAGACGAGCTGTTGGCAGACGCCGTCGCGAGCCTTGGCGGGGAAAGCCAGGATGTACGCCCCTACGCCGTCGATCTGGGCGACCTGAAGCAGGCCGCGGCGCTGCCCGACAGGGTCGCCGCGGACTTCGGCTCGCTTGACATCGTCGTCAACAACGCCGGACGCAGGGGAGTGCACTCCTTCGAGGACTACCCGCTCGACGATTGGCAGCGCACGCTCGACCTCAACCTGACCGCCCCGTTTCTCATCGCCCAGGGAGCGGTGCGCACCATGCTGAGCAGCGGTCGCGGCGGCTCGATCGTGAACGTCACCTCGGTGGCGGCCGACCTCGCCTTCAAGAACCGTTCCGCCTACAACGCATCCAAAGCGGGCCTCGTGATGCTCACGAAGTCGATAGCCGTCGAACTGGGGGGACGCGGCATCCGATGCAACGGCGTCGCGCCGGGGATTGTCGAAACACCTATTAACGCCGAATACCTGCGCACCGGACCCGAATCTGCGGCGATCATCGCGGGAACGCCAACCGGAAGCTGGGGACAACCGGAGGACGTGGCAGCTGCGGTCGTCTTCCTCTGTACGCCCGCGGCCCGCTTCATCAATGGAACGATCATCAATGCCGACGGCGGCTGGACCGCAGGCAAGGGCTACTGACCCATTCACGAAAGGAGCCGTCATGGCATCAACCAACGAGACATCGACGCTGCGGAAGTTCCCGTTCCAGAGGGACTGGCCGCTGAGCCAGCCCCCCGAAATGGCCGAAGTCCGCAAGATCGAGCCCATCAGCAAAGTGCAGCTTTGGGATGGTTCAACGGCGTGGCTGGCGACGCGATACGCCGACATCAAACAACTGCTCAATGACCGGGCACTGTCCTCGGACACCTTGCGCCCCGGATTTCCGCAATCGAGCGAAACGGCTGCTTCATTTCGAAAGGGCCAACGCGTATTTGCGCGCATGGACCCACCGCAACATGACGTACACCGCCTGATGCTGACCGCGGACTTCATGATTCGGCGCGTGCGGGGGTATCGCCCCTACCTGGACGCCATGATCGACGAAGTATTTGACGGCATGGAAAAATCGGGCGGTCCCGTCGACCTGGTTCAGACCTTGGCACTGCCTGTTCCGTCCCGCGTGATCACAAAATTGCTTGATCTGCCGCCCGAAGACAGTGATTTCTTCCTCGACCGCGTGCAGAAGGCGATGAGCCTGGACAGCACCCCGGAAGAGTCGCAGCAGGCGGGTGCCGACACTCTGGCCTACTTCGCCCGGGTCATTGAAGAGCGTTGGGACAGCGACGCCGATGACCTGATCAGCCGGCTGGTGCGCGGCAGAGTGCGCACGGGTGAGCTCACCCCGGAGGAACTGCAGCACATGTTGCACCTCATTCTCGTAGGTGGGTTCGACACTACCGCCAACATGATCGCGCTCGGCACCCTGCTCTTCCTGGAGAACCCGGACCAGATCAAGAAGTTGCGGGAGAACCCCGATCTGGTGCCGGCCGCCGTCGAAGAGCTGCTGCGTTACCTGAGCGTCGCCCACCACGTCGCGTACCGTCAGGCTGCGGAGGACACATCCATCGGAGGCTTCGACATCCGTGCGGGTGAGGGAGTGATCGCCCCCATTATGGCGGCCAATCATGACCCGGAGGCCTTCCCGGACCCTGAAAAGTTCGACATCACCCGCGATGCACGCGGGCATCTCGCCTTCGGTTACGGCGTGCACCAGTGCCTGGGTCAGCCACTGGCCCGTGTCGAGTTGCAGGCCGTATTCGCCAAGATCTTCGACCGGTTCCCGAACCTTCGACTAGTCGAAAAGGTCGAAAACCTAGAATTCCACAACTCCATCATTTACGGCGTCGAGTCAGTCCTCGTGGACTGGTAACCGAAGCCACATAGATGTCATACGGACATCCAACACATTCAGAGAGGACGCAAATCATGGCAAACAAGACAATTGAGGTGCTCCACGAGCGCTGCATGGGCGCAGGAAACTGCGTCGAAGTAGCGCCGGACTTCTTTGACCAAGACCCCATGGACGGTACGGTCATCCTGCTCCACCCACAGGTTGCGCCCGGCGACGAAGCGGTTGTCGAGAAGGCAGCCAACGTGTGCCCTGTTGCGGCAATCATCCTTCATTCTGCCGCGAGCTAACATGAACAACACTGCAGATGCGGGCACCGGCAAGCAGGACGGGATGGTCCGCGCCCACCCCCTCGTGCCCGCGTCTGCCGGCGCAATGCACTGGGGCGTCAAAGCCAGTTTCCTGAGTTACGTGAAGAACTCCGGTGGCAAGACGGCGATCGTCGTCCCGGCCGGTGTCACGGGTGAGGCGTTCACGTTTCCTCGAGCCGCCGGCGACCATTCGCCGGATACGGTCCGGTTCGCCGGCGGGGTGGCTTTCAGCGCCCACGGCGGCATGATGACTGTCATCCTGGCTGAACCGGCGATCGAGGCCAGCTCAGAGGGACTGTGGCTGACGATAGCCGATACCGCCGACATAACGGACGAGTCCCGGCGTCGTCGGATCGCCCGTTTGGTGCCGGCGAATTCCCCCGGGAAGCTCCCTGCCGGCTCGTCCACGTTCACTCCACTGCTCGCCTGGTCGGGCGTGGGACTCTTCGGGGACGTATATGCGGAAGGCACCGCTTTTGACCCTCTGGTCCTGATGGCCAAGGACCCCGTCAATGGCCCCTAAAAAGAAACCACGACCCCTGTGAAGTCGCGCGGCGATGCATCATCCCTCGCCCGCATCGTTGGGCTCGCGTTCCTCACGGTCGGAATCGGTACCCAGCTCGCCACACCTTTGCTTCCGAGCTATGGACGGCAGCTCGGACTGGGGGTCGCCGACCTTTCGGCGGTATATAGCGTCTTCCTGATCGCCCTCGTTCCGGTGCTCCTGGTTATGACCATTCACCGGATTCAGTCCCATCCGGTACTGCTCTTGTTCCTTGGCCTGATGGCCACGATGGCCGCGGACGTGGCCTATCTGACGGTCAGTCTTCCCGGGCTACTGGTAGGACGCGCCTTGAGCGGAATCAGCCTCGGCTTCGGTGCCGGCGCCGCGGCCACCCTCACCCTGGCCCTTATAGGTGAGCGCGGACGCACCATGGTCGCAACCGTCACCATTGTCGGAGCCCTGAGCGGCACCGGCGGTGCCGTCCTGGTAGCCGAATTCGCTCCCGACCCGCTAATCACCGGCTTCGGCGTCCATCTCGTCCTCGCCGCCGCGGCCGTTGCGATGGTGGGCGTGGGCCTGAGGCCGTCCCGGACTCGATCCCTACCCGTGGATGCCGGCAGAGTGTCAGAGACCGCGGAAGCGCCCGGCCCACCCCTGTGGATCGGTTACTTGCTCGGATCAATGGCCTTCACCGTTGGCGGCCTGGTCGTCGCACTAGTCCCACTCTCGGCCACGATCGCCTTTGAGTCGACATCGCTGGTTCTGGCGAACTCGGCCTCCATCAGCATGCTCGTTCTCGCCAACATCGGGCAGTACTCGCTGGCCCGAGCCTCCATGAGGTGGGCGACGGTCATCTCCGCGCTGTCGATCGCTGCAGGAGGCCTTGTGGCGGTGCTGGGACTCACAGTGGTGTCCCTTCCCCTTGTGATTGCGGGGTGTGGGATAGCGGGCATCGGACAGGGACTCGGCTATCGGACCGGGATGAGGATCGTGATGGCGGGATTGACCCCCAGACAGCAGGGGGTGGGGACATCCGTGTACTCCTGCGTCGCGTATGGAGCGTGCGCCATTCTCGTGTTCGGGTCCGGACTTGTTGTGAGATCGCTGGGCAATATCACCGGAATGTGGACAGTCCTTAGTGCCCTCGTCGTCCCAGCCGCAGTTCTGTGTTTTGGTGCGGGGCTGCAACGCATAAAGACCCAACCTCGGCGTGCCTCTTTGTACGCCGGGCAAATCGACTGAAAGGAACACCGCAGTGCTGGTCAATCACATAGGAATCACGGTCGGCGACATCGACGCCGGCGTCGAGTTCTACAGCGAACTGTTCAACCTGACGCTACTCGTTGCGCCCCACGAAGCCAGCATCCAAACGGCGGCAGCTGATCGTCGCAAGGACGTGTTCGGCGAAAAGTGGAAGCACATGCGGCTCGCCCACTTAAGCGACGGGTCCGGCGTCGGCATCGAGCTCTTCGAATTCGTCGAACCCGCCGTCGAATATCGGGACGAGCACTTTGAATACTGGAAAGCAGGAATCCACCACCTTGCCTTCACCGTGGAGGACCTTGACGCTTCAGTCGAGAAACTCGTTGCACTGGGCGGCCGCACCCGAAGCCAGATACACATCACTGCGTCGGGCACCAGGGTACGTTACTGCGAAGACCCATGGGGAACTCCGGTGGAACTCGTGAGCACCAGTTACCAGGAACTCGTCTCCTGAGCGTTGAGATCGTGCGCGACCCATTGAGGATGCCCCGACGCGGGGATAACCTGAGCCACGGACGTTCACTGCAAAGGAGACGGTCATGAAGGCTTGGCAGTTCGTTACCGAGAACCACCCGCTGGAGCTGCATGATGTTCCGGCCCCGGTTCCCGGGCCGGGGGAGCTGGTGCTGGACGTCAAGGGCGCCGGCATCTGCCACAGCGACGTCGGATTCCTCGACGGAACGTTGTCCGGGCTCCTGCCCAAGCGGCCGATCACGCTCGGGCACGAAATTGCCGGCGTGGTCTCGGCGGTCGGACCCGACGTCACCGGGTTTGCGACGGGTCAGCGTGTCGCCATCCCTTGCGATATCCCCACGCCTGGAACCAGCATGGACGGCGGATTCGCCGAGAAGGTCCTCACCCCAGCCAGGTTCGTCATCCCGGTGCCGGACGGGGTTTCCTTCGACCAGGCCGCCGCGGCGACCGACGCCGGAATGACGGCGTACCACGCCGCCATGACGGTCGGCGGCGTGAAGGCCGGCGACAAGGTCGGCATCATCGGGCTGGGCGGCCTTGGATCCCTCGCGGTGCAGGTCTGTGTTGGTGCCGGCGCCCAGGTCTACGCGGCCGAGGTCAACGAAAAGGTCTGGGACCTGGGCAGGGAACTCGGCGTGACCGCCGTCGCCAAGGACATCCGCGAATTCGCCGACAAGGACCTTGACGTCATCATCGACTACGCCGGCTTCGGAACGACGACCGCAGGCGCCATAGAGGCGGTCCGTCCCGACGGCAAGGTCGTCCAGGTCGGGCTGGGCCGCCCGGAGGGCACACTTAACCTGCAGCGTCTGACACTCTCCCGACTCACCCTGGTCGGGTCCCAAGCCGGTACCCAGGAGGACTGCGCTGCGGTGCTTAAGCTCATCAGCGAGGGCAAGCTCAAGGCCAACATCACCACCATCTCGTTCGACGAGATCGGCGAAGGCGTCCAGAAACTCGAGCGCGGCGAGGTCGTTGGCCGCCTCGTGGCCGTCCGCGACTGACACCGCCCACAGAGAACGCGACTGCCGCGCCCCTTGGCTGGGGAGCGCGGCAGTCGCTCTGTGGTACTCGAAATCGGTCAGGAAAAGTGTGTTGCTGATCCTCCGAGGGTTCCGCCCGGTCGCGGGTAGTGCAGTTTCGATGATCCCACCTCGCAATCGACCCACGGCTGCCCAGTCAGAGTTCGAGGACGAGCCGCGGGCAGTCCCTCTTGGCGCGTGAGACGCAGATGAACAGGCTTTCGCTGTCGGCGCGTTCGGCAGAGGTGAGGATGGAGTCCCGGTGGTCAACGTCGCCCTCGAGGAGATAGGTTTCGCAGGTCCCGCAGGTTCCTTCACGGCAGGAGGAGTCGATGGAAATGCCGCTAACCTCTGCGATCTCCAATATGGACTTGCCGGCGGGGATGGTGGCGGTGACGCCGCTGAGCTCGAAAGTGACCTCGAAGGCCGTATCCGCCTGATGCTCGACAACCTTCGGGGCGAAGCGCTCCAGGTGCAGGGAACCTTCCGGCCAGTGTTCCGTCGCGCCCTCGACCACACGCAGCAGTGGTTCGGGCCCGCACGCGTAAACGAGCGTGTCAGCCTGCACCTCGGCGAAGTACGATGCAAAATCGACGCGTCCGTCGGTGTCTTCCGGCACGAACTGCACCCGGGCACCGTATGGGGCAAGTTCGTCGAGGAAGGCCATTGAGGAACGTGACCGGCCACCGTACACGAGGGTCCAGTCGGCGCCGTCCCGTGTTGCCTGCCGCAGCATGGGCAGAATCGGAGTGATGCCTATGCCACCTGCAACGAACCGGTAGCGCGGGGACGGGGCGAGCCCGAAGTTGTTCCGGGGCGTGCCGATCTGAATCGTGCTGCCCTCATGCACCGTCTCGTGAAGGAGTCGTGAGCCGCCCCGCCCGTCGGCGACGTTCAGGACGCCCACCCGCCAATGGGTATTGTCGGCGGGGTCAGAACACAGCGAGTACTGCCTGACCGCATCTTGACCCAGGTGGACGTCAATGTGTGCCCCTGGGGTCCACTCGGGCAGCGGCTGTCCATCGGGGCGTTCAAGAGTCAGCGCGATCACGCCGTCGGACTGGTTATAGCGCTCGACGACCCTGAGTGTAAGGATCTCGTGGGCGGTGCTTCCCGCACCGCGGTCGCGGGTCTCGGCATGCGTGGTGGTCATTGTGCGACTTCCTTGGTGTGAAGTGAATCTCAGCCTTCGAGAAGGCGGCGGGCGATGACGAGTTGCTGGATCTCATTGGTTCCCTCGCCAAGGATCAGGAGAGGTGCATCGCGGTAAAGCCGCTCGACCATGAACTCTTGCGAGTAGCCGTAACCGCCATGGATACGCATCGCCTCAAGGGCGACCTCGGCTGCGGTCTCGGTCGCGAAGAACTTGGCCATGCCTGCTTCGAGGTCGGATCGGGCACCGGTGGTCTTGAGCCTTGCAGCCTCAAGCATCAGCAGTTCCGCGGCCTTGATTTTCGTGCCCATCTGGGCGATCTTCAGCTGGATGGCTTGATGCTTTGCGATCGGCTTGCCGAACGTTTCGCGTTCGTTGGCGTACTTGATGGACTGTTCGAGGGCGCACGTTGCCAGGCCCACGGCCCGCGCGGCAACGTTGACGCGGCCCAGTTCGACAGCTGCCATGAACTGCTTGAAGCCTTTGCCTACCGCGGCTTCGCCGCCGAGAACGCTGCTGACCGGAGTGTGGAAGCCGTCGAAGACGATCTCGGTGGATTCTACGCCCTTGTACCCCAGTTTCTTGAGCTGCCCGGGTACCGTGATGCCCGGCTGTTCCTGCACACCCGGATCTTTCTCGATAATGAAAGCAGTCATCCCGCGGTGCCGCGGCTCGGCCTTGGGGTCAGTCACCGCGAGGATCATCACCATTCCGGCGCGCAATCCGTTCGTGGCCCACATCTTCTGGCCATCGATGATGTAGTCGTCCCCGTTGCGGCGTGCCCGGGTGCTTATCGCCTGGACATCGGAACCTGCATGCGGTTCGGTCATCGAGTAGGCGCTGCGCAGCTCGCCGGTGGCCATGCGCGGGAGATAGCGCCGCTTCTGCTCTTCGGTACCGAAGGTCTGAATCATCCATGCCGCCATGAAATGGGTATTGATGACACCCGAAAGCGAGATCCATCCGCGAGAGAGCTCCTTGATGACCAAGGCATAGGTGAAGACGTCCAGTCCCAGGCCGCCGTACTCTTCCGGGATCGTGATGCCGAACAGCCCCATTTCCTTCATGGCCTCAACGAGCTCTTCGGGGAACTCATCTTTGTGATCAAAGTCCGATGCGACCGGCAGGACCTGCTTGTCCACAAAGGTTCGGATGAGTCCGACGAGGTCTTCCTGCTCTTCAGTGAGTTGGGTCATGCCTTTGGCTCCTCGGGTTCGGGGCACCTATGCCCCACGACTATTGATGCATATAATTATGATGAACATCATGAGATTGTGCAAGAGGAAGTACACGGACGGGAGATTGTGGCAATGACGCGACACGTTGCACGTGAAAGCCGGGCCTATGTGAGGGCGGCAGCCGAGATCCTTGACGGCAAGGATCATCTGAACCTGGTATCGGCGATGTCGCCTCAACTGCCGACACGCCTGATCGCGACTTTGCTGAGTGAGGCGCGGCGCCGGGAAATCCGGGTCAGTCTCTATGTATCGGACTTGACCGCGCGCTTTGCCTTTCTTGACGACAACGCCGAGGATGACCTGCGATCTGGAAGACTGCGTATCACGATGCTCGCGGGTGGGGCACCGCGGGCGCTTGCCCACCTCGTCGACAGCCTGCCTTTGTCGCTATGGGAGACTGATCGTCTACTGTCCTCCGGAGTCATTCCCTGCGATGTTTACGCGGTTCGCGTCGCACGGGGCGTCAGGGGCTTTGAACTCGGCAACGCCGTGGGCTTCACACCTACCCTCGCGGCTATGCCCGAGGTTCGCCTCGCCGCCGAGGTTGCACCGGCGGGGGAGTATGTGGGCGGATTGTTTCCGACCCCGCCGGAGTGGTGGGCCGATGCTGTCACCGTCTCCGACGACAGTGCCGCCGTCAGCCCTGTCGCCACGACAGCTGCCGCGGAACCGGTGCGTGATCGGATTGCCGAACTTGTGGCGGGCTTGATCCCCGGCGATGCCACTCTCGAGGTGGGTTTGGGTGGCGTGGCTGACGCGCTTATCGGCGCCTTGGCCACTCGCCCGGGCATCGGCATACACTCGGGAATTCTTCCCAGGGCCTTGCGAGAATACCTTGTAGGGCGGTCTTATTCTGCCGTTTCGAAGACGGTTGATCCCGGGCTGAACGTCGCCACCGGTCTGGCGGTGGACGCTGGTGCCGCTGCCTGGCCGGAAACGGTACGTTTGCACCCCGTGAGCGTGACGCATGACCCTTTCCGGCTCGCGCAACAACACAAGCTCTGGGGCGTGAACTCGGGGTTTAGCGTGGACCTCTCGGGGCAGGTCAATGCCGAATGGGTGGGCGGCGTCAAAGTGGCAGTGGGGGGAGGGCAGCATGATTTCACGAGAGCTGCCCACCAGAGTGTGGGCGGGGAATCCGTCATCGCGCTCCCGTCCCGCAGCGGGGGCGGACTTGGCCGCATTGTCAAGTCGCTCGCAAGGGTGACCCCGGTAACTACCTCGGCTAGCGACGTTGACTTCGTCGTCACCGAGTGGGGGATTGCGGAGCTAGGTGGGCGGAGCCTGGCGGAGCGTGCCCGGGCCCTGATTGCGATCGCGCACCCGGAGGATCGTGTCGGATTGCGCGCGTCAGCGGACAACTGAGGCCGTAAACCGCCGGTGGGGTGCTGTTTTGCGGTGCCCGTCTCCTGTCCGCGCCCTAGCGGGAACTTGTCGACACCACCAATTGAGCGCGGTACACGGGGGATATCCGCTCAGCGACGAGGAAGAGCACGGAGCCGCTGGCGAGCATGCCCGCAAGCACCAGCCAGATCAGGGCAAACGGGACGGTATGGTCGACGGCAAGGCCTGGGATCAGTCCAGATATTGCGGCGCCGATCCCGACGGGCACGAGAAGTGCCCCGCTGATCTGCGCATAACGTTCCGGCGGGAAACAGGCCAGAGTGGCTACGGCGAAGAGGGCGCCGAAGACGGGCGTGCTGAATCCGAGCAGGAGGACGGCGATATACAACCACCACTCGTTGGAGGCGAAGACAGCGACGACGAAGCCGGAGACTCCCAGCAGCCCTACGGGCACGACCGCCCACAGCTGGCGACCGAAAACACATCCGGTTCCCGTCATCACGAAGCGTCCAACCAGTCCAGCAGAGCCCATGATGGTGAACGCTATGGCGAGCTGTGCCGCGCTGAAGCCCTGGCCTGCTCCCCAGACGGGCAGGAGGACCGGTACGGCCGTCTGGACAAGCAGTGAAGTGAAGAATGCGGCGCACAGCAGCAGGAAGGACGCTTCGCGCCACGGCGCCGTCGCCCGAGCCCGAGCCCGGGTCACGGTATGCACGCCGGGCACCAGTCCACGGCGGGGGTAGCGGGAGGGGAGGAGCCTTGCCGCGAACAAGCTGGTGCCCACCACCGTCGCGCCGACGACGACGGCAGCCACTCGCCAGCCGGTGGCGTCGGTGACGAGCGCACTGATCGCTGGGTATGCGGCCGTGCCGACAGGGGCACCACAGGCCACCACGCCGAAGAGGCGGTCCCGCCGGCTCTGATCCGAGATCATGAGTACGGGATGGTTGGCGGCCATCTGTCCCAGGCCGTGCGTCCCCAAGCCAACCAGGATGCCGTACGTCAGGGTAGCTTCGATCGGAGACGCCACGAGAGGAAGCGCTGCCATCCCCAGCCCGCACAACACCCCGCCGGCTATGAACATGAACCGGGTTCCATAGAGTGCAAACACCCGCCAGGCCAGTGGCGCCGTCAACGTGAACACCAGCCAGTGCACGGTGAAAGGCATCGCCAGCACAAGTACGGTCGAATTCAACTGAGCGGACAGGCCGGGCAGAATCACGCCGTAGCTGAACCGGACGCCTGACACCGCCGCAAGCGCAATCACGCCCGCGGAGGCGGCCCGCACCTCACCGACGGTGACGACGGCACGGTTGGTAGAGCGCGGCACTGCTACCTCAATTCCACAACACGTCGCCACCGCTGATCGGACTCTGATGTGGCCCCGGCCGCGCCGAGCGAGAAATGCGTCATGGGATTTCCTGTCGGTGATGCCTGATTCCAGGTTCGTGTCGGTCCGCCACGCGTTGGCGTGGGGCTGGCAAGGAGCCAGCTGGCGGATCCGGCCTAATTTATGAGTATAGATATTTTGATGCGCACCGATCAAGTTTATGGGTCCTCACCCGTGCACAATAGAGTGTTCAATCTGTTCCTGGGCGGCCTCGGCTGCGGCCGTGAGTAACGCGACGAGTCAGGCGGGTGCGAACGCGCTTGAGGCGCGCACCACGAGGGTCGGCTCGAGCTCGACGCGGATCGCCGGGCGGTCAGGGTCGTCGAGCCGGGCCAAGAGCAGGCGGGTAGCCTCCGCCGCTAATTGCGCCACGTCCTGCCGCACTGTTGTGAGGTTCAGCGACTGCCAGGACGCTTGTTGGATGTCGTCGTAGCCGATCACCCACAAGTCGTCGGGAACGCGGATGCCGGCAGCCTTGGCTGTGTCGAGGGCGGCGAAGGCGAGGAGGTCGTTGCTGCACACGAGGGCGTTGATGCCCGGGTTCAGGTTGAGGAGCCGCGCGGCGGTGCGGCATCCACTTTCGTGCGTGTACGCGCCGTGTGCAACGAGTTCGTCGGGGAGGGGGTAACCGAGTCGGGCCAGGCGGTCCGAGAAGCCGCCAAGGCGCTGCGCCGTGGTGCTGGCCAAAGGAGTTCCGCCGATGAATGCGACACGGGTGCGCCCGTGGGAGACCAGGTAGTTGGCGATCAGGCCTGCGCCTTGCCGGTTGGCGCTTGAGACTTGATCGCAATCGGCGCCCTCGACGGTCCGGTTGACCAGCACGAGGGGGCTTCGCTGTTCGAGCGCCCGTGCCAGCTCATGGGAGTGTTCGGTGACGGTGGTGAATATCACTCCGTCCACGGTCCCCTCCCGAATCGCATCAAGGGCGGCCTGATTCTTGCCCCCGTCCGAGACCCATACAGTCATGCGGTGGTCGGAGGCGTCGAGACTGCGGCTAAGCGCCTCGAGAAGCTGTGGGTAGAACGGGTTGCCAAGGTCGGCCACGACGACGCCGATGGTCCCCGTGCGACCGGTCTTCATGGTGCGCGCGGCACGATTCGGGACATAGCCAATGCGCGTCATGGCGTCCATGACACGGGCACGCGTTTTTTCGCTCACGGGGGTCCCGGCGGTGAGCACGCGCGACACGGTCGCCTGCGAGACGCCGGCCTCGCGGGCCACGTCACGGCTGGTCGCTGCCATCGTTTCGTTCGTCCTCTCCTGATCAACCTACGGTCCTGTCTTCATCAACTTACAGTCTTGCCGCACTGCCATTTCATGATGTATACGTATACATATTCAAACTCTCCGAACATGAACGTGTAAAGGACATCCATGAGCGCCCTATTCACATCAATCTCCCTAGCCCTCAAGCCCCGCGCCGCCGGGGACCGCGTGGCCGGCTCTGATCCCAAGGTAAAGAACACCGTCGAGGAGGTGATCGCCGATATCCGCGACCGCGGCGACGTCGCCGTGCGCGAATACTCACAGAAGTTCGACGCGTGGGCACCGGAATCGTTCCTCCTCGGTGCTGAGGAGATCGCAGACGTGATGGCCCGCGTGCCCGAACAGGTGCTCGCCGACATCCGCTTCGTGCAGACCCAGGTGCGCACCATGGCCGAGCATCAGCTTGCCTCGCTCCAAGAATTCGAGGTTGAAACGTTCCCCGGCGTCTTTCTGGGTCAGAAGAATGTGCCTGTCACCACCATCGGCGCATACGTTCCGGGCGGCCGCTACCCACTGCTCGCCTCGGCGCACATGACCGTGGTCACCGCCAAGGTCGCCGGCGTCGAGCGCGTCGCCGCCGCTACGCCTCCCATCGACGGTGGCATCCCGGACGCCACTGTTGCCGCCCTGCACCTCGCCGGCGCCGACGAAATCTACATCCTTGGTGGCGTCCAGGCGATAGCGGCCCTGGCCGTGGGCACCGAAACCATCGACCCCGTGCACATGCTGGCGGGACCTGGTAACGCCTTTGTTGCCGAAGCGAAGCGCCAGCTATTCGGCGAAGTCGGCATCGACCTGTTCGCCGGGCCGACCGAAGTGCTCATCGTCGCCGATGAGCACGCGGATCCCTTCGTCGTCGCCGTCGACTTACTTTCGCAAGCCGAACACGGACCCGATTCCCCGGCCGTGCTCATCACCACCTCGGAGGATCTCGGCCGTGCTGTGATCGATCACGTCGATCGGCTCTTGCCCGGCATGCCCACCCGCGACTTCGCGGAAGCGGCGTGGCGGGACTACGGCGAGGTGCACGTCGTCGATACCCTCAACGAGGCGTACGCGCTGGCCGACGGCTACGCGTTCGAGCACGTGCAAATCATGACTGCACAGCCTCGGGAGGCGCTGGAGAAGATGCGCCACTACGGTGCCCTCTTCCTCGGCGAAGGGACGTGTGTGTCGTACGGTGACAAGACCATTGGCACGAACCATGTGCTTCCCACCCGAGGTGCAGCCCGCTACACCGGCGGGCTCTGGGCCGGCAAGTTTCTTCGCACCGTCACCTACCAGGAGGTGCGCAACGAAGAATCCAGTGCCATGCTGGGGGAGATCACAGGCCGCGCTGCCCGCGTCGAGCGCTTTGAAGGTCACGCGCGCTCAGGTGACGTTCGGGTGGCCAAGTACCGGGGCGACGCGTTCGAATGGATGCCGCAGTCCGCCGCGCGGAAAGACTAAACCCTTGGCACCCACCCATGCACCGGAGGTTTCCATGTTCTCCTTTCGACTCGATGGCCGCGCCGTTCTCGTCACCGGGGCCGGCCGCGGGCTCGGCCGGGCAGTCGCCGACGGCTTGAACGAACTGGGAGCCACCGTCTATGGCACTTCCCGGGTACCTGCCGAGGCCGAGCAGATCGCTGAGCGCTACGGCACGTCGCCGGTGGTGCTGGATGTGACAGATATCGACGGGGCTGCCGCTGTCATCCAGCGGCTGCACGCCGAGGGCGTAGGAATCAGCCTGCTCGTCAATAACGCTGGAGTGAATGTGCCGCAACCAGCCTTCGAGGTCACCCCAGAGGCATGGGACCAGGTTCATCAGCTGAACGCGAAAGGTCTGTTCTTTCTATCGCAAACCATCGCGAAACAATGGGCTGCCGAGGGAATCAAAGGGTCGATCGTAAACATTGGTTCCCAAGCTGGCATCGTCGCCATCGAAGACCGCGTTTCATACAGCTCCAGCAAGGCAGCCGTCGTTCAGCTAACTAGAAGCATGGCATTCGAGTGGGGGCACCTGGGTATCCGCGTTAACACAGTGGCACCCACCTTCGTGCGTACGGAGTTAACTGAATCGACGCTCTCCCGGCCGGAGTTCGCCGCTACCCTGCTCGCTCGCATTCCGCTGGGCCGCTTCGGTGAGCCAGACGACGTCGTGGGAGCCGTCGCCTTCCTACTCGGCGACGCCGCCGCTCTGATCACAGGCCAGACGATCCTCGTCGACGGCGGGTATACGATCCACTGAGTTCCTGCCGCGTCCGTGCTACGCCCGGCCTGCCAGGGGTGTATAACAACATGCCGAGAGCGCTGCGTCCACCGCCGGACCGGCGGATGACACTTCGCCGACGAGGAAATGGTCAAGCAATCGTCGATCGGGAATATTATGGTAGGAATACCCCCTTATCGATAGGTTGAATCGCATGAAAACCTCAACGTCGAGCCTTTGGACGGCGGATGCATCTCCGACCGCTCTGGGTCGCCAGGTCAAGACGTCGGAACGCGTCGCTTCGGCGATCCTGGAACTAATCATCGAGCGGGAACTTCAGGCCGGGGACAGGTTGCCGAACGAGGCTGAAATGATCGAGCATTTCGATGTGGGGCGCGGCTCCCTGCGTGAGGCGCTGCGCATCCTCGAGACCTTTGGCCTGATCGTCCTGCGCTCGGGCCCCGGTGGCGGGCCCGTTCTTCTGCGCGTCAACCCGCGCGACGTCAGCCGCAGTTTCTCCCTTTATCTCAATCTGGGCGGGGCGACGCTCGAAGAACTGGCCGAGGCGCGCCTCCTTCTCGAGCCTCTTGTCGCGCGCAAAGCCGCTGAATCACTCACGCCGGAATCCGCGGAGCAGATTCGCCGAGTGCTGGACCGTGAAGCAGGGGATGGTGTTGAGCCCAGCATCATCGTGGAACGCGCCAATGACTTTCACTACACTCTGGCGCTGAGCACCGGAAACACTGTGCTGAATCTACTCGCCACGGCGCTGAAGGAGATGTACACGTCACGACTGGTGAATATCGGCCTAGCCGAAAAGACGACCGACAGTACGATTCGCCATGAACACGCCGCCATCGGCGAGGCGGTCATAGCCGGAGATGCCGACCTCGCTGAACGACTCGCACGCGAACACTTCCGCACCCACTTCGAGCAAATAAAGGCCGCATCCCCGGGCTTTGTCGCGTCGCGGATCACCTGGGCCTAGGTGTAATTCCCCCGGATCAGTTTCATTTGCGTGCTTTTCGGCGGTTTTGTTCAGTGAGTTTTCCGTGTCCGGCTAGCGGCCCGCGATGGTGACGGCGAAAGCCTTCTAGGCAGCTTTCCGACGCGCGGCCACTCGGGTTTGCGGGGTTCCTGTCGGTCCAGGGATCGGGTCGCCAAATACGGGCACCTCAGTGCTCCAACTCCGTCGGGAGGCTGCGGCCTCTGACCGCGCGCGGTTGCGGGCGTTCAACAACTCAATCGGGATGGTGCCGCAGACCGCGGGCCGGCTTTCCGCGTCGAAGTCCAGGAACGGCTGAATTCCTCCCACGCATTGTTCCATGACCGAGCGACCGCCTGTAATTTCTCACAGAGTTTCGCGAGCTCCTCCAGAGCCGGCCCTTTCGGTGGTGCGCGGCTTCACCATCAGCCTGCATGCCCTTGATCCGATGCCTTATGTGCCGGCCCAGCAGCGAACCCTAAGACAGAAGCGCTGCTCGGCCGAGGAGGGCGAGTACCCCGGGTCGACGCAATTCCTCGGCGAACCCCAACATGCGGTTCTAACGGCGCCTGCGCAAACGAGCGCAACAATTGCGCGGACAATTTCAACCACCTGGTCACACGGCGCCTGGCAGACGCATCAGGGGTGGCCTGCTCGCTTTAGTGGTTCCAAGGGTTCCATGCGCCATATCCAAAAGCTACTTTCCCCGAACCCCGTTGTGCCCCGTCAGGCTGGAAACACCGTTTGATTTACAGGCTGGTTCAAGGGTTATACGTGTTCGACATGAGCTTCGGGGTGTTGGCAGGGTGTGGCTTGAAGGGGTGACAAATATCCGATTCATACATATAGTTAGGATGGAATTGCTGGTCTGCCGGGCGTGTTGAGCCCGGACCAACTCAAAGAGGAGCATTGTGACTGCGCACGAGTATCAAGAGGGCCGGGCCAGGGTCAACGGCCTGGACATCCATTACCTGGAGTGGGGCAAGCGCGGCAACCAGCCGCTGGTGATGGTGCATGGTTTGAACGTCACCGCCCACACCTGGGATCCGATCGCGCGCCGTCTTGCCGAGAAGTACCACGTCATTGCCCCGGACCTGCGCGGTCACGGGGAGAGCAGCTGGTCCCCGCAGGGCTACGCGGTGCGGGCGTTCGCCGGCGATGTCACCGGCCTGCTTGAGCAGATGGGCATCGGACCCTATTACCTTGTCGGGCACTCCAACGGGGTGCGCGTCTCGATCGCGATCGCGGGGGAGAACCCCGGGCAGGTGCGGCGGATGGCGTTATCGGATGCGGGGCCGGCGACCAGCGTGGAGGGTGCGCGGTTCATGCGGGACTTCATCCAGCGCAACACGAACCTGCGCGGTTTCCGTGACGAGAACGAGGTGCGCGAGTTCTACGTGGGGCAGCACCCGGAGTGGGTCGAGGAGTTCATCGACCTGCATGTGAAGTACCAGGTGCGTCGGAACTGGGCGGGCAAGCTGGTGCCCAGGGCCGACCCGGACCTGCAGTGGATCACCGGCTCGGTGAGCCTGCCCGACGGCGAGTACCTGTGGGAGATGTCGGCGAAGGCGGCCATGCCGACCCTGTACATGATCGGGCGCACCAGCAACGTCCTGGACCAGCCCATCATCGACCGTCTTCAGCAGGTCATGCCCGACGTGCGGGTCGAATGGTTCGAGACCGGCCATTACATCCCCCGCGAACAGCCCAAACAGTTCACCGACTCCCTCCTGGACTTCTTCGCGGAAGGCGACCAACCATGATCCAGCTCGGCATCATTGAGATGCTCACGTATATGGACCACTTTTGCGTACCGGCGCCATCCGCACATCCACCACATTTGCAATGAGAGAAGGACCGAGGAGAACAACATGAAGATCGTTGTTTTGGCGAAGGAAGTTCCGGATACGGAAGAGGAGCGGGTATTGGACCTTCAGACGGGCCTGCTGGACCGGGTGGCTTCGGACCGGATACCGGACGAGATCAACGAGCGTGCCCTGGAGGTGGCCCTGCGGTTCAAAGATGAGAACAAGGATGCCGAGGTCGTCGTGCTCTGCGTCGGTCCGGCG
The DNA here is from genome assembly GCF_026683955.1 of Arthrobacter sp. MMS18-M83. Classification (NCBI taxonomy): domain Bacteria; kingdom Bacillati; phylum Actinomycetota; class Actinomycetes; order Micrococcales; family Micrococcaceae; genus Arthrobacter; species Arthrobacter sp. MMS18-M83. Next base: position 253,761 of record NZ_CP113343.1, on the reverse strand, counting down.
CAGAGCACGAAGTCCCTGCGCAAACTGTTGTCGATGGGCGCGGACTCGGCGATCCATGTCGCAGATGACGGGTTGGCCGGGGCTGACGCCTCCGCGACTTCCGCGGCTTTGGCGGCGGCGTTGTCCTGGACCGGATATGACCTGGTGGTGGCCGGCAACGAGTCCACTGACGGGCGCGGCGGGGTCGTGCCGGCGATGGTTGCCGAGCGGCTGGGCTTGCCCTTGCTGCCCTCCTTGGGCACGGCGACGATCACGTCGAGTTCCGTGAGCGGCGTGGTCGGGGTCGAAGGCGGCACACTCTCGGTGAGCGCAGACTTGCCGGCGGTGATTTCGGTGACAGAGCGTGCGGCCGAGGCTAGGTTCCCGAATTTCAAGGGAATCCTGAAGGCGAAGAAGAAATCACTGCAGACCCTCGGGCTATCGGATCTCGGCGTAGGAAGCTTCGGCCCCGCTCGCAGCGTCATGGTGTCCGCGAATGGGCGCCCGCCTCGGGCCATGGGCCGGAAAGTCGTCGACGAGGGCAATGCCGCCGCCGAACTAGCCGATTTCCTTGTTGCCGGCCGGCTGATCTGAACCTCTACAAGAACTCGAAGGGACTTTTCCGATGGCCAATGTCATTGTTTTGATCGAAACCACGAACACGGGCGGCGCCAAATCCACCGCAGCCTCCTTGCTCGGCGCGGCCTCGTTACTGGGCACCCCGGTGGCGGTTGCCGCCGTCGTGCACGGGGCGGGCCGCGATCTGGCCGCCGAACTCGGTGCCCTAGGCGCGGCCAGCGTGCGTATCTATGAATCCGACCGGGCCGGCCAGTTGCTGGCTGCCCCGGACCTGGACGCGTTGTCGGATGCCGTACGCGTGCTTTCACCTGCAGCGGTGCTGGTGGCCAACACGGTCGAAAGCCGTGAGGTCGCCGCACGCTTGGCAGTGCGAACGGGCGCAGGGCTGCTGATCGATGCAGTAGGCGTGCGTGCCGAAGGGGATCGCGTCATTGCCACGCATTCGGTGTTCGGCGGCGCGTACACCACCGAGTCGGCAGTCGACGGGGGACTGCCGATCATCACAGTGCGCCTGGGGGCTATCGACGACCGAGCAGCGGCAGTGAATGCTGACGCCGTCAGCGTGGCGGCGGAGAATGGTCCCGGGCGTTTCGCGACAATCGAGTCCTCAACTGCGACGACCGTGGATTCCGGACGCCCGGCCCTGCGTGGGGCAGCGGTAGTGGTTTCCGGTGGGCGCGGTCTTGGTTCGAAGGAGAACTTCGTCCTTGTCGAGCAGCTTGCAGATGCGCTGGGCGCGGCAGTGGGCGCTTCCCGCGCCGCGGTCGATGCCGGCTACGTACCGCAGTCGCACCAAGTGGGGCAGACGGGCGTCGCGGTATCCCCGCAACTGTATATCGCGCTGGGTATTTCCGGGGCGATCCAGCACCGGGCCGGGATGCAGACATCCAAGACCATCGTGGCGATCAACAAGGATGAGGACGCCCCGATCTTCGACGTCGCAGACTTCGGCATTGTCGGTGACGTATTCACCGTGGTTCCCCAGTTGATCGCGGCCGTCGAGGCCCGCCAGCTCTCCGCCAGCCGCTGACCCCTCAAGCTAGGAGACAACCGAGATGCCCACGCCAACAAGCATGCCCCCGACGTCCGCGCCGTCGACGCCTAAGTCCGGGAAGCCAAGGAAGCCGGCCCGGCCCGGGTGGGTGCGGGCGGTGCTGGCGGGTGCGGCCGCCGTCGTAGTTTTGGCGCTGGTTGTGCTGCTGGCCCGGTGGCTGCGCACCCTCGGACCTGTGCAGGATTTCCTGACGACGTATCCGGGGCAGGCCGAACTGCCCGCGTCGGCCCCGCTCGGCTTGCCGGCCTGGCTGGGGTGGCAGCACTTCCTCAACGCGTTCCTGATTCTGCTGATCGTCCGTTCCGGCTGGCTGGTGCGCACGACCGCCAGGCCCAAGGCGAACTGGACCCGGAACAACAAGGGCCTGATCAAAACGAAGAACCCGCCGAAAAAGGTCAGCCTGGACCTCTGGTTCCACCTGAGCCTGGACGCATTGTGGGTGCTCAACGGGATCGTTTTCTTCATCATGCTCTTCGCCACGGGCCAATGGCTGCGGATTGTGCCGACTGGCTGGGACGTCATCCCGAACGCGCTGTCGGCGGCGTTGCAGTATGCGTCCCTGGACTGGCCGCTGGAGAGTGGCTGGACCAACTACAACGCGCTGCAGTTGCTTTCATATTTCGCGGTCGCGTTCATCGCAGCGCCGTTGGCGATCGCTACCGGGCTGCGGATGTCCAACGCATGGCCCCAGCACACCGCCCGGCTGAACAGGGCGTACCCGATCGAGATGGCCCGTGCCCTGCATTACCCGACGATGCTGTTCTTCGTGCTGTTCATCGTCGTCCACGTGGTCCTGGTATTCACCACAGGGGCACTCCGAAACCTGAACCACATGTACGCTGCACGGGACGACGCCGGCTGGCTCGGCTTCTTGATGTTCGCTGGTTCGGTGGCGCTGATGAGCGCGTCCTGGTTCCTGGCACGCCCGCTCTTCCTGCGGCCCATCGCAACCCTTACCGGCAAGGTGACGCGATAAACGCCGCACCGCTCGGGCCAAGAATCACTCGTTCTGGCGCTTCATAAGCGGCCCCTGGTCTAACCTGGAAGCGGGTCACGGGTAGCCGAAATCGCGGGTAGGCATCGGACAACGAAGCCACGAGAAGCACACTGGGCTCTGTGAGCCAACTGTGATGCGGGTCGGATCAGCTTCACCCGGTCGTATCCGGCGACAAAATCGACGGGCGTACGTGGAGAAAGACTGGGTCCCTGAGCGGGGTCGGTGACCTTCGCCACGAATAGCACCGCCTGTGACCAGAGGGGCGAGGCCCCCCCGCTGGGGTCCTTAGCGGGTTTCGCTCCTGTAGTGGAGTCCAATCCAGGGTGCTGCGGTGAGTTCATCGTCCAGAGATTGTTGCGACGGCGACGCTACGTCTTCTGCCGTCGGATCCCGCGGAGGCTCTCCGTGACAATCGGTACTTGTAGTTTGCGAAATAGGCACTGGCATCTCCTGCTGGTTTGGGTGCGAACTATAGAGCGGCACGAACCGACTCAGTTCCCAGGACTTTGGCCTGAGAACATACTCCTCGGGTCATCCCGGCTGCGGATGGCAACGCGTAGTGAGCGGCGGGGCGGCAGTTGTTGCGATAGGCGACGATCCGGGTGATCGTCTTTTGCAGCCCCGCCGCGGCTTGTGGATGGGCGATGCCCATAGAGGCCTTTGACGCCTAGGCTGGGTGGGCTTTTTCCGCTGTGGGATCGCTGCGGTTCTGGCAGATCCGGGAGTCGACGCGCCAGACGTCGATCCCGTCGCATTGATGAATCATCATCCGGCCCATTCCCCCGCTCAGATAGATCCATATAGTCATGCCATCTGGGGTGAAGTCGTCAACCCATCCGGTGGTCGATACGTTGAGACCGTTGCGTAGCTCGACGAATTCCTTGCGCCACAGGTACTTCCACTGCTTCACCAAGAGAGGCTGCCTCCGGCTAAGCGGCAGGCTGTGTCCGTGCTGCGGTTCGAGCTGACTGGAAACCCCAGCCTTCCGGCCTGCCAGTGGAGGTGTATTGAGTCCCACGGGATCCCTTTCGTCAGTGTTGAGGAATTGTGCGGCTGCGTTTGAAGCGACATCAAATGCAAGAAGGGGCCGCCGAGTCGGCCATTCTCCGCCATCTAAATCGCCCCATCGCAACGTTGGTAGCAGGTAGAGGCGAGTGCAGATTCGTCGCGTCCCTCCGCTGTTGCACGCTCATTCAGCCGGCTGGCATAGGGTCAGCCCCGGTCATCCAGATCCAGCCCTGCGGTTGCGTGCCAAAATTCATGATTTATCTCCCATACAAACAATTAGTATCATACGCATGAATAGTAGGAAAGGGTTCGTTGGAACTTTCGGGCGTGGGAGTCTGACGCATCAGTTACTCGCCGAGGCGCGACCGGTCAGCCTCCGAGAGATCTGCTCGGGGCCTCGGTGGAACACCACCCCTCTATTCAATCCATTTACCGTCACGCGGATACCCGAGGCGCCGGGTGTGACCCGCGCGTCGCCCACCGGCGCATTTGTGGAATGCGCCCGCGCGCGGGGATCAGACGTCAATGATGCTCTGCCTGGCCTCGACGACGTCGTCGACTTCGATGGCCGTTGAGATGCGCGTGAGATCGGAGATGCGCGAAAGGTCAAGTGCGAGCAGATCCTGGATCCGTCGGCGGGCTTCGATGACGATATCCTCATTGACATGCAGCTGCTCAGCTGTCTTTCTCGCGTTGAGATTATTGTGAATGAGGGCTGACAAGGTCGGCAAGAGCGATGGATCTTGGGCTAAGCCGTTGGCACGTAACGGGCCAAGCACGTCGTCCACATAGTGGCTCAGCGCGGATACATCCGGGAGCTGCAGTAGAAGCGCAGTCAATCCTAGATCGCTCAACACCAGAGTTCCGGGGGGACCCTGGCGTAGGGCCGCCAGCTCAATGGCTCCACGGGCCGTTGCAAACGCCGCAGGATAGCCAGCGATGCTTGTGACCGGCCCCGTGATGGCAGCGTGCGCGCGATCCGTGCCTTGATTGCGTTCTGAAGGAATCTGCCTGACCTCTTCGCCGATGCCTCGCACTTCGTTGATCGGCGTCGTTGGTCCCAGCGGCCAAAGAGCAACGATGTGCTCCTCGTGGGATCCGAGCAGCGGCTTTGGTGAGACTTGTCGCGCCATCCGTTCGAAGGTGGCGGCAAGCCAGTACGGTAAAGCGCTCTCGATACGGGATTCGAATCGGACCGCGATGACTGCGTGGGGAAGCGACAGATCGTGGCCGAGCCGTGCGGCTTGGCCCAAGAGCGTTGTGGAGCCGCGACCTCTGCCTGACAGGAGTTCGGAGAGAATCTCGCCAGTGTCCCGCCACTCTGCCTCGGTCGCTGTCCGGGTCCGGAGGAGTTCCAAGGCCAGGGGCGCCGCGGCTCGTTCCATCGCCTGGCGATCCAGCGGGCGCAGCTCGGAGACCTTCCCGCTCGTCCAGATCCACGCGACTATCTTCTCCTTGATCATCACCGGAACCCGAACAACGGTCAGCGTGCCTGTTGGATCCGGAAGATGAACTTCGGACAGCAATCCGGCATTGGCCGCGGACGCGACATCAGGGAGGGGGAGGCCAGCGGCGTTCGCGAGTTGGGCCGCCGGGAGCGAAACGCCGTCGTGTTCCTCTTGGTAGAGGATGGTCCCGTTGGTCTCGCAAATGGCGACGGGACGATCCAGGATCTCTGCTAGGGCGCCGCCAAGGGCCCTAATTCCGCCCCCTGCAAGCGTCAGGCCCGTCAACCGGTCATGGATTGCTTCGGCTTGCCTTTGCAGTTCATACTGCTCCTCAAGCGACTCATTCAGCTGGTTGAGGACCGTGATCTTGTTCGCCTGTTCGGAGCGCAGACGACTGGTGGTGATGGCTATTGCTGCTTGGTCTGCCAACATCAAAAGGCGCGATTCTTCTTCTTTGGTGAAGTGATGGTTCGATCGGGTGTAGCAGTTGAGGGTCCCGAGTGTCTCATCGGCGGAGTTCAAAGGCACGGAGATTACGGAGCTATATCCTTGGTCTCTCGCAGCGGCTCTCCAGGCGAGCATCGTCGGATTACTTCCGAAGTTTTCGATCTGCACGGGAACGCCCATCGCGAACGCCTGACCCGCCGGCGTGGGGGTGTGAAGGCCGTGAAGTCGGACCGGGTGCGCTGCGTTTATGTCTCGGATGTAGTCGGCCGAGAGGCCGTAGGAGCCTTGGATCATCAGGACTTGCGACGCCGCGTCCGGGATGAAGATCGCGCAAAAGTCGTAGGACATCAATTTGCAGGCAGTCGCGGCGATCAGGTCCAACAGTTCGCTCAGTGAAACGCCACGGTTGACTGCGGCACCGATATGGGCCAGCGCCTGCAACCATCCTTGGAGATGCTGGGCCATACGATCAGGTCCCATTTTCACACTTAGAGTTTTTCACGGTTTCCCTGGACGAGCGAGAGACTAACCGGCTGACCAGGCAACCCGTTCCGGTACGTTTGAACAAACTTGGTCGTGTTCGGGAGCGAATTCGAAAGTGGGAACAGAGGGTGTGTTGACAGTGTCAACACTTCGGGCTTCGGATCGGGTCGTACATCGGCCGGACTGGCCCGTACTCGGCATGTTTTCAGGACTTCACAGTGTTTTCAAGGCCCGGAAAGCGGTTCGAGTCCCACCTCGGGCACAGTGTTATCGCAGGTCAGGGGCTTTTTAGCCCCTGACTGTTGACAAAGCTTGACATTTTCCGCATTCTGTGGATTTTCGAATCGTCAGCACCTCAGATCTACTCTTGCCGACGTGAGGCTGCCGAGCTATGTCGGGGCTGAATGACGATAAGCAGTGCCGATGAGCTCGCCGTGGGTGCACGAGCCCATCAACGGCTAAGGTACTGCTGTGGCCGCGATTGCGGCCAGCTGAATTCATGACGGCAGCGGGTCGCCGTGGGGTTCTTGGGGGCGGCGGTTCCTGGCGGACCTGACAGGCGGCCCGCCGTCGTCGCCGTAATTATTGGGGGAGCAATGAACGCAGCTGCCATCGATGGGTTGCTCGCCGCACTTGAGAGGCTGCCGGACAACGTTCCCTTGCGTATCAACGTGGCCAAGCTCTTGGTCCAGGCAGGGCGCCATGCTGAAGCCATCGACCACCTGAACCTGGTCCTGGCGATCGATGCGAACAACGTTGAAACCATAACGCTCCTCATTGATGCTTCGGCGGCCCTTTCCATGCAGGGTCAGGTCGGGGAAAGCAACCTCGAATCGACAGATGGTCCGAGCGCACAGCCGGCAGGGGATTTCGACTGGCATCGGGCTGAGAAGGAACTGGGCCATTCGCTTCCGGCGCCCTTTGTTGAGGACGCCCCTGACGGTGACCCGCAGGCGATCTCTGTCAACGGCGAGGGTGCGGGCGGGGCTTTGTTCGATATCGACCGTCCCGTTGTGACTCTGGCGGATGTCGGAGGATTGGAGGATGTCAAGACCCGCTTGAACGAGTCCTTCCTGGAGCCGATGCGGAATCCCGAAGTGGCCAGGGCTTTCGGTAAATCACTTCGCGGCGGCCTGCTGCTTTATGGGCCGCCAGGCTGCGGCAAGACCTTCATGGCCCGGGCCGTGGCGGGCGAGCTCGGAGCTTCGTTCATGACCGCCACCATGACGGACATTTTTGACAAGTACATCGGTGAAACCGAGAAGAACCTCCATGGGATCTTCCAGGCCGCGCGCCGCGCGGCACCGGCGGTCCTTCTCCTGGACGAGATTGATGCAGTGGCCACCAAGCGGTCGACACTGTCCGGGGGAGCCGCGTGGATGCGGCAGACCGTGAACCAGATGCTGCTCGAGCTGGATTCCATGGACGCCCGGAACGACGGCCTGTTTGTCCTGGCGGCCACCAACCACCCGTGGGACATCGACACAGCACTGTTGCGGCCCGGCCGTCTTGACCGCATGCTTCTGGTCCTGCCGCCGGACCGGCCCGCCCGCGAGGCGATCCTCAAACACCACTTCTCCTCCCGACCGATCGCCGGCATCGACGTGAAGAAGATCGCTGCCCGAACGGAAGACTTCTCCGGCGCCGACCTTGAACACGTTGTCACGTCCGCAGCCGAGAAGGCGATGATGGAGTCCCTTCGGAAGGGCTCGGTCCAGGCAATCTCCATGGCGCACGTCAATGAGGCCCTCAAAGACATCCGGCCTTCAACGCAGTCATGGCTCCAAACGGCCAGGAACGTAGTGGAATTCGGCAACGCCAACGGGTCCTACGACGAGTTGGACCGGTACTTGCGCGCCCGGAAGATGCTCTGAAATGGCCGGTGTGGGGATGGTCATCGACCGGTCCGAGGCCTTCCTGCTGACCGGCAGGCACGACCGGGCCTTGGCTGTACTGAGCGATGCACTTGCCTCCGAACCGGACAGCGCCGCTTTGCACGGCCAGCTTTCCCGCGTCTTCGCCTTGTCCAAGGACTGGAAGGCCGCCTTGGATTCCGCGCAGCGTGCTGTGGACCTGGAACCTGATGAACCGTGGTGGTGGCTGCGGCTGAGCGCAGGATTCGCCGGTGTCGAAGACCTGCGGACTGCCGAGTCCGCGATGCGTCGGGGGCTGACGCTAGCCGGAGGCGAATGGGCTCCAGGGCTCTACATGCTGGGTTGCACCCTGTACGACCAAGCAGAGCCGCAGCACCTCGCCGAGGCAGAACAGCTGTTCCGCAAAGCGGTGGAGTTGTCGCCCGATAACGCCAACTTCCGCTACATGCTGGCCAGCACCTTCACCGTACGTGGAAAACGCGTCGACGCGGAGCAGCAGATCAAGGCGGGGCTGGCCATCGACCCGTTCCACACCAAGCTGCTCCTCATGCGGGCCACCAACCCGTCCAGGCCCGCCGGCGGTCGCGTCACATCGCTGCTGGGCGTTCTCCGCCTCAACCCCCATGAAGCGCGGGCCCGGGCGAGACTCGAAAGCGAATACTTCCAGATCCGGGTAAGGCGCCAGATGTGGTGGTGGCTGATGGCTGTTGCAGACGCTGCCCTGTTGCTGTGGATTCCGCAGGCTGTCTATGTATTGTGCGTGCTTGTCCTGTGGACCAGTCTCTTCATCGTCGCGTATATCAACAGGGACGCCAGGAAAGCCATGCCCCGGGGCTTCGCGCGCCGCATGGATCGCAAATACGCTGCCGCGACATGGACCGGCTGGTTCTCGATAGCGGTGTCGGTGAGTGTTCCCTTCGTGGTGTTCGCACTCTACGGCGATCACGGCACGGTTGCCGGAAACATCGCCGCTTCCACCCTGTTGGTGGTCTCTTCCGCGGCCTATGCCGCCTACCGATGGCTGGTGATCCGGATCCGGCACAAGTCGTTGTCCCCGGAACGCGATCCGAACGACTTGAGGAACCTGTTGGCGCAGGCGGAGGGGACCCGTGCTGCAACCTTCGTACTGTTCATTGCATTAGGGCTCACGAGGCTTGGCTTTCATGGCGCGCAACCGGCGGCCACCGGGGTGTTGTTGCTGACGGCAAGCCTCGGCTACGTTTGGTGGTGGATTGCTTGGAACTCGGTGATGCCCCCGCACAAGCTGGCGCGCGAAACCAACAGCGGCACCCGCAGGGCGTGGCATAGCGCGGCGCTCAGCCTGCTGGTCCTGGGAATGATCGTGGCCGGGATTGGCATCCTCGCAAGCAACGACTTTGTGCTGGTCCCCGACCCTTCGCGCCGTTAGGTGTGTTGGCTTCACTTGCCGGCACAACGCAGTCGCCGCCCTCCGCGCCCAGGTAGACCATAGGTGGATTGCGATCTGCAGCTGCGACATCTCGGGAACCGGGGTCGTCGTTCCGTGACCGTCGTCTGTAGAACAAGCTCGGGCTGGGGGTCCGCTGTCGTGCGGCGCTCGGGGCGGATTCGATTACAGGCAAGTGTGGCGTTCCGGTCCAGCGACTTGAGAAGGTGTTGGAATCAAAATTTCAAGTGAGTATGGGGGCCAGGAACAGTAATGTTCGATGAGACTACGAAACCCATGGAACGCGGCAAGGCGCCCTGGCTGCGGCCGGAAAGTTCGGTCAGGGCAGAGCTGAGGCGGGAGCACGGGGAGAGGACAGCACCGCGCTTTTGTTGGAACTTCTGCTGCGGATCCCCGGGACCGCTGTGTACCACGGGCTGCGGTTCCCCGGGCACCAGGACGCTGACGTGGACCACGCGGTTGCCCTCGGGAACGTTGTCTATCTGCTGGATTCCTAGCTCTATCGCTGGGGCCAGTACGAATGGAGAGCGTCGGGGGAGAGAGCTGATTGTCCGTTCGGACGGGTTTGGGCGCGGGAAGGCGAACTGGATTCACTCGGCCGCCGCCGGGTACCGTTCCCTGCTTGGGCCTGAGGTGGAAGTGATCCCCCTGGTGATGATCCACGGGCGCAACACCTCCATAGGGCCGTCCAGCATTTCGTCCCACGGGGTGCACATGCTTGCCGCCCGGGACGCCATGGAACGGATCGGGGACGCGATCGCGGGATCGCTCGGACTCTGGCAGGACAATCCGGCGGTGCGGTCAGCTCTTCTCAGCAAGCTGAAGACGGATTAGGCGAGTGTCTGCTCCTCATGGATATAGCCCTTGAGTTGTAGAACCTGTGGGGTGTATCATGGAGTCGGTGTGGAATGTTGACGTTGAGTTGGTGGAGTCGTGGCTGCTCGGGCTCGATCAGGACTCGTATGAGCAGGTGATCGCCGCGTTGGAGCTTCTTGCCGAGCGTGGTCCGCAGCTTGGCCGTCCGCTGGTCGACACGGTGGTTCGTTCGCGGCACAGGAACATGAAGGAGCTGAGGCCGGGGTCGAGCGGCCGCTCGGAGCTGCGGATCTTGTTTGCCTTCGACCCGGAACGGCATGCGATCCTGCTTGTCGCAGGCGACAAGGCCGGCAACTGGAGCAAGTGGTACAAAACGAATATCCCGATTGCGGATGACCTGTTCGATGATCATCTGAGGATTCTGAAAGGAGGATCGTAATGGCAAAGACTATTGAGGAGATGCTGGCCGAGCGGACTGTTGACCGGGTTGCTGTGGATGCCCATAAGAAGCTCCTGCTCGATGAGGTCCGGGCCTACCGGCTTCGGGAGCTCCGCGAGGCATCGGAGTTGACGCAGGTCGAGCTGGCTGCACGTCTGCACGTCAGCCAGAACAGGGTCTCCCGCATCGAGCACGGCGACATCGACCGAGCCCAGGTCGATACCTTGCGGAAATACGTCGAAGCGGTCGGTGGCCGGCTTCGTGTCGAGGTTGAACTCGGCGACGAACGGATCCAGATCGCCTGATCCGCCAACCCGGACCATTACTCATGCACCCCTTGGTTTCGCCGGGGAGCGGGTCCAATAGGGGCAAAAAGGAAGTGTTGACACTGTCAACACTATTGCCTTCGGACTGGGTCGTACATCGGCCGGACTGGCTCGTACTCGCGATGTTTTCGGGACTTCCCAGTGTTTCCGCGGCCCGGAATGCGGTTCGAGTCCCACCTCGGGCACAGTGTTTCCGCAGGTCAGGGGCTTTTTGGTTTTTTACTGTTGACAGAGTTTGACTTTCCGCCTTCCAAGGTGTTATCGCGGCGCCCCCTTATGCCCGGGCTTCCAGCTCAGGGATGGGCTCTTGCATGAACCGGTACTGCCTCTTTGATCAGGCCTTGGCGCTAGAGATTTTACGTAATGTGTTTTCTGCGTGGATGATCGCTCGGCTGCCTGGTGCGGCCGGCTCCCGCTTCCGGCCCGTGGACCAGCTCGATGACCTGCCGACGCTCCAGAACCCCGTGGCCGTATTCGCTGACATGTTCCGCCTCCGGCCGATGAAAAGCGCCGCTGACGGGCAGACCGCCGGGGATCAGGAGCCTCTTGCTAGGGTGCGTTAGGGTGCGCGCGCCATGTCGGGCAGGGCCTGAACAGCAGCTGTGACGCCGTAGCTATGCAGTCGGTCCGCCGTGGATCTTGCTCAATAGGGCTGGGGGAGTCGGTTCGTTTCCGGCAAACAGGATCGCTTCCAGCGGTTTGGACACCCTCCGCCTGCCGTTGTCGATACAGTCAGCCTATGGGGATTTGGGACAAGTTGAAGACAGCTTTTGGCTGGCGAGCGGAACCGTCTACGGTTTCAGAGGCAAATCTGTCAGCGGTAATGCCGGAACCGGCACGCGCGCCCGGGGTGACTGTGGAACTAGAGCCTGAGAAACCCGCGGGGCAGCCTCAGCGGCCGCCGGCAGTGCGAAACTACGAAGCAGAGAAGGCCAAGGCGGCGGCCGCAGGCCAAAGCGTCAAGAGCTATCGCGCAGGCTACGTTCCACCGGCAGCTGCCAAGACCGAGCTGGTGGCCGGCCCCAACGGCATGCCGCCCCTTAGGTTGGTACCTTCCAGCAACGGCCTCGATCTTGCCCTGCCGGACGGGGAGTTGATTGATTACAAGATCCTCGCCCTGCGGCACTTTCAGATATTCGCGTTCCGCGTGGTGGGCATGGGCTTCCACGAAGACCCAAACGAGCCCTTCAAGTTCCGAAACGGCCAGCGCGTCCAGGCTATCCGCGAACCCGACAACGAACACGACGGCAACGCCGTCGCTATCCACGCCGGGCGGCCCGTGAAGAAGATCGGCTATGTGAACAAGCAACGGGCCGCGTGGGTCGCAAAACTACTGGATGCCGGCCAGGAACTGGACGGCATCATCATCCAGAGCAAGGCGGTATCGCCACGTGTCCTCCTGACTACTCCTGAGATGATGGCGTACCTTCAACGCGACTGAAACGCGGACGACGGCCGGGAGACTATAGGGGCGTCCACCGCCCAGGTTGCTGCGGCGGGATCAAGAGAGGCTGACAGAAAACAAAATGACGAGGGACACAAGTAAGGTTGCTGCTCTTCAAACAATCTCACGGTTCGTTTTGCCCGCCCGGCTGGTTCAGGCGCAACACAAGTACCCCTGGCTGAGCTGGAGCTGACCGATGGAGACACCACAAGCCAGTTAAGAATGGTCCGGGAAGGACGCCTCGATATTGGTCTGGTGCATCAGGAGCCTTCACAGGACTTGGTTGGGGGCCACGTCAGGAAGGAGTTCTTCGGCCTCGCCTGCCGTCCCGGCCTGCCGGCGGTTGGCGACGAGGCAAGCTGCCGGCTGGCCGATGTTCATGACCAACCAGTGCTGATTCATTCCAGGGAGCAATTCCCCCTCGGACATGACCGGCTGTTGGCAACCTCCCATGAGATGGGTGTGGCTCCAGCCTGGCGGATTGCAACCTTCAACGAGCATGCCCGCGCCTGCGCGGACTCCACGTCGTCGGTCGACGCCGAACCGCTTCTTCGAAACGGGGCGACCCTCGAACTCGATGGTCGTCGACCGGTCCCAGAGCTGACGGATGAGGTTGAACGTCTAATCGCGGCGGCAGATCAAATCTAACGCCCGGTAGAGGATCCCTCACCGTGCCGCTCGTGGACGGTCGCGTTGTACTATGTCTCCGCTCGTCCGTCCCTCAGTTGCCCTGCATCCGGCGTGGCTACTGGCGCACGAGGAATGGGGCGACGGCCTCCACGAGGATGGCTTCGGTCGCCTGGAGACCGACGATGTCCGATCGTCAGAAGGATTCCGCATGTTCGTAGATCGGCGGCTCGCCGTGGAGGCGTCGCCTGGCGACGACGGAGGCACCTTTCGGTGGATCGTCGAGGACGGCGAGGTCCTCGGAGGAATCGCTCTGCGCCATGAATCCGCGCAGGATGTGGACGTGGTGGTGAACGTGGGCTACGGGATCCGGCCGTCCGCCAGAGGCCGCGGTCTGGCCGTCGCCGCGCTCCGGGAAATGCTGTTCAGACGCTGGACTGCTAACGGGGGGCCAACGAGTGCCGTCCGGCCGGCGGCATGACACTCATCTCAGGCCTCCATTCCCTATGAATCGTGACAGTCCGGCTTGGCCGACTGATACAGCTGACGGGCCGACAAGCGCCGTCCAAAAACTATAAAGAATTTTCCGACTGTCAACGGCAACTTAGAATTGACCGGTGGAATTCAAGGAACGGTCAATCAGTTTTGCCGTCTCCGGTCAGTTTAAAGTTGCCGCTTACATCGGACATCTGAATCCTTCGCACAGCCTTCAGCGCCGGCCCAAGAGTGAGGCGAGTCGCAATCCCTATGTGCTATTTGACGTCAACACGATCCAACGACACCTTCACTCCAAGAGGTGCGAGAGAGCGCACGGTTTGCATGAGGTTGAGCTTGCTAAAGAATGGCAACCAGTCATTGCCAGGCTTCGTCGACTTAGCTATCACTACGTACGCCACGGAATAGTCCGACCCCGAAATGGCCTCCGCGCTACCAGGAACAGCTGAAACCCAATCGTCAATAATGGATGACTCAAGCCCCTTCGACTGTTCTCCGATGATCCCTCGGACCTTTTCGCGAAATGCACCGTCTCCGATCATGGCATTGATCGATACCAGACCTTGGGCAAAGAGGTGACTCAACGTGGATGACCGCGATTTGCGCTTGACGTGTACGAAAGTACGGTTTGGGGCCAACATGTCGCAAAATTCTATGCCGCTCGTCGCACCTGCTGGCCGGACGAGCTTTGTGTCGAGAGAAACAAATCCCATGCTCGCAGAGACACGCTCGTTGTATTCTCCTTCCTTCTCGCCTGCCATCGCCGCCGGAAGCGATAGCCCGGACGCCCCGATCTGACCTACTGCCGCATCGACATCGTCAACCAGGCTCTTAGAAATCGAGAACCAGCGGCCCTCAATAAGGGCAAAAAGGCCACCATTATACCGCTGCTCACTAACCAAGCAATGATATAGAGTCCACTTTTGGTCCCAATCCTCGCTCGACCGTGCGAACGAGATAAGCACGCCACGACTTTTCAGCAGCTCAATCGTGAAGTCATCCGTGGTCTTTAGGTCGTCGAGGTAATCATCAAGATCGAGATCATCGTACTCATTATTGCGCGCACCCCGGATCTTGAATGCGTGGATATCCTCCCACTCAATTGCATCTGGAATGGCAAGGTGAGTCACGCTTGTATCTTTGACCTTCAACGCCGTGACAAGTTTGCCGTCCAATACTTCAATGATGGCCGGATCAGTTACAAGCGCCAAATGATCAACCCATTCGAAGTCCTTCTTGTACTCATCATCGTGATAAGCCTCTAGCGCCTTTTCGAGAAGGACAGGTAGGTCGCTGGGTTCGACTGCGATGTTTAGGACCAAAGCGTCTGCGCCTGAAAGACGATTGCCTAGTTCCTGCGTACGTGGCTCACCCGTGACGGCCCTCAGGATGTCTCGCATGGGCTCTATCCCGAATGTCCGCACTTCAGTGCTCTTGCTCGCCTGCGTAGTCTTTGCGACGACCAAGTCCTCATAAGCCTTCGTATCGATACTCCGCATCTGTTGGGAGTCGATACGGTTAAGTGCGACCTTGAGCCCGAAACCTCGAACGATGGTCTCCGGCCGAAGAAAGCTACGACCGTAACCAAACGTCAACGCGAAGACCGAACCGGCAACTCGAACGATGAGCAAGCCTGATGCTGACGACGACCGGAGCCCGTCCGGAGTCTCGGACAGGACTTCTCCGATGAACTCTACCCAAGGTGGGGCAGATGGAGCGCGGGCAGACCACCAAAACTCGCCTTCAAGCCCCGATTCCTGATCAAGCTCCACGCGATCCGGATCTTTCTCATCAGCGAGTGCATCCGAAAATTCCTCGACGTCCTTCAAAAGAAACACCGTCAACCTATTGAGCGCCATAATTCCCCCTGACATACGCACCTTGCGGGCGGTGATTTCGACAGTAGTTTTCAGTCTATTGCCAGCGTCAGCGAAAGGCGACACACGGGAGATTGAGACTCCCAGGTTCCGGTGCTCTCCGCTCAAACGCGCAGAAATCGCAAACGTCTTCTAAACACACCGGTTGCGTTTAGGCGTTCCCTATGAGAGTAGCCGGGTCTGACACTGTTGCCTGTTTGCCTGCAACGATTTCACGAGAAATTGTCCGCCTAATCCGTGGCCGCCCTTTCGTTCAGGACGTGGCCCACAGTCGTTCGAGACCATGAATCGATCCTTTCAGGCGGAAATTTGGTGTCCGGTCTGCAATTTCAGAATCAGGATTTTTTGCAGTTTAAGCCGCCGTTGGATGGTTCGAATGCCGGGCATGCAAAGTGGTTCGTTAGGGTCGACCCTTTTGCGTGCCGGAAGCTTGCTACGAGTCTTTCAACGCGAGGCCATGACCCATTATCGAGTCGCTCAACGGTTTGTTTCGATCGGCCAGGGCGCGGGCGACTTGACCTTGTTCTGTTCGGAGCAAAATTCAGGGAACGGTCCGCCAAGAGGAGACTGGTACCTGTCGTCTTGCACAGGGTATGGCCGATTCGGCTCGGCATCGTTCAGCGCGTCTTCGAGCGTGGCCGCGGTTATCGTCAAGTTCGCTGATGGTGGAGCGCTTGGGTGCATTCAATACTGAGTCCTTCGAAGACTTCGTCGGAGTCGATACCAGTAGAGAACTTTCGATTGATGCGCAGAAGTTCGATGAGCTCGGCGGTGTCTCGAGCATCCGCATGCCCAGGCCCGGAGTTGAACACTAACGGCGTGTTATGCATACTTATGGTGTCTGGAGTGTTGAGCTCCAGGAAGTGAGCCCGAGACCCGGCCGGACGACCGTGGCGCTCGGGCTTCGCGCGTGTTTGTGTAGCTACACATCGCGGATTTCGCTAATGATCGGCCGGACGCGCGTACGCCATCCGCCTCCGCGCGCCCAGCACCATGCGATCGCGTCAGGGATCGCAAGAAGTGTTTCTGCATTCCGGGCGAGGTGCTCATAGGCGATTCGCTCCCTCAGTCCGGCTGCGCGTAGGAGCTCGATCATTTGTTGGCGGTCCCAGCTGCGCAGCGACTCGTCAAGGTCGAAAACGACCTTGGCCCGCTCATGCTTCGCGGCGTCTTCGACGAGCGCCCCGAGACATCGGGCACGACGCTGCTTCTCTGTTCCGGTTCGGCCGGCGTCGTAGATCACTGCCTGGATTCCGAGCGTATCGCCTATCCTTACGATCGTGTCGGCGATCTCACGCTTGCGGGAGTCGCTCTCTGCTTTCATGTGGAAGCCCCGCTGGCCCGGAAGGATTAGCGCTCCGAGTTCCTTACGAAAAACGGCCAGATCAGGTTGCAGTCCGGTCGCGGCGGCGACGAGGTAACCCTTGGCCTTGGTCTCGTCGACGTAGATGTGGGCGTTCACAACGCTCCCACGGACGCCATCTTCCGGGCGTCTTTCGTGTGGCTTTTCTTTTGCGAATCCTGTGGACGACTTCCAAGTGGTCTTGCTTCAACCCGCGTCTGCGCAGTTGGCCGAGAGCCACATGAAGTGAACTCTTGCGCTCGAGGGCAAGATGAGCCCCTTGAGCTGTTTCTCGTTTCTGGACTCACGCCGTCCACATCTACCACCTACGTCGGTCAAGTAGGGTTGCGTCGTCCGCTGCGTGATACTGGATCTCGTTTTCCATGTCTGCTGCCATCGAGGAGAAGAAGTCGCGGACTGGGCCAGGAGGTTGTGCAGCGGCGTTTCGTGCGAACTGGTCGCGGAACTGAACGTCTTGTGGATCGGGTATGCCGATGGCGCGAGATCGGACGCCCGATGTAATCGAAGCTTGTAATCCGCTCGCGATTCGCCTAAACATTTCGTCGCCGTGTCGCTGGCCCGCGTAGAGGATCTGGGCTACGAAGTCGGTATGCGTTGCAACGAAGTTTTGCGGGAGCTCACTCAGAATAGCGCCCAAGACGATGTGGTTCGTTCTGCTGTCCTGGGCTTTCTCGAGGAGGAATTCCTGTGTGTCATCACCCAGAGGCTTCGCTGTGCTCCACCAGATCTTTGCGCCATCATGCTGGCGAAGCCACGACGAGGTGTCGACTGTCATCCACTTCCATACCTGCTCAAGTAGGGCGGCCTTGGTCGGGCCGCCGGGCAGATCGAGCGGGGGAACTCGTCGACTGGGAGGGCGCGGTAGTTGTGACTTTTCAGGGTGATTTCGCGTTCGACTCGTTGTTCTAGGAGTTCAAGCACGGGGCGGGGATCGGGCTTTGCTGCATCCTTTAGCAGCTGCTGGATCTGAAAGTCGTCGATGACGGGCAAGTTGACTAGGGCATGCAAGACCCTGGTTGACATTTCGAGGTTGAGGTCAGCCCAGTTGAGTGGGCCGTAGGGACCGAACAATGATACGAACTCGCCAAGGCAATCGTTCGACCGCGTGATATCGACAGCATCGACAAGGCCAAAGGCAGCCGAAGGATCGGTTTGTGCGACGAGCCGAATCGCCCATAGGCCTTGTCGCACTACCAGATCATCTTCGTCGCCCAGAAGTTGTCGAAGCCGTGTTCGTCCCCCAGGGACCTTATCGAGGCCTTGACCGGCCGACCATGCGAGTGCGCGGGCTGCGTGTCGTCGGTATTCGGCATCCGTGCCCCTCAGAATTCCGTCCATCCTTGCCGCAGCCCGCTGAGGCTCCTTTTCGAATTCGACTGTCATGGCTAGCACGGTCAGCGGTGAGATTACGGGATCGTAGTGAGCGGAGATCCGATCGAGGAGTCGTGAGGCCAGTTCTGGCCGCGAATGGAATAGGATTTCGGCGAACTGATGTGGTTCTCCGGACCAGCCGAGTTCAGAATTATTCCTGAGCTGTTCCTCGACCACGTCAAGGGTTTCTTGATCGTCGCAGGAACCTAGAAGCTCCCGTGCGACCTCCTGCTGCCATGCGTGGGACTGCTGCATCTCATCTTCGATATCTGCCGAGTCCAGGACCGGGCTTCTGTTGAGCAGCGCTTCCGCGATTTTCGAATGGAGGTCCGTGGGCAGGCTCATCCATACCTCGCGTGCTTTGGCTTGGACTGGCCCATGGCCGTACTTTGCGTGCCAGTGGACAGCCTCGCGGAACGCACCAGCTTCTGCCCGCGACACGCCAATGGCGAGACGGTCCCGCAGCGCCGCCAGCAGCTCGAGATGATCGGGCTCCCATTGACGACGGTCGTCGTCGGTCACAGGAAGGCCGAGTAGGCCGATCGGATGCCGCAGTGCGTCGGTGAGTAGACGTGCCGCTTGTTGAATGACGAGTCCTCGATGCGGCCTGGAGAGCTCGTGTAGCACGTGTGCGATGACTAGGCGGCGGAGGGGACGTACGACTTCTGCCCGCACGAGGGTCGGGCTCAGGTAGATCGCGGCTCCGTCAGAACGGTCCTCCATACCCTCTGTTGCAAGAATTGGTCGGATCACCTCCATGAGGACTAGCCGCTCGGCGTCGGCCATCTCGGCGTTCGCAAGCCACCGGAGAACTTCTAGGAGGGCGGTCTGCACGAACTCCAAGGGATACCGGAAATTCATCAGCTTCCTCAGAGCAGCCGCAGCCGGGTCGTCGGGTTTGCCGACTTGTCCGAGCGGACCTGCGATCAGGCGCCTCAGCAGCTCCATCGCCTTAACGACGAGCCTTTCGTGATAGGCCACCCTCTCGAGTACATCGATCAGGATGCGTTCGGCTCGCCTGTTATCAACAGGGGGAACTGGAAAGACCAGACGGAGTTCTTCTTTGCGGAATGGGCCGATCACCGGATGATCAAGCAGCCATTGAGCGATTTCGAGTGAGCGGTCGGGCTGGTAGTACGCGAGCTCCTTGAGGAGGTTGGCGAGTTCGAAGCGTCGTCCGGCGTCGGCGGCCTTGAACTCGCTTTGGAATGGCCCCCACAAGGACTCCACGACGGCTGTCCTAGTGAACCCGGACATCTGAATCTGGGCGTCGACCCGTCCCACGTTGACAAGTGCGTGCTTGAGCGCCTCATCGCTCAGTGCGGTGACGAGTTCCGAAGCGTAGGAGGTCGGCGTCCCGGTGTCCTCATTGATAAGCGCCTGCGAGAGGACGATATCGCCGAGGAGGTCGGGGACTACCCGATAGCTCGCCCCCCGGCGAAGCAGTAACCCGATGTCCTCGAGGTTGCGCAGGACTGGGGCTAGCAGCCGGTACTTCTTGTCGACGAGCGTCGCCAGTGACTCCTGGAACTCCGGCCAGTCGGACCGGAACGGCTGCATGGCGGCGACGGCACGAAGGACCTCCATCCGTGTCTCGTCATCTCCAGCCAAAACTGTGCGGAATGCGATCAGGATTTCCCGACGAAACTCGGGGGAACTTTCCAAGGTAGGAGTCTTAATACGGCCCTGCTTCAACAGTTCGCCGCCCACGACAACGAAGAACGGCGAGTCCACGCCAAGCTCAGCCAAGGCGTCTAAGACCTGAGGATTGTTCACCTGCGGCGACGCCACTTGAATAGCCAGCTGACGGGATTGTTGGAAGCTCAGGTCTTTCAGGGTGAACAGGTTCTCTCCCGGGCGCAAGGATTTCCCGATCACTCGGAGCTGATCTCCGACCTCCTGGCGGAAGTTGCTGCGGATCGCGAGGACAATCCGCGCTTTCGATTGAACGGCAAGTACCTCTCGAACTATTCGTCCGAGATCATCACGCATGTGGGCGTCGTCGATGATCAAGGTGAGAGGGCCGCTCGGAAGGAAGCTGAGGTCGTCCGGCCGCACTTCGCCGTCGGCCAACAGGAACCTGACGAAGTGTCCAACCTCTTCCTCGTGATGATCGGCGAGGGCCAGCATAAGGCGGGTCTTGCCCCGACCGGCTGGCGCTTCCACAACTACGACATTCCCGCCAAGCCCGAAAGCCGCCTCGATCCTTTCCAGCTCCTCCTGTCGCCCAACCAGGTTCCATGACTGGCGGAAGAACCCGTCTGCGCGGTCTAGGGGGAGCCGGAAGATGTCGGGGCTAAGCCACGGCGACGGGTTCGGCGCCCCGAGGAACGCTTCTCGGTAAGCGGGGAAGAAGCGCCGCACCAGATGAAGCTGCCTGTCAGGGTCTAGAGCGATCACCTCGTTGGAGAGTTCCTCGGATCCTTTGATGGTCCATGGTGGTGTGTCGTCTGCGGCTTTGCGTGCACCTGGCGAAACCGTTCGGCTCAAGTAGATCTGAGGGGCCGCCACATCGACAGTAGGATCGAACTCCTTAATGGCCTTCAGGACGTTCGCGCGGCCGAACTGTGCGACCTTCTTACATTGCACGCCGTCGAGTTTCCCGTCCGGGTGTTTGACGAACACGTCGATGCCTTGTTGCTTGTGGCCTCGGTCCCCGTTACGGTAAACCTCCGACTCCGGGAATTTCTCCTGCAAGAGTGCGACCGTGAACTGCTCGAATTGGGTCTCGTTCAGCTGATTGAACGGCAGGGTTGCGCGGAGGGGTGCGACTTCTTGAATGACCTCCCGCGGAATCCTAGTCTGCAAAGCTTCCAGCTCCGCGATCGAGACTTCCAAGGCAGCGGCGATGCTTGGCAGCTTCGCGTTCCGCGGCACGGCTGAGCCGTTCTCCCATCGACTAAGTGTCTGTTGGGAGACGGACAGTTTTCCGGCCAACTCGTGCTGCTCCCAGCCAAGGGCCAGGCGACGCTCCCGGATGAACTCGCCGAGGGAAGAGGGCTTTTCCATGCAGTCCAGCGTGGCACTCAGCTAAAGGCGTGTCAAGCTTTGGTACACCTTTAAAAGTGTGTCAATTTGCTGAGTGGAGAATTGACGCGCACCCTGGCTCTGGATTGCTCTCACGGCTCCGACGGGTTGGTCGGCAATAAATGTCATGGCAGCCCGGCCGACCCGTGAGGGTAGATCGGCGGTCGGGCTTGCGTAAGAACGAACGGTCAGAACACGCCTTCAGCAATGGACAGCTCGAGTCCGGCAAGCGGGGAAGTGCTGGCGGGGGTAAGCCGTGGTCAGCAATTAGGTGAAACTTTCGACTAATTTGCTCGACATAACGTCCGTCACCACATCATTCCCCATCTAGTTATTGGATTATTGGCAGGATGCATGGGGCACGGTTTGGCCCTCCCTGCTGACGCGGCGTCGAATCGCGATCGCTGCGTAGAAGGGGTCGTGAGTTTCGGGCGACTGGGCCAGAAGGTTTCAGGTAAATTGTCCAGCGACCGATGGGGAAGCTTGCGGTTTCGGATCAGGGGGGTGTTGACAGTGTCAACAGATTTGGCTTCGGACTCGGTCGTACATCGGCCGGACTGGCTCGGATTGTCTATTTTTTCTGGAGTTCCCAGTGTTTGCAAGGGTTGGAATGCGGTTCGAGTCCCACCTCGGGCACAATGTTGTCGCAGGTCAGGGGCCTATTTGGCCCCTGACTGTTGACAAAGCTTGACTTTTTGAAGTCGTTGGGTGTAACTAGCAGCGCTGCAATCGGTGTCGCTTGGCTCATTGGAAGTAGGCCTGCGCCTCGTCGTTTCACGTTTCTGACGACACGGTGGCCATAGTCGTTGCCGGCAATCATCCGTTGCACTGGTCCAGCCATCATTCAAAGGTTTCGGAGCGAGGGCTTCCTCGCTGACTAATTGGGCGTTCGGTTCCCCGACGAGGCGCCCGACGAGGCGCCAAATCTGGGACCAACCACGCCTGAATGCAAGGAATCTCGGCGTAACCCTGTTGCATTGTGAGGGTCGGTTTGCTTTTCCGAAAGTCGTCGCGGACCAGCTGTTTGTTGAATTGACATCGAGGTGCAGAAGCTCACCGCAGTAAGGCCGGTGCCGCAGGCATGCAGTCTTTCGTCAAGTAGCGGATCCTCGCGCCGTGTTTCAGGTAGAAATACCGCCCTGAACTACTAATTGCTGCACCACACGATAAGCGGTGCTTTGATCGTAGTTTTGAGATATGCCTGTGTGGATGCCAGCAAGTCGAGTTGCTGGGATGATGCTTTGGACGCGGACAATCCAGGCTGGACGATCACGATCTCCATCCGCCGGTGCAACGCCATGGCCTTGTCCTGAAGTTGGTATAGCCTCCTGATATCACCTACCTCAAATGGACTAATGCCCTCCCTTTTTCTTTCTTTCTTGCACGATCGAGAAGTGTCGTAAAGAAGGGGGCAAGGTCGCTACGTCGCCACATGACCGATTTTTGAGCCTGCCCGCAGACCTCGTACAAATCCGAAACGCGCGCGCCAGGTACGCCACTGTGCGCGTACTTGCAGTGGATCAGGCGGACAAGTAGTCCGTGCTCATCGATTCGCATTGCCACTACGTCGGCTATTTCGCCGGAGCCGTCGTCGTCTATTACGACGTCCCAAGGCTCGATATCCGCCTTGAGTTTCGCTATTGCTTTGAACTGGATCGAGTCGGTGCGCCGTTCCTTAGTCTGGGATTCACGGTTGAGCTTCGTACCCTTCCAATCGAGGGCGATGAGGGTTGATGGATCGAACGGTTCCTTATCCCAGGTCGGCCGGAGAATCATGTCGCCTTCGATGATTCGGTCATCGTCAAGCGTGAGAATTAGCCCGGTGTCGTTGAGCCAATCGCTGAGCCGCGTTTCCGAGCGTGGGCGGACGACCATGACTTCTTCGGTTGAGTCGGTGCTGTAAATCAGTCGACCCTTTTCCACTGTCGCCTCGTAAGCGACTTCCCATGCCCCTGTCTTGACGGCGAAGCGGAACGGACCTTCTTGAGAAGCCGTGTCTGGAACGAGATCCGTGTACGCAAGTTCGTGGGATTTGCCCCCGTACGACAGATGAAGGTTATCAGCCCGGAGCGCGTAGATTTGCCAGGGCCAGTCCAAGGCAATGAGGACCCCTTCTGGTCGTTCTTTTAAGGGAATTGGAAGGATGAACTGGCCGATGACCCGGTCTATGTTGATGCTATCGTCGAGCAGTTTCGAGCCGATGTCGTCGCACCAGTCACGCCAATGTTTCAGGCTCTTGGCTGTTGTGTGAGACCAAATACGGCCTTTGAGTGAGGCGCTAATGCTGACGCGTTCACCATTGCGGAAACCACCTCCGGAGATGTTTGTCTGAGTCTTCGTTCCAGCTTCCGCTTGAGAGAAGCTAGCGGTTACGTCGGAGCCCGCATGCATGGAGAATCGCCGAAAGCGATCGTGAGCGTCCAACACACCGACATTGGTAGGTATTAGGCGCTCAATATCCGCCATAACGCGGTAAACAGTCGACCCGGTGAATCGCGACGCATCCTCGCCTGCGACCGCACACGCAAGGTCTTCGAATACTCCGTCGTTGGCGGAGTTGTTTATGTAGAGCAGCCGGCGATCGTGGTCGAAATACAGGATGTAGAGGTCATAGGTGACCTCCTCGATGGTTTGCAGAACTCCCCACCGAACATCGGTGCGGTTCTCGACGACGCACCAAGCTATTCCCGCCTCTTTGTTGAGCCCTATCGGGGAAGTCAACAGATTGGCTTCTCCAAAAAAATCAACGATGTTCTCGGGCTCCCAGAGTCCGTGCGCAGTCCGATATACCACAGTGCTCATCTTTGGAAGCAGGCTTCGAAGCGTGACTTCCTGCGGCAGGCTTGTGAACCCGTCCTCAAAGTCGCTAACTTGTTGTTGCTCTCCCACCGCCTCCTCGGTGAGATTGCGAAGCACAACGTTCCAGTCAGAGTCTTCGGAATAAAGGCTACGCAGCCTTTTGTCTACTTCGAAGTCCTTCCGAGCCACGAAGATTGATGCCTCCCCATGGGCCTCGTTCGTCGAAGTACGAGCGAAGCGGCCGATAAACTGCAGCGTTACACCAAGGCTTTTCTGGGGATCGTGAACCGCGGCCACTTTCAGAGCTGTGAGGTCGAATCCTTCGCCGAGCATGTTTACGCAGATGATGACCCGCGACTTGCGCGTTTTCAGTTCGGTAAGGGCCTCCGTCTGGTGCTTCTTCGGCATCTGGCTGTTGATGATGACGGGGTGAAGGTCCGGGGCGATTTTGTCGTAGTAGGGTTTGACGGCCTTTGCCCGAGCTATGCTGCCAACGCGGGCCATCAGAACGTGGTCTGAACCTGCCTTCAGGTCTGTACGCAACCTCTCTATGCTCCGCACAGCTAGGGCGCTATCGATGTCTCCGAAATCGATGACGCTCGTGTAGTCGATCTTGGAGAAGTAACCCTGGGCTTGTGCCTCTCGTAGAGGGAAAGAGTAGAGGACTCGCCCCTGGAGATGTTTTCCGTCTTCGCGGAACGGGGTTGCAGTGAACTGAACCACGCGTTTGTCAGCGAATTGCTCGCGAATCGAAGCCCAGGTTTTGGCTGCGACGTGGTGGGCTTCATCGACGAATAGGTGTGTGCAGGAGTCGAGGATTGCTTTGCGCGCATCGTCGTGGCAAGCATCGAATGCTTGAGGGGTGGTGACGATGACGTTGCATGATCGCGCAAACGCTTCGGCGACGGCAGGTGTAGCGAATCCGTGTTGAATCTGTCCCACTGCGGGTCGGATGGCGGAGGGGGTTACGATGCCCAGTTCCTGAAGGACTCCAAGTGACTCAAATTTGGTGGCAAGCTGTGTACGCAATGCGTCGGATGGAACGACTACCAGAACGCGCTTTGGGCGTGCCGCCACGAGGAGCGCAAGCATGGTTTCAGTCTTGCCAGTACCTGTGGGCATCACCACAGTTGCCGGCGTTGCGCTATTGGTTGTCCAGTATCCGAGTACTGCGTGCATTGCACCCAGTTGAGGTCGTCGAAGTCCGGGTGCTTGGTCCGTGCCTTCAGCAAAGGTGATTGCGCCTTCGTAGCTTGCAAGGACCTTCACGGGATCGTTCCGACGGAGCGTAGCCGACTTGATCCACGCGCTCGTGGCTATGGAATCGCCAGGCTTGGAGCCAACGGGGAGTCTGGCCCAAATCGTCGGCGGTTCCTCAAGTCCCTGGCTAGTTGCTGCTGGCCAGGTTCCGTAGTTGTTCTGAACGCGAAGATCGCCCTCAACGCCATGGACTTGCGTGAAGAGCCCTGCGGGTATCAGCAGTTGCTTTACGAAGTTACCGTCGAAGGCTTCCGGCGTCGCCCAGACTTTTGGATTTCGCCACCCTGCAGATGACCGCCGCTCATCGGTTTCGTCCATTGCGCGCATACCCCCTACTTGCATTGTTCGGCGCGCCCGCGCCTAGATACTGAAAGACTAATCGGTGGCGGTCCGCCCCAATACCTGATGTCGAGGTGGGCCTGGAAATGACTCACTCGAAGACAACCGGGCCCAGTGCGGCCGCTCGCGGAACCCGCAGACCCTCACCGAGCAGCCCCGGATTCTAGGCCACCGGGCTCGCCGGGTCTTATCCAGGCCTAGGCGGACGCGGTAACCGCCGCTACCGTGGCTCCGTTGTGAAGTATGCGGTCCCAGGCATTTCATGGGGTACCACTGTCCGAAATCTCCAGAGCAGCCCCATTCCGCTCGGAAAGGGATTGCTGCCTGCCTGCGGACGAGGGCGGCTCGGTGTGCCGACCGCTTTAGGCTCGAGTTTCAGCTGGCTGCGATGGATCAGCTGTGGGCGTGAGGTCCCAACATTAGTTGGCTAGCGCCCCGTTGAGTTCTTCATGTTAGAGCAGTTCGTGGCCGGGTCCGGGGGTTGCCGGGCCGGTGGGGTTGGCTGAGTCTGTCTGAGTTGCGCCGGGGTTGCGGCAGGTGTCGTGGATTGTCTTGGCGAAGTCCAGGAGGGTCGTGCTGAGGGTGGGAGCTCGCCGGGTTGGAGGCCGTACTTGATGAATTCGGTGGTGGGGAGTGCCTGGCGATGGCGGCCGCGAACGATTCGGACCAGCCCACCCGCTCGGTCAGCACCGTCGCTGGCATCCTCAGAAACTCCCACAGCGCCGCCCGGACGGTAGGCCCCGCCGCCTTTTATCCCTGATTCGCGCGGCGTCCTCGCGTACCTGGGCGGAGCCTCCGAGCCCACGGCCTCCGCACCGTGTTCCTCGAAATCTCCAGCCGCGCCGCTATCGGCCTCATCGATTCACCGTCGGCAAGATGCAACTTCTAAATAGCCCAATCCTCCACTGTGCTCACCCCGCCATAATTCGAAACGGGTGGCTCAGTTTCACACCGCCAGAATGGCTCATTTTTCGACCCTCACCTGTGCATCTCTCATGAAGGGGGAAGTTGATTACGCTACCTGAGTTCACGGCCTCTGGACCGAACTCTCCGCGGAAGATGGAGATCGGCGCTTGGCGGTTGTCGTCGACGCAATCAACGCAGAAGCTTCACGGCTGACGGGGAAGCCTGACGTGCGATCGGACCAAGAACGTTTTCGGTCTGCCTTCCCCTGAGTTGTTTGTCCATGTGCTGACCGCGGAGCCATACGCCAAAGCCCCTGATTCAGATCGATCTAGTTGGTGTCAGTCCAGCCCTTTCTGGACCATGAGCCTCTGTCTGGAAAACGGACCACCCCGAGAGCTCCAGCCTCTCGGGGTCGTCTTTGCTTGAACTCTGTCCGCCACAGAGATGTCATCGCGGCACCAGGCCGCGTGCGCACAAAGCGGATCCCCCATGCCATACGCGCAGGCTTAGAGCGACCTCACCAGAGTCAAGGTGTCGTCTCCTGAGCAAGCGATGTCACCTTCGGCGATGAGCCGGTCGATGGCCCCGTTGATTTGCCGATCGACAGAGGGTCCAGTTCTGGTCCAGCCGAACACGCGGGCTACGCCTTGCACGACCTCCGAGCGGTTGGCCGCTCCAACATCGCGGATGGTCAGGATTGTCGCGATGGCGAGTTCCTCCGAGTGCACTTGCTCAACCTTGCGAGCGGCCTTCCGTGTGGGGGTACGGACGGATGTGATGTCGCTGCCGGGGATCATGAGGAAGTCACCGTCGCGGACGACCTGTGCCCGTTGAACGGCGAGGTTGATGTTGCCGCGGATGTTGGAGCCAATGCGGCCGACGTTCCACCAGTCCCGGAGACGTTCGTAGGCGACGTCGAGGTGGAGCGGCGCTTCGTGGTCGACCAGAGTCTGGATGGCGTCGACCATGTGGAGGTGGCTGCCGGCCTCACCGGGGTCGACCCAGTGTGGCAAGGGTCGCGCTGGCGCAACCTGGTACGGGGTTGCCCAGGTCGGCGACGCGCCCATGTCGGCCTGCTCTGTCTCGACGACGGGTCGTTCAATCGCCGCCGCCTTCTTGGTCCGGCCCCGGAGGGGAGCGTTGATGGCGTCCTGGACAGCGGCGCGCAGGCGGTGTTCCTCGGTGGCGCGGTCGCGGTACCAGGCTGTGCCCCAGATTCGGTGAAGTCGCCAGCCGAGGCCGGTGAGGATCTGGTCGCGGAGCCGGTCGCGATCGCGGGCGGCGGGAGCTGAGTGGTACTGGTAGCCGTCGCATTCGATGCCCATGGCGAACATGCCGGGGTAACCGGGGTGGCGTACCCCGATGTCGATGCGGAAGCCGGCGGCTCCGACCTGCGGTTCGACGGTGTAGCCCCAGGCCTGCATGGCGGCGATGACAGATTCCTCGAATGGTGAGTCTGGGTCGAGACCTGTGGATGAGTACGGGACGGCGAGGGTTTGTGGCCCCTTCTCGGCGTAGTCGAGGTAGGCGCGGAAGTACTCGACGTTCTCGTTGGTCGAGGGCGGTATCTGTCCCGCGTGCATGGAAGCGACGACCTCGACGCGTTGCCGGGCGCGGGTGATTCCGACGTTGAGGCGTCGCCAACCTTTGTTTTTGTTCAGCGCGCCGAAGTTGGTCGAGATCTTACCTGCTTCGTCGGGTCCGTAGCCGACTGAGAAGATGATCACGTCGCGCTCGTCGCCTTGGACCTGTTCCAGGGCCCGGATGAAGAAGCCGTTGAGACGGTCTTCCGTGTCGAAGAACCGGTCGAGGTCACGTCGGCGGACACGTGCCTCGTCTATGGCGTCCTGGACTGCGTCAGCTTGCGCGACGGAGAAGGTTACGACGCCGAGAGTGAGGTCGGGGCGCTTGGTGAAGTGTTCGATGACGCGTTCGGCGACCTTGGCGGCTTCGATGGAGTTGTAGGCTCCGCCGCCGCGGCGGTATATGCCATGTGCGTGGAAGAACTCCACGCCGACGTCCTCGCCTTCGGCGTGGGCCGAGGGGAAAGTGACGAGCTTGCCTTCGTAGAACTTGTAGTTAGAGAAGGCGATCAGGTCTTCATGGCGTGAGCGGTAGTGCCAGCGCAGGCCGAGGTTGTTGAACGCGCCGGAGGCTTTGGTGAGTTCGAGAATGGACTGGAAATCCTTGACGTCGGTTTCCTCCTCGTCGTCATCGTCAGCATTGCGCTCGAAGAACGAGGTGGGCGGCAGCTGTTTGTCGTCACCGGCGAGAATGAGGGACCGGCCTCGGTAGATGCAGTTGATGGCGTCGCCGGGGGTGACCTGCGAGGCCTCATCGAAGATGACGACGTCGAACTCCATATCTGAGGGCAGGTACTGCGAAACCGCCAGCGGCGACATCATGAAGACCGGCTTGATGCTGGGCGTGACGTTGCGTGTCAGAGCCATGAGCTCGCGCACCGGCTTGTGCTTCTTCTGCTTTCCGCCTTCGCGGCGAATGACGGCCGACTCGCCCATGCTTGTGTTCGCGGGGCGGCGCGTGTTGGCGGCGAGAATGATGTCGGCGGTTGACGCCTTGATCAGGTCGCGATCGAGGGTGCGGTACTCCTCGACGAGCGCCTCGCGATCGGTTGCCAACATTGGACGGATACGCGCGTCGCCTTGGATGACAGCGTCGCACCAGCCGCGCAGGAGAGCGCGCGTGATCACGTTGGGGACGTCGTGCTCCCTGAGACGCTGTTCGATGCAGAAGTTGACGGCGGTATCGAGATCCCGCTTGGCGAGGTCCCCGTACGCCCGCTGGTAATCGAACCATTCCTGTTGGCCGACGGTATCGGCCCGGAAGTCGTTAATAAGCTCCACCGCATCGTGGAAGTCGTCGAACTCCTGGGCCAGCTCGGGGTGACGGGTTGGGGCGAAGGCCTGGATCACGCGGTCCCGGGCCTGCGTCCACTTTTCGTAGGCAGGACGCATCGCGTCTACAGGTGTGGAATCAGCGAGGGCCTTCACCTGCCCGGAAGTCAGGGGTCCGTTGGCGATCGATCGGAGCTCGACTGCCCAGGCGATGGCCTCGTCGAGGGTTTCGATGTCGGTGTCTCCGAAGTTGAAGTAGTCGCCGAGCATGGTCCGGTAGACCGACTCGGCTGCGCTCAGTTCTTCGCTCGCGTGCCTGGCGTTCCCGGCGAGCGTGAGGAGATTGTTGGCCTCGGCGAGCGAGTGGTTTTCGCCCGTGATGCTTCCCACGGCATTGATGCGGGCCGCGGCGCGCCGCATGGGCTCGACGTGCGCAGTGAGCCAGTCCATTGCTTGGCCGATGGGTTCGAGGATGAGTTCAGGGCGGCCGGCCAACGCCGGACTGGGCTGGAGTCCCCGCATCCACTCGTCGATGTCGGCACGAGCGGTATCGGCCACTGTCTGGCGGGCGTGGTTGGACTCGCTGGCGGTCAGGTAGGTGACAAGCGGTGCGGGCACGGTGTTGGCGGTGAGAGTGAGAACTTCCTCGACGATGTTGAAGGCGGCATCGAGTGACTCGAAGTTGGTTTCTCGCCCTGCCCAATGTGCCCCGAGGGTCTTGCCGTGTGCGGCGGCGAAAGTGTCGAAGGCCTTGCTCGTCTCACCCCACGCGATGGCATCGGAGAGGTGACCGATGCCGTTCTTCACGTCGGCGGCATTGGTTAACAGTCCGGCGACAGTCCTCTTGTCCGTCCGGTAGTTGCCGCTCAGCTTCTTCAGGCCTTTGTGCAGATTCGTGAACCGGTCCTGCAGCTCAGCCAGCGGTGCCTTCAGGGCTTCGGGGGTGAATAACGAGGATGCCTTGGCCTCAGCATCGTTTAGAGCGGTGACATGTTCACGAAGCGTGGTTGCGGCCGCACGCGCCGCAGCCAATCCCGTTGGGGTAAACCAACGTCGGTCGGGTCGAGTGTTCTGGGTGTGCAGATCGATGATGCGGGTCAAACGATCCATGTCGGCGAACATCGAGACCGGCGGGAGCCCATGGGTGATGGCGAGCGACGACAGGGATAAGGTCCGTTCGCCCAGCAGGTTCGCCTGCGCCTCGAAGCGGTCGGCGGTCCGGGTCAGATCAGAAGCCGAAACAGTCTGGAGGTCCACAGGGAATGGCGATACGGAGACCGGGGTGGGGCTTGGCGGTGCGGCCTCCGGTTGCGGCAGCTCGGTCCACGGAACGCCGGCGGCTTGCATGACCTTCTCTTCAGCGTCCTTGAGCTGGGCCATCTGACGACCGAGGTCGGCGCGAGTCGACAGCAACGGTTGCGTGGAGTCGGCGGTGAGCCATCGCTCCATCATGCCGCTGGGGTGTGGCAGGTGCTGGTGCTCGATGAGCTTGATCAGGCGCGGTATGTCGGACGGCTTCCTCAGGTTGAACGCGTCGACGAGTTTGTTACTAAGCGCGACCGTGCCGCTCAGCTCCTCCAGCGCGGATTCGACCTGGTAGAGCCGAACTTCGAGTGACTGATCGTCGATGACCTCGCGCCACAGGAACGAACCGCCGTGCGCGGCGGGTCGCCATGCACGAACCAGCTTCGAGAGCGTCTCCTGGATCTCGAAGTATTCGGCCTCGGTGAGGTCTGTCGGGGCTTTCTCAGGGACAGGTGCGATCGGTGCGGTCGAGAGGTTTGCGTACGTACCCAGCACCTGGTGCAGGGACATGTTGAGCGGCTTCCGGACTTCGTTCATGGCGGCCGCGTAGTCGTTGAGCTGCTCTCTACGCTCCTTCACGCCCTGTCGGGCCAGGGTCGGCATTGCCGTCGGAGGCTTGGGGACGCTGTCCAGCGTCTTGAGCAGCTCGGCCGCCACTTCCTTACGGCTCGCCTTGTGCGAGTGGAGCTCGAGAAGGTAAGAGCCGAGTCCGGCGGCAGCGAGACGGTTGCGCACCACGTCGAGTGCCGCTATCTTCTCTGATACAAAGAGGACTGTCTTGCCGGTGTGGAGCAGTGCACCGATCATGTTTGCGATGGTCTGCGACTTGCCGGTTCCCGGAGGACCGTCCATGACGAATGTCTTGCCTGCCAAAGCGGCAGCGACCGCCGCCCGCTGCGAGGAATCGGCGTCGAGCACGAGAGGTGTCAGCTCTGGCGGGCAGAGTCTGTCGATCTCGGAGGGGTCGATTGGCTCGAACTGGAACTCCGGCGACTGCTGGGTCGGGTCTGAAGTTGCGATCGCCCGCACGATGGGGTGCTCGAGAATCCTCGACTCGTTGTCCAGAAGGTCTTTGAACATGGCCTCCTTCGCGAACGAGAACGTTGCCAAGTAGGTGGCGTCGCGCAGAGTCCAGCCGGTGAAGGTTTTGGTCTTCCCTAACGCTCGCCGGATCGCTGCAAGCGTCTCGGAGACAGAGAGCCCCTCGATGTCCTCGGCAGTCGGCAGGTCGATGCCGAATTCTTTGAGGCGGAGGGTTAGCGCCGGGTTGAGCACCGGGTCGTCTTCCCCCTCGGTGATCCGCGGTGTGCCCTTCGGGCCCTCGGGCAGCAGCTGGACAGGTACTAACAGGATCGGCGAGACCATTGAGCTATCGTCGACGTCGCGCCAGTCGAGTAGGCCGAATGCTATGTACAACACCGAGAGCCCCCGGTCAAGGAACTCTGCTGACGCCTTGCGCATGAGGTTGCGAACGACCGGACCGACCTCGCTATCGGGCCGGGAGGAGTGGAAGAAGTTGCCCAGCGGCGGTGGCTTCGGCGCGTCCGGATCGCCCAGGCCGAGTTCGCCCCGGAATGCGTGAGTTTTTCCAGACTGGAGGCGAGCCAAGACTTCGTCCGCGGGTGGTGAGTCGATTAGAAGCGATGAAGCCTTCGGGGCACGGAATTTGATGAGCGCGCTCTGTCGGGTCAGCCCAACCAGCCCGTCACGCCATACTTTGAGCGCCGCCTGGTGCTCCCCCCACTGTGTCATTGTCCCTCTTCTCGAATTTTCCTCACTGATCGCTTGCACGAACACTGGGGAACAGAATGCTTATAGCTGTACCGTCTTGTCCAAGAACGATCAAATCATCCATTGCGGGAACTATAGCGCTCAGGTCCGACTCTCCTTATCCAGACGCCGTGTGGGTTGTCGGTGCGTGTTAGCATCAGCATCCCGGACAAAGCTCTGCCGTTCTTGCAATTGCTCGACCGATGACAACGGTTATTGGCGCCGAACCCTTTCCGGAGCTGGCCATGTAGGCGCGTGCACTCCTTGACTTGGTGGCCAGGTTTCATCCGCTCTTGGACGGCAACAAACGCACCGTTGCACCCTCACTTTTCCCCGACCTATCTCTTATTTGCCCGTTTTGCGCAGAATGACGAAGAGGAGAATCAAGCATGGGATCGTCAGGGGGAGGTCACCACCACCCGGCGTGTGTGTTACTGCGGAGCGGAGATCAGTCCTGCTGCTATCCACGTCGATGGACCAATAGGCCGGAGTCTGACGGGAAGAGTGTGCCGACGCCGCGAAGGGGGGACGGTGTTGTGCCGTCGGGCGTCCGGCTGAGAGGCCGGATTCCTGGACAGTCAGTCCTCCCGCTGGGACAGTTCAAACTGTATGCTCCGTGCATGACAGACGAGATTCAGTGGCTGGTTCCGCCTGCGTCGCTTAGTCTTTCGGGTGATGAGCAGTTTACCGGGATGCCAGGAACGACTGTCCGGGACTTTTGGCAGTTCGCTCTCGGTGATCTGCGGATGAACAACGCGCGCGGATATCTTGCCGAGTTCCTCGTCGGCAAAGCCCTCGGGATCAAAGATCTGAAGCGGGTCGAGTGGGACTCCTACGATTTACTCTTCGGTGACATCACCATCGAAATCAAGTCATCGGCCTATCTGCAGTCCTGGGAGCAGAAGAAAATCAGCGCCCTGTCGTTCTCAGGTTTGCAAGGAACGCGCTACCACCCCCGCGCGCCGGGAGACGGCATGGATCCTGCATGAAGACGCTTCAACGCGATGGTCTACGTTTTCTGCGCACACACTGAGACCGACCACGCCAAGTATGACCAGCTGGACGTTCTCCAATGGGAGTTCCACGTCGTACCCCGCAGCGTTTTATCCGCGACCGGGCTGAAAAGCCTGGGAATCGCCAAAGTTCGCGAACTCTCCGGTGGACCGACCCAGTGGGCCGACCTGGCGTCACGGGTTACGGCTGCGGCCGCGGATCAGCGGCGGGATGACGACTCACCGTGGTGGACCCAATAGTTCCATTCCCGCCGAACGGTCCTTTGACCCACTGGCAAACAGTGGGTTATCTGATCGAGCCGGGCTAGGCCTAGCGACTGCGCATGTACAGCCAGATGGCGTGGTCCAGGACTCGCGGATCGACGTCCAGCTCCGCAGCGGCGGCGTTTACCAGCCGGCGCACGTATTCGTCAGCGTCCAGCTCGGGGGCTTCGAGGGCGAGCTTTACGAAGCGTTTTACCCAGGTGTCAGGCTTTATGTCATGGGCGCCGATCAGCATGGTGAAGTAGTACCAGGTCACCGGGCCGAGTCCCGGCACGTTCACGTAGGCGGCTCTGTGGCCGGGATCCTGGGGATCGGTGTCGGCGGCTGTTTCGACGCCGATGCCGGAGAGGGCGCGGGCGGCCTGCACGATCGCGGCAGCTTTTGTTTCGTTGCCCGTCATCTGGTGGTTGTGAAGGACTTTGGCAAGCTTTACCGCGTCAAAATCGGCGAGACGTGGCAGGGAATTCGGGGCTTGATCGCCTACGGCGTCCTTGTAGCGGCTCACGGCGGCACGGACGCCTGTGTCGGCTTTGCCATATCGCGCCCGGATGGACAGGACGGCGTCGATAAGCGCCGCTTCGACCTGGTCCGGGTACCCGCCTGGCCATTCCGGGAACGGCTTCGGCAACCGGGAGTCTATTCCGTCCAGAAGACCCTTCAAGTCTCGGTCAAAGACTTGTGCAGCGGTGTCGGTCATGGGATCCCCCGGGGGTCGTCGTCGGCCGCAGTTCGGCGGTCCCTTCGAGTTTTACACGAGATGCTCCGGGTCGCAGGTCTTGACGCTGCCACGGGTGGCTGTTGCTCGATTGCATGCGCGGGCTTAGGCACGCTGGCCCGGGGGCCGACGTCGGGGCCCACGAAAACTTCTCCATGTAGTCTCGTTCCATTATCAAAACCCTAGGGAGGCATGTGTGGTTCGAGCGGAGAACGGAACGCTCGCGGGCGTCCTGGAAGGCAAGAAGCAGTACCAGGTTCCGCTTTACCAGCGCGTCTACTCGTGGGGCAAGAAGCAACTCGACCAATTGTGGTCGGATGTCGTCGAGTTGGGGCGCACTCTTGGCGAGGACCCGAAAGCCTCGCACTTCATCGGCTCTCTGGTACTGGCGAGCAGTCCTGACTTCGGCGCCATCGGCGTCAACAAATTCCTTGTCGTCGACGGCCAGCAGCGCCTCACCACGCTCACACTCCTTCTGGCTGCGCTCCGCGACCACCTGATCGAGACCGGGCATGCCGATCGCGCAAGCGGCATTGACGCGCAGTACCTGATAAATGTCTTCGACAACGGCAAGCCGCTCAAGGTGATGCCGACCCAGACCGATCGGCCCGCTTACATGGCGGTTCTCAATCGTGCGCCGCAGGCTGGCGGGGAGGATGCCGTTGGTGACGCCTACCGGTTCTTCCGCTCGAAGATCGCCGCGGCGGACGACCCGGACGATCCCTACGACCTGGAGCTCCTCGAAGCCGCCGTCGTGCGCGGTCTCGCGCTCGTCGTCGTCACGGCGGAGCCGTCCGACAACGCACACCGTATCTTTGAGTCGCTGAACAACACCGGCCTCCGGCTGACGCAAAGTGACCTGCTCAAGAACTATTTGTTCATGCGGCTCGGAGACCGGGCAGAGATGGTCTACGAGAATATTTGGCTTCCACTGGAGAAGAATCTTGAGCCCGAGAATCTCGAGCTGTTGTTCTGGCTCGATCTCGCTCAGCGCGACGAACGGGCGAAGCAGTCGGACACCTACGTCGGACAGCAACATCGGCTCGAGAGTCTCAAGACCATCGACGAGGTCGAGGCAGAGGTGATCCGTATCGCCAATCTGGGTGATGTGCTCGCGACGATTCTTAAGCCTGCGGGGGAGAAGCACCCTGAGATCCGTCGTCGCCTCACCAGGATCCGGGCCTGGGGCTCGACGACAGCATATCCATTGGTGATGCAGATCCTCGCCCGGCGCGCTGCCGGAACTGCTGCTGAGCATGAAGTTGTGCGCGCGCTGACGTATCTGGAGTCGTACTTCGTGCGTCGGATCGTGATCGGGCGCGCCACCGCAAACCTGAACCGGACGCTGCTCCAGGCTGTGGGTGCGATCAGTGATGCGGACCATATCGATGTCGCGCTGCGCGAATACTTGTCCCGCGGCCGCAAGTACTTCGCGACCGACCCCCAGGTTCGGGAGGCCGTCACGACGATCGCGTTCTACTGGCAGGGGCGCGGGCCGCAGAAAAAGCTCATCCTGCAGTGGCTCGAAGAGGCGTGCCGGCCGAAGGAGATCGTCGAGCTCGACCCCAGGCATCTGACGATAGAACATGTCTTACCCCAGACAATGACTGATTCCGTGCGCGATACGTTCGCGGCCGGTTTCAGCACCGGCACGGACATCGATTACGAACACGAACGGGTCGTGCATACGCTCGGCAACCTCACCCTGAGTGGGTACAACAGCGAGCTCAGCAACAAGCCGTTCGACGAAAAGCGCGAGATGCTGGCCAAGAGCGGTGTCTCGATGAACCAGGCGATCGCCGCGCACGTAACGTGGGGCGTCGACGAGATCAGCGCACGAAGCGCTGAATTGGCAGAGAAGATTATTGAGCTGTGGCCAGGCCCGGACGAGAGCATCATCGCCGTGGGCGACGAGCCGTCAGCGCTGCGCAGCCAAGTTGCTTCGATCGTCGCCGAAATCCCGGCAGGACGCTGGACCTCGTATGGTGACGTCGCGATCGTGGCCGGCACCTGGGCCCAGCCGTTGGCTGCGATAATCGCGAACTTCCCGATGGCCAACGCTTGGCGAGTTTTGCAGAGTGGCGGGACGATCTCGCCTGGTTTCCGTTGGACCGAGCCCGGCCGAGTCGATGACCCGCGCGTAGTGCTCACGGAAGAGGGGCTCCGGTTCGATGCACAAGGCCACGCGGATCCCGGGCAGTTCATCGGAGCAGAAGAACTCGCGGAAGCTGCCGGACTTGACGTCGACGGGGACGCAGTCGCTGCACGCCGCAAGAAGAACAAGCCTCAGGCCAGGGCCGGAAGGGAGGTGTCCGTGAAGGATGCCCAGCTCGAATTCTTCGAGCGGGTACGGGACTACGGCCTATTGAATGCGCCAAACATCGACACTTGGCGCAAGCCCTTTCCGCAAAATTGGTACGACGTCAGCATCGGAGATTCCCGTGGGCAGATCTCGCTCCAGGTCAACTCCCAAAAAAAGCTCGCCACAACGCTTTTCTGGATCAGCAACGACAAGGAGCTCTACTCGAAGTTACTGGCCCAGCGCGAGGCCATCGAAGCCGGCCTCGGCTTCGTCCTCGAGTGGGACGACAAGCCCGAACGAAAGGCATCAAAACTCATCATCAGCCGTCCCGGCGACTTCCTGGACGAGACTCAGTCGCAGGAACTCGTCGAATGGCTCGTGACTATGGGAGATAGGTTCGCGCGGGTTCTGTCGAAGTACCTGTGACCGGTCCGCTCACTCCCGGGAAGAAACATCGAGCTTCCCCACCCCAGTAACTACGCTACTTGGACCCCCCAAACCACGGATAAGCCTCGCTTGAGGAGGGCTATGGCAGGCTTGCACGTAGCATCTTCGGACGTGAGGGCGAAGAATATCGGATGGTAGCGGTGTCATCCGTCTGTTCTTGGACTGCTACTGCTGGTCCTGTAGCCCACACAGCTCGGGCTACTCAACGTCGAAAAGGAGAAGCTTGTCGGGCTCATCAGACCCCCGGTTCGAAGCCGTGGACCTAACGGGCTGGCTGTTGGATCGGGATGAACCATCGGGCGAAAACGAGAAGACCTGGTTCAGAGACCCGGAGTCGCCGGACCGCCGTTGGATCTATAAGCCGAACCGAGAGAACCGCAGCGAGCATGAGGATCGCTCAGAGCTGGTGGCTAGCATCCTCGCACAGCAGTTCGGCATCCCTTCAGCCGACGTGCGACTCGGATACCTCAAAGGCTCTCGAGGGTGTCTCTCTCGGAACATAGTCAGCAACGAGGACAACGAGCTCGAACACGCATCACTGTATCTGTCCGAGTTCGTAGAGAACTTCGACCCGCGTGCCAAGGGCTCGACGGGACACAGTGAGCACTGGATCAGAACGATCTTAGAGCAGTTGGAGCCGCCCATCGCGGCCCCAGTTGAAGGACTGAGGGCTGTTGACTGGTTCGCTGGATACCTGATTTTTGACGCCCTCATTGGGAACACCGATCGACACAGCGAAAATTGGGCGATCGAAATCACTCCCAAAGGAACGATGCACTTGGCGCCGTCCTATGATCACGCAACATCTCTTGGCGTCACCACGAGAGGGCCCCGTTTGGCGAGGGTGCTCTCGTCGGAGGCGCTTCTGAAGCAGTTTGCGATGAAAGCCACAGCGTATCGGTTCGAGGGACATACGAAGACTTCGCTGGTTGATTTCGCAGCGCACTTCCTGGAAGGGTGCGGCCCGGACGCGCAGCGGTACTGGCGGGAGTCTGTGCTTCAATTCGAGGTTGGGGTAGCGAATCGGATCATTGAACAAAGTAAAATGTCAGCGGAGGCCACTAGGCTGGCTGCAAAGATTGTCAGCATTAACAAGGAAAGGTTGGTTTCATGTCTCGGCTGCTGAATCGGCCCTCGACGCCAGAAACCCTCCCGAGGACCAACTCACTCCTCGTTTCTTGGCAGAATCCTGAGACGCGAGCCTACGTGTTGCTGGGACGGGCCATGGAACACCATGGGACATACACTTTTCGCTACTTCCCAGGCGTTGAGAACAACCCCAACTTCCGACCAATTCCTGGTTTCCGTGACGTCTCGCGCACCTATGAGTCAACCGTTCTCTTTCCATTCTTTTCGGGGCGAATCATGAGCCATCGGCGGCCCGATCGAGTTGAGTGGTTGCAGAAGCTCGGACTCCCTGCTGACGCCGCCCCCTTTGAGATTTTGGCTCGGTCATTTGGAAAACGAGTTGCCGATACGTATGAGATGTTTGCCGAGCCGGAGGTTGACCTGGCTGAAGACTCATTGCGCTTCTTAGTGCCTGTTCACGGACTCAAGTATCAAAGCGCGGCAGCTCAGGAGCTGGTCGACTCCGGGCGACTCAAGGAGGGGGCGGGCCTTCGAGTTGTTGCAGAGCCAGACAACGTTGCGGATCCAAGGGCTCAGGCGATCCAAACTGAGACGGGCGAACGAATCGGCTACGTGCCAGCGCCCGTTTTGGACTATGTTAAGTTACTAAATCAATCCGGATTGTTTGATGCCGTGGTTGCTGCTGTAAATCCCTCCTCGGACGGCTTGCATCTCCGCGTTCTCATGTGGCTGGAGTGGAGGACTTTGCAACTGGATCCGCAGAATTCAGCGCAGTTGCCGGTGTGACATTGTGGCCGAGCGTCTGGAGATCCTGGCTGGAATTGTCCGCGGCAGTTGTTGATTCCGAAGGGCAGCTGAGCTGTCCTTGGCTTGCCGCCGGCGTCCGTTGACCGGCCCGCCGTAGCTACCATCAGCATGCGGCCCTCACCATACCAAGAGGCGGCCTTGTTATTCGCGACGTTGGCGGGAGCCAGAGGGAGCAGGTAGGGGGTGTTGACAATACTGTCACACTTTTGGCTTCGGACTGGGCCTTACCGGTGCCGGACTGGCTCGGATTCGGTATATTTTCTGGACTTCCCACTGTTTGCAAGGCCTGGAATGCGGTTCGAGTCCCACCTCGGGCACAATGTTGTCGCAGGTCAGGGGGCCTTTGGCCCTCTGACTGTGCACAAATCAGCTTTTTTGTAGGCCCCTTCGGGGGCATTTCTGTTGGTCTTCAGCCTCGCTTCTTGGTTGGGGAGTGGTTTGCGGTCTTGCTTCTTCATGGTGGCGTGGGGGGCCGTTCTACATGACTCCCTGCTGAATTGGTGGCATTGGGTTGGTTGGGGCTTTGGCGGCCGCGCCGGGTCCCGGCGTGTCGGTATGTTTCGGCGTCGTTCTGTTAGCGGAGCCTTCGCTGGGTTGAGGGGCCGGAGTGCAACTTGGGGTACCGGGAACAATCCAAAAGTTCGCGGGGAGGCAGGCGACGGAGGAGCGCCGGGCGAACTTTTGGATTGCGAGCGGAGCGCAGCGCCCTGGTTGCGCGGAGGGCCCGCCCAGCGACAATGAAGCATCAGGACAACCCGAAGCCTGTATCGGTCAGGGTACGACACAGCTGTACACCGTCCCGTTTGAACCGGAGGAGTCCTCGTGTGCGATGGCGCCCGGTGAAACACGTCCGGCAACGTGCAGGCGCGCGTCGCTCGGTCAGGCCACGAAGCGCACCGCCTCCGTCACCTCTTCGGCACGCAATTCATGAACCGTGGCCTGCCAGTAGGACGTCCGGGGTAGTTGCTTGGGTCAGGGATCGTTTCCCAGCTCGCTTCAATCTGGTGCCGAAGGTCCCGCGGCCAGGTGCTGACCGGATCGTGCTCGACGCCGGCGGCGGATACGCGGTCAAAGAAGTCATCCAGGACGGTGTTGAGCCGCTTGCGCCCGGGCTGGGTGCCCGGGCGGGAGGGGGGACCTGCCCGGACGGTTTATGGCTACAGTGCTGCGGTGGAGTTCTGCCGTGTCTGTTGCCGCATCGTCCAGGCTGCGTAGCTGCCGTCGAGTTCGACGATGTCGTACCCGGCGCGGCGCAGGGCGCTGGCGGCCACGGAGTTCCGGACACCGGACTGGCAGTAGCTCACGATGGCGCCTTGGGTGGGTAGTTCGTCAAGGTGCCACATGACGCGCCCGGCGCTGAGCTGGTGGGAGCCGGGGACATGGCCGGCGGTGTGCTCGGTCTTGTTGCGGACATCCAGCACCATGGCGGCGTCGAAGCCGTCGAGTTCCTCGGGCTGGATCAGCTTCGGAGTGCTCGTGGGCAGCCCGTCAATGCTGGTGAGGTAGCCGGCGACGTTGTCGATGCCGACACGTACCAGGTGGTCCCACATGTCCTGGGCCTGCTCCTGGTCCGGCGCCAGCAGCACCAGCGGGTTCTTATCCGTCTCAGGGTTCACCACCCAGGCCCCGTAGCTGGCAACTGACTTGCCCGCGGGGACGTTCAGGGAACGGGCTACCGTTCCCTGATGGACTTCGTTGTTGGGGCGGGTGTCGATGAACGTGACCTTCTCCGCCGCCAGGTCCTTGGCGACGTCGGCGGTGTCCAGCTCAGTGAGGGGCGTACGCTGACCCATGACGGCAGGACCATCGCGGTTTTCGCGCTTCATCCGCCCGAAGTAGGCGTGCGCGTCGGGCTGGCCGTCGAGGAGTTCGTCGATGAAGCCCTGCTCGTCATTCGCGGCCAGGTACGGGCCCCACCAGGCGTAGAGCCGCTCGTACCCGACCGTGG
The DNA here is from genome assembly GCF_026683955.1 of Arthrobacter sp. MMS18-M83. Lineage (NCBI taxonomy): Bacteria > Bacillati > Actinomycetota > Actinomycetes > Micrococcales > Micrococcaceae > Arthrobacter > Arthrobacter sp. MMS18-M83. Next base: position 212,862 of record NZ_CP113343.1, on the reverse strand, counting down.
AGGAGGGAATGGCGCCCAGGGCCTTGCCGCAGGCGCTGCCGGCGCCATGGGCCGGGTGGACCTGGACGTAGTCCGGCAGGGTCAGGAACTTGTCGCGCAGGCTGGCGAAGAGCTGCTTGGCCCCGGCGAAGCGGGTGTCGATGCCGCCGGCCGCCTCGTCCAGCAGGTCCGGGCGGCCCAGGTCGCCGGAGAAGACGAAGTCACCCGAGAGCAGGTAGCCGGGCTGGTCGCTGAAGGCGCCGTCCGTGACCAGGAAGGACAGGTGCTCGGGGGTGTGGCCCGGGGTGTGCACGGCCTGGATGCTGATATTGCCCAGGGCGATCGTGTCGCCGTCGTACAGGCGTTCGCCGTCGAATTCGTACTGCCAGTCCGGGCCGCCCTCACCGGAGACGTAGATGGTGGCGCCGGTGGCGGCGGCAAGTTCACGGGTGCCGGAAAGGTAGTCGGCGTGGATGTGGGTTTCGGTGACGGCCACGATCTTCATGCCGTTCTTTGCGGCGAGATCCTGGTACACCGCGATGTCGCGGCGGCCGTCGACAACGATGGCTTCGCCCTTGGCCTGGCAGCCGATCAGGTAGCTGGCCTGGGCGAGGTCTTCGTCGTAAATGCGCTCGATAAGCATCTGGTGCTCTCCTTGGGGTAGGGGGAGGGGAATTCTTCGGCGTGCCATGTCATCAGGCGTAATACCCTTGGGGGTATTAGCGCAAAGGGGTATGCGCCTGGCAATCCGCGCATGCATTAGGCCGGCTGGGCTTCATCAGCCCGGAGTTTGTTCATGTCCAGGTTCTTTACGGCCTGGATGACCTCTTCCAGACCGGTGGCGTTGAGGGCTCCGGGCTGGGAGAAGACCAGCGTCTTGTCCTTGAAGGCCATCAGGGTCGGGATCGCGGTGATCCCGGCCGCCGCGGCCAGGCCTTGTTCGGCCTCGGTGTCGACCTTGGCGAAGGTGATTTCAGGGTGCCGTTCGGAGGCAGCGCCGTAGATGGGGGCGAACATGCGGCACGGGCCGCACCATGCTGCCCAGAAGTCAACGAAAACGATGCTGTTGCTCTCCAGGGTCTCGGTGAAGCTCTGTTCGGTGATTTCGATGGTTGCCATAACCAGGTTCGAGTCCTTCCAAAGGTGAAATGCGGTTGAACGATCCATGGCCTCGGGCATGAGGGCAGGAGGGTCAGGTGGTGGGGAGGCCGGCCCGGGTCCAGGCGGTCATGCCCCCGGTCATGGTGTCGGCGCTGAAGCCTGCGCCGTTGAGGGCGTCGGCGACGCGGGCGGAACGGTTGCCGCTGCGGCAGACCGCAATGACAGGGACGGCAGGGTCCAGTTCGGAGAGTCGTCCCTGCAGCTGGTCCATGGGGATGTGCAGGGCGCCGGGGATGATGCCTTCGGAGACTTCGAAGTCCTCGCGGACATCCAGGATCCGGGCGGTGTCCCGGCGCTGCTCGGTTTCGGTGACGCTGATTTCAGCCGTGGGGTTCTCCTTCTAAGTTTCGGCCGGTTGCAAGGTTCGGCTGTTATTGGCGGATGGGTTCGCCGGCGTGGCGCCAGGCTGCCATGCCGCCGCGGAGGGAGTAGGCCTCGTAGCCTTGCCCGGTGAGGAGCCGGGCTGCGGACCCGGAGCGGACACCGGAGTGGCATATGGCGATCACGGGCCTGGTTTTCTGGATCCCCGCCGTGCTGGACTGCAGTCGGTCCAGGGGAACGTGTTTGGCTTGGGGTGCGCGGCCGGTGCGCCATTCCTGGGTGGAGCGGACATCGATCAGGGTGGCGCCGGATGCCATGAGTTCCTTGGCTTCGGCCACGGTGATTGTTTTGTAGGGCTTGTTGAAGACTTTTTTCAGGGAATTGATCAGGCCCATGCGTGTTCTCCTTGCTGGGTGTGGATGGTGTGTCAGGCCGTGACGGTGCTGGCCGTGACCCAGGCCGCGACGGCGAAGATCAGCACCGCGAACGAGACGCGGACATGGTTCTCCTTGAGCCGGCGGGCGAGCCGGGCGGCAACGAGTGAGCCGAGGATCGCCGGGATGCCGAAGGCCAGGACGGTCGGCCACTCGATGGTGAATCCGGCCGCGTGGGCGCTGAAGCCTGCCACGGAGTTGATCACGATGATGGCCAGGGATGATCCGACGGCCTGTTTCATGCGCAGTCCGAGGAACAGCGTGAGGGCTGGCGTGATGAGGAATCCGCCGCCCACGCCTAGGAGTCCGGTCAGGAACCCCACCAGGAGTCCCACGCCGACGGCTTTGGGGGCGCAGGTGCGGAAGGCCCGGTTGGGCCCGGTGCTGCAGGAACCGTCGGTTTCGCGGGTGCGGGTCAGCATGCGGATCCCGGCTATCACCATCAGGGCTGCGAACGCGAGCATCAGGATGTTCGGATCCAGCAGCCTTCCTATGGCCGTGCCGCCCCAGGCTGCCGGGATGCCGGCGGCGCCGACCATCAGGACCACGGGCCAGTTAATGCCCTCGCGGAACCGCGGGATCAAGGCTGCCAGCGATGAGACGCCTACCACCAGCAGGGACGTGGGAATGGCCTGCGCAGGGCTCAGACCCACGCCATAGACCAAGGCGGGGACGGCAATGATCGACCCGCCGCCGCCCACGACGCCGAGCACGACGCCGACCAACAATCCGAGCGCCAGCGCGGCGATCATGCCGCCGGGCTTTGCCGGGCCGAAGCCCGTGGCAGTCGCAGGATCGCCGTTTCGCGGGTGGGCTCTATGGCGGCGGCCTTGTTCCACGGCATGGCCGACAGGGCCCGGCCCATGGCGCAGGTGTTGGTCGCGGCCGAGAAGGTCAGGCCCGCACCGATCGCGCCGGCAAGCATCCGGATCCTGGGGGAGACGAACCTGCCGCCGGCCAGGCCCAGCACCACGAGGGAGCCCGCGGCGAGGCGGACCTGGCGTTCCAGGTCCCAGCGGTCCTTGCCGCGGAGCACGTCGCCGCCTGCCGCGGCGAACCCGGGAACCCCTCCGGTGAGGACATAGGGGGTGCCGAGGCCGGCCCCATCCAGGCGCTGCCGGGCCTGTTCGGCCCGTGCCCCGGACTGGCAGACAAGCACAACGCGGCTGCCCAGCCGGGCGGCGAGTTCCTCGGTGTGTTCGGACAGCAGCGGCAGGGGGACGTTGTAGGAGCCGCGGATGTGCATCGATTCGAACTCGGCCGCGGACCGTACATCGAGCACCACGAGGTCCTGGTGTTCACGGAACCAGATTTCGAGGGTTTCCGGGGCCAGTGCGGTGAAGGTGGGGCTGGCTGAAGGGGAGGGGGAAGTCACGGATGTCCTTTCAAGACACAGGCTGGATACCCCACCGAGTATTACAGATACCCCTCCGGGTATGCAAGACACCCCTGGGGGTATATGATGGAGGTCATGACCTCGATAGGAGATGCCCGATGCAGCTTGATGCAACAGAACTGACCCCGGTGATCAACCGGCTCAAACGCGCGCAGGGCCAACTGGCCGCTGTCACACGGATGATCGAGGAGGGCCGGGACTGCAAGGACATCGTCACCCAGCTCGCCGCCGTCTCCAAGGCCCTGGACCGGGCAGGCTTCGCCATCATCGCCAGCGGCCTGGAGCAATGCATCTCCCGCGAGGACACCAGCCTGGACCGGAAAGAGCTGGAAAAGCTCTTTCTATCCCTCGCGTAACCGAGTCGGCCCTGGCCGCACCTGAGCACAACGGGCCCGTATGAGTTATTTGCATGCGCACGCCGCACCCCGTGGCATGGGACGACACAGTTCGACGAAGCTGCGAGGCCCTCGCCGAGCAATTTTGCGCCTGACCAACCACGGCACGGCCCACTTGGAAGAATGCGGCCGGGCAGCCCCTAGGAGCGGCCCCATCCTCCAGAATGGGTGCCCGTTCCCAGGGACGGCGTAGAGACAGAGCCTGGTAGAAGCTGCGGGACTACGGGTTAGCACCCTTCTTAGCGGCGTTCCGGCGAATCAGTCGGGCGAAATGCTCCTGCGTCACTTTGAATCTCGCGACCTAAACCAGCGATGAGACAGAGGTCAAGGTCGGGAACCGAAAGGTATAGCTCGGGTGCTCGACTGCGACGGGCTCGCAGGGGAGACCCAAGCCGCTCAGCCAACCGGGCGGAGCGGCTTGGGTGTGTTTCCTCAGGCACTTGTTGAGCCTGTCGTCGGGTTTGGAGCCGGGCTTCCGGCTCCTGGGTGTTAGCTCGTCTGGAGGACGCCCACAGTCAGTAGAGCGTTCGCGAACCGCCGTGAATCGCCCGTCACAATGCACAGGGCAAGATTCTCGGACCTGGCCAGGGCATAAAATCCGAATCGGTCGACGAATTCCGTCTCGATGCCTTCGGGCATTAGCTCATCGATTTCTGAATGAACAGGACACGGAGTTGCATCGGCGGAGGGAGTGATCCGAGTGAGTTTCTCGATGGGCACTGAGCCCAGAACGACGGCCAGGACCTGTGGCACGGTTGGAAAGTCGGCCTGCAGGTTCAGGTGTGCGGTCTCTGCGTTTGGGCCAACGGCGGTGGCTGCTGAATAATGCCCATCTGTGATGAGGACGGTGGCGCCGTGGCCGGCTGCGGCCAGCGCGGAGATGATGCGCGGATGCGTCAGTTGTCCGGTGATCATGCGAAGTACTGTCCTCCGTTGATGTCAACAACTGTGCCCGTGACGAAGTGCGCGTGCTCCGAAGCGAGCCACAACGCCGCACCGGCTACGTCTTCAGGAACTCCGGCCCTTCCGAGCGGGATCGTCTCGACCGTGGCGGACTTGGATTCCGCGGTCGTGAAGGTGTCGTGGAAGGGTGTCGCTTCAATGAAGCCCGGGGCCAGGGCATTGACGGTGATTCCGGATGCAGCCAGTTCCTTTGACAGCCCGCGAGTAAAGCCAAAGATGGCAGCCTTGGATGTTGCGTACGCTGTTGCCCCGGCGTGTCCGCCGTTACGCCCTGCCAGAGAGGCGATGTTGATGATGCGGCCGCCTCTATTGATTAGCGGAAGGGCAAAGTGAGTCATCAGGAATGTGCTGTCCAAGTTGACGGCCAGAACCTGCCTCCAGAGTCTGAAGTCCATGTCGCCAATGGCGGAACGTTGGATGAGGCCGCCGACGTTGTTTACAAGAATGTCCAGCCGTCCGAAGTCGCGGCCTAGGACCTCGACTGTCCTCCGCGGCCGGACCTGGTTGATTTCGGGCTTGGGATCGGCGGCGACCTGATGTGGGTCTCGTCGATTGAGGTGGTCCCGGAATTCCGCGGCCACAAGCTAGGGCACGAAATACTACGTGCAGCACTCCGGACCATCGGGAGGGCCGCCACCCTTGTCGTCCTCCGCGCAGCACCGCTTCCTACCAATGATGGCGCCAAGGAAAGCACTCGGGAGAACGACGTAGCCAAGGTGTCTCTGGCCAAATACTGGAAAGACTTTGAGTTCATCCCCGCGGATGGTGACTACATGGTCTACGGCGACGACCTCGACGAGTTAGTGGGATCCAACCGACAGTATTGGACAGTTCCCCTAGCCCCATCTAGATCCTAGATGAGATGGCTTCATTGATTTCTCCGGGCCTGATTTGCCTGGTGTCAAGCGGCACCTGCATGCATGGGGCATCCGGAGCTCTGACTGTTCGAAGACCGCAGCGGCGGCCGTCCAAGCCGGACGGCCGCCGTCGCGCTTAGAAACCAGCGGGAGCCGCTCGCCCTTGAGCCCACACGCGGTTGGAACCTTCACGCCGCACTGTTCAGCTCAGGGGGGAGAAATCTGTCGACTTCAGGTAAACGGATTCAACGCCTGCGACGATCTCACCGTTTTCCGTGGAGGCAGCACGGGCCTTTAGCCAACGGGGATCTGTTCTGAAGGCTTCCCAATTGGCCTCGGGGTCGCCCTCGTGCTGCACAAGGTAGACCAGAACGTCGTCCTGATCCACAGGATGCCAGTAGCCAAGGCTCTGAATCCCGTGGTCGGTGAAGAGCTGGAGGGTGTGATCCCGGAAGCGGGTCAGCAGGTCCTCCATCCGACCCTCGGTAGATGTGTAGGTACGCATTTCAAAGGTCACGAAGGATCTTCCTCTCGATGGTCGGTGGAAAGCTGGGAAACGCCCCTGCGGAAACGGCGTCCCTGAAAGAAATAATCATGCGAGCTCGGATTACTTTGAACGCAGCCGCAGGCCGCCCATGCCGCCGTCGACAGCAAGCGAGACGCCGACGGCGGAGCCGTTGAGCGGGCTTGCCAGGTATCCGATTGCTGCGGCTACTTCCTTTGCCGCGACCAGCCGTCCGTGAGGCTGACGGGCATTCAGCGCGGCGCGCTCCGCTTGCGCGTCAGGCGCGGAGTCAAGCAGCCGGCCGACCCACGGGGTGTCGGCAGTGCCGGGACTGACACAGTTCACCCTGATACCTTCCCCGACGTGGTCGGCCGCCATCGCCAAGGTGAGTGAGTGCACGGCACCCTTGCATGCGGAGTACAACGCCCGCTGTTGCAACCCTGCCGTGGCAGCGATGGAAGACGTGTTGACGATCGCGGCATTCCGGGACTCCCGCAGGTGCGGCAAGGCAGCTCGCGTCACGCGCGCGATTCCAACAACGTTGGTGTTCAGTACCCGCGCCCATTCTGTGTCGTCGTTGGCTGTGATATCGCCCTGAGCCCCGATTCCGGCGTTGTTAATCACGATGTCGATACCGCCCAGGTGCTGTGCCGCCTGGTCCACGGCGGCATTGACTGACTCAGTGTTCGATATGTCGCAGTGAATCCCCAAAGATCCTCCGGGGGCACTTTCGGGGTTCAGGTCCAGAACTGCGACTTTACACGCACGGTCCTGCAGGTATTCCACCGTTGCGGCGCCGATACCAGACGCCCCGCCGGTAACTATTGCCTTAAGTCCTTCAAATTCCATTTGCTGCTCCTTCATTGGCTAAGCTTCTGTGAATTCCTGGCGCTGGCGCCCCAGACCGGCCACCTCGATTTCAACGACATCGCCGGCTTTCAGGTAAGGAAAACGCCCCGACAGCGCGACGCCTTCCGGCGTGCCGGTGCAAATCAGGTCTCCAGGCTCGAGAACCAAGTACTGGCTGAGCTGGTAAATGATTGTGTTGACGTCAAATATCAGATCGGATGTGGATGAGTCCTGGCGGGGCTCGCCATTCACCCAGCTGCGCAGCCGCAGATTGCCGTGGTCAAGCTCGCCGGGGGTGACCAGCAACGGCCCGGTGGGGCAGAAACCCGCGCAACTCTTACCCTTCGACCATTGACCGCCCGAAATTTCGAGCTGGAATTCACGCTCGGAAAGGTCATTGACGTTGACGAAACCCGCAATGTATTCATCGGCTTCGGCCGGCGAACCAAGGTACGAGGCACGCTTGCCGATCACGACGCCGAGTTCGACTTCCCAGTCCGTCTTGGACGAGCCGCGTGGGATGGCGACGTCGTCGTAAGGCCCGACCACAGTATTCGGTGCCTTGTGGAAAATGATCGGAACCGCCGGCGGTTCGGACCCGGACTCAGCGGCATGCGCGGCGTAGTTCATTCCAACGCAGATCACTGAGGAAGGCCGCGTGATCGGAGCACCGAGACGAGTGTCATCCGCACTCAACTCAGGCAGCGACCCCGAGGCCAAGGCCGCGGCTGACTCGGCCGGACCTCCCGACTCCCAGAACTCGGCATCGATATCGGTGGTAACGCCTGCCAGAGAGTAGTACTTGCCTTCGTGAAAGAGGGCAGGCACTTCGGCGCCGGGCAGACCAATACGGGCGAACTTCATCGGCTTGTGCTCCTTGCTGGGGGAAGATATGGATACTGGTCGTCGGTAAAGTTACGCATTGTCCGCACGTTGACCTGTGGGCGGAAACCATAAACGTGGTATAGCCGGTCGACGGCGTACAACGGGCCATCGGAGTTGCCGGGGCTTTCATAGAACGAAAGGTCCAAGGCATCGGCTTTGGCACCGAGCACAGCGCGCAGGGCTTCGGCTGTTGGGATGGGGGCTCCGGCCAACGGTGCGACGAGGTTCATTTGCCGCACTCCGGGGCCGATGGGGTGCGTGGCTGCCAGGGCAATGGCGTCGACAACATCGGATGCGGCGATGGTCCCCATCTGGCAAAACGGCCGGTTCATTGTCTGCAGAGCCTCCGGTTTTGCAGGTTCCGCCTCCTCCGGCAGTACGACGCCGATGCGGAAAACCGTGAACTCGAGGCCGGGGTCAGTTCGTCCGAAATACCTGATGGTGGACTCCATCAGGGACTTCGAGAGACCATACGCATCGAAGGCACGGCCAGGATGGTCATCCGGGATGGGCAGGTCCGAGGGAAGGAATTCATCCGAGAGACAACCAGCGGCGGCGATCGAACTTGCCACCACGAAGTGATTTATCCCGTGGTCGATCGCGTACCGGAAAAACCGGCGGGACCCGGCCACATTGACACGGAAGGCGTCTTCCTCTGAGCTGCCCCCGGTAACGCCCGCCAGATGCACAACGGCGTCGATGTCGTATCCATCGAGCTGGGCGAGATCCTCGGCAGCGGAGAAGTCGCCGCGAAGGCTCACCGAAGCTTCTGTGACTTCCCCCCTGGCAAAGGCGATAACGTCATGATTTTCACGCAGCTGACGGACGAGCCTGGATCCGATAAACCCTGTCGCCCCGGTGACAAGCACTGTGCTCACGAAATATCCTCCTTTTGAAACAAGTCGAGACCACGAATCAGAGGATGAGGCCGCGATGGCGCAGTTCGTCCCAGAGGGCGTCCGGTACCGGTACCTCCGTGAGGTCCAGGTTCCGTTTCACCTGTTCGGGGGTGCGCATGCCCAAGACAACACTGGTGACCGCTGGATTCTGGAACGAGAAGGCGATGGCGGCGGCGGGCAGCGTTGTGCCGTGGGCCTCACAGATTTCGGCCAGTTCGCTCGCCCGGCGAACGAGATCCTTCGGTGCCCGCTCATAGTTGAAGGTGGCATCGGGTGAGACTCTGTTCTTGGAGAGCAATCCCGAGTTGAAGACGCCGACGTTGACGATACTTACGTGTCGTTCGATACAGGCTGGGATAAGCTCAGCGGCGGCGCCTTGCTCCAGCAGGGTGTATCGTCCGGCGAGCATGATGACATTGATGTCGCTTTCGGTAACGAACCGGTGCAGCATTTCGACCTGGTTCATACCAACGCCGTACGCGCCGATTACGCCCTGGTCCCGGAGCGAGGCCAGTGCCGGAACGGCACCGTTCAGGGCTTCAGCCCAGTAGTCGTCGGGGTCATGGATGTAGACGATATCGATCCGATCGGTATCCAGACGGTCGAGGCTTTCTTCAATGGAGCGCATCACGCCGTCGCGGGAGTAGTCCCGAACCCGGGTCAAATCATCGGGCACGTCGAAGCCCTCGGTGTCACGCCCTGTCGGTGCCGGGTTCGAGCGCAGTAATCGGCCCACTTTGGTTGAAAGGATGTATTCGTTCCGGGGACGCCCTCCCAGCGCTTCGCCGACTCGGCGTTCGGAAAGTCCGAGCCCATAGTGAGGCGCCGTGTCAAAGTAGCGGATGTCTCGGTCCCACGCAGCGACTACCGCATCGACCGCCTCCCGATGGGAGACCTCCCGGTAAAGGTTTCCAATGGGGGCTGCGCCGAAGCCCAGAGTCGGTATCTCAACGCTCGTTCCCGGAATGGTACGCGTATTCACTTCGCCGCTCTCTTTCACTGATCGAGTTGGTAAAACCTTGTGGCCGTGTCGTGTGCGATGGCGGCCAGTTCTGCCTCGGTGGCGCCTTCGAGAGCCTGATGCAGGACGATGTCGGCCCATTCGCCGTAGCTGTCATAGCCGTTATCCGAGGACCGCGCGGCGCGGGAGACGGGCCAATCGCTGCCGAACATGCATCTCTCTGCCCCGAAGGTCTCCAGCGCCGTCATTAGGAACGGCATGACCTGACTGCGGAGGTCCCTGTCCGGATCGGCTTCCGGGGCGGCGCCTGAGAGCTTAAGGAAGACATTGGGTAGTGCGCCCAGCCGCTTGAGATTGGCACGCCAGGGCGAAAGTTCGCCGGAAGAAATGGGCGGTTTACCCATGTGATCGAGAACGATCGGCAACTCCGGAAGAACTCGAGCGAAGGCTGCCAAAGCCGGCAGCTGATCGTGCCGAACACAGGCGTCAAAGGTCAGCCCTGATTCGGCCACCACCCGTCCACCTGCGACCGTAGCCTGATCGGTGATGAACGAGGGCGATTCTTGTTGAAAGAGCCTGCGCACACCCTTCACAAGTGGCCGTTGCCGCAGCGACCCGAGGTGCGTGGCGAGCCTGAGGCCGGATTCGATGGGCGCAAAAGCAACGATGCCGCCGACCCGGCGTACGACGTCGGCCATTCCGCTGACCCAGTCAACTTCCGCGATGCTCTGCTGGGGTGAGCAGTCGCCTTCTACAAAAACAATCCGGCCGACACCCACGCTCCCGGTGTCCAGGTCGGTAGGCACGTACGCCCTATTAAGTCGTGGCGCGCCCTCCAACCAGGGGTAGTTCAGTACCGATGGATCCCAAAAGTGCAGATGGGAATCAACAATGTTCATCGCGATCCTCAGCCTGCACTTGTTTTCACACCTATAGTCAGGAGCAGGTTTGCATACTGGCGGATGTCCCCGCTGGCGACAATGACGGCCACGCTCGGACTGCGTGCGGCGTCATAGAAATCGAACCGCGGGTAGGACGTCACGACCACCGAAGGGCCGAGAAGTTCCCTATAGCCACGAACTGCCGGGGAATCGTTGCCGTCCGGCGGGCTCATCACTGCCGCAGCCTCGATGGGTATGGCCGTAACAAGCACTTCGAGGATCTGGTCCACGTTCAGGAGCCCGGGCCGGAGGTTCAGCGGCACACGAACAGCGCCCGTCGGGCCTCCGGTGTTGTGGGGGTAGTTTCCATCCGCGATGAGAATCTGTGTGCCATGACCCGATTGCGCCAGGGCCATCAGGAGGGTCGGATGAATGAGTTCGTAGTTGATCACGATATTTCCCCTGATCTGACTGAGGCGAAGGCGGTTCCCTCGGTTACGCGCCTCGCTCGCCTGCTCCGTTCCGTTGATCCCCGGGGCGTAGCGGCCCAGAACGAGCCGTTCGGGTAGGCAAAACGGTCCAGTGAAGCCTGGAACATTTGTGCCGAATAGCCGGGCTTGGAGGGTAGAACGTATGCTCCGTCGGAGACCAGGCACGGGTCAGTGAAGTGTTCGTGGAGGTGGTCGACGAATTCGGTGACCCGACCCGTCAGATCCCCGGACACCGCGATGTAGTCAAAAATGGACAAGTGCTGTACGAGTTCGCACAATCCAACCCCACCTGCGTGCGGGTTGACCGGAATCCCGAACTTGGCAGCCATAAGCTGCACAGCGAGGATTTCATTTACGCTGCCCAGCCGGCAGGCATCCAGCTGACAGTAATCGATGGCGCCGGCCTGAAAGAGCTGCTTGAAGAGCACCCGGTTCATTCCGTGTTCTCCGGTGGCAACCCCGACCGGAGCGACCGCCTCCCGGACCGCCGCATGCCCAAGAATATCGTCGGGACTGGTGGGTTCTTCGATCCACAATGGTTTGAACTGGGCCAGTTCGCGGACCCAGGCGATCGCCTCCGGGACGTCCCAAACCTGGTTGGCGTCGATCATGAGGTTGGCGTCGGGACCAATAACTTCCCGGGCGATGCCAAGTCGGCGAATGTCGTCCTCAAGATTGGCACCGACTTTCAGTTTGATGTGCCGGTAGCCCTCATCGACGGCCTCCTGGCACAACCGTCGCAGCTTATCGTCAGAGTAGCCGAGCCAGCCGGCGGACGTTGTGTAGCAGGGATACCCGGTCCACTCCAGCTGGTCGATGCGTTCTTGCTTGGTCAGCTCCAGCTTGGCCAGCATGTCAATGGCTTCATCACGGGTCAGGACATCGGACAGGTAGCTGAGATCGGTTGCGTCCACCAACTGTTCCGGCGTCATTCCGGCAAGGAGTTTCCACAGCGGTAATCCGGCCCTTCGCGCTGCCATGTCCCAGACCGCGTTCATGACCGCGCCAAGAGCCAGATGTTCCACGCCCTTGTCCGGGCCCAGCCAGCGGAGCTGGGAATCCTGCTTCAACATCCGGTATGTCGTACCGGGAGTATCACAAAGCTGTGCGGCTTCGCCTCCTAACAGCGGCAGGGCCCGCTGCTCGATGGCCGCTGCACAGATATCATTACCCCGACCAATAGTGAAGGTGAACCCGCACCCGAAGGTGTCCGGATCATCCGTGTGCAGCACGATGTAGGCGGCCGAATAGTCGGCATCCTTGTTCATGGCATCGGAGCCGTCGGCGGACGACGAGGTGGGGAATCTAACGTCGTAAACGTCGAATCCGGTAATGGTTGTCATGGTTCCCCTTAGATCGCAGTCTTGTCGACCACAGTCTTGTAGCCTTGATCCTGTACAGAACAGATAGATCTGATGAATAATGGACTGGTATGAGAAATATACAGGATCTGGGTGCAATGTCCATAGATACATCCGATGATTATCTGGTAATCCCCGGTTTACTGAAGGTAGCGCCTCTAGGAAGTGAGTTCACCGAGATGACAACTGCGCCGATGTCCCAGACCGAGGTGGTCATCAGCAGGATCAAGCAGATGCTTTCGAGCGGGCGGCTGGTTCCCGGTGAGCGGCTACCGATTGAGAAGGACCTGGCGGCTTCACTGGAAGTCTCCCGCGGCTCGCTGCGTGAGGGCATCCGCGCCCTGTCCACTATGGGAATAATTGAAACCCGCCAGGGGGCGGGTACTTTCGTCACTCAACTGGAGCCCGCAGAACTCTTGTCCGCCATGGAGTTCTGGGTCAGTCTGCAGGAAGGTGAACAAGCGGGAGAGGTCCACGCCGTCCGACGGTCCCTGGAGACGGAGGCCGCCGGTGCTGCTGCGCGGAGGATCTCGCAAGAGGAACTGGAACGGGCGGAAGCACTTCTCATGGTGGCCGATACCGCGATCAATGCGGATCCAACCGACCACGAGACGGCTCTGAAAGCCGATATGGAGTTCCATCGTCTCATCGCCGAGGCCTCCGGAAACCGGGTCCTGTCGGCTCTGATTGAGGCGTTGTCGGGGCGGACTCTCCGCGGCCGAATGTGGCGCTCTACCCACGACAAAGTCGGCCTGAGAGACACCCACCGGGAACATCTGGAAATACTCCGTGCCCTGCGGCTGCAAGATCCCGAGCGTGCCCGAGTCCGCATGGCAAGCCATCTGTATGCCGTTGAAGACTACGTGCGGGATATCCCGCCTGGCGCCCTGACCGATACTGACACGCCTGAAATCCGAACGGGCGGCACGACCGCGACGACGGCAACTGCGCGCAGCTGAATCTGATGATACATCCGATGTTTAGGCTCATTTTTTCCGATTATGCCACTGACGCGCTCCATCTAGGCTTACAAGTTCAGTAAAGATCGGATGAATATCGCAAAACAACCTTGACTTCCCGTGATCTGCATTGCATTCTGATGAGACCCCCGTCACGCAACGCAGAAGATGTTTGGTGAAGACGTTTTCGAATGGAGCGCTGTGCGACGACCCTTCTCTGTTTTCTACTGAAAGGTTTTCCCAGTGTCGCGAAACCTCCCCGCTGGCCGCGTTGTCAGCGCTATCGCCTTCTCGGCTGTTGCGGCTCTAACCTTGGGTGGCTGCGGCTCAAGCGGAGCTGCAGTCAGCGGCCCCGGCGCAAGTTCTGCCGCCTCGGCCATATATACCTGGATCTCTAATGAGAATGACCGCTCACAATGGCAGTCATTCATTGACGCAGCGAAGAAGACCGATCCCGGCTTCAACCTCACCCTGGAGGGACCCAGCTTCCCTGACTACTGGACCAAGGTCAAAACCCGTGAGGCCAGCCCTGGCGCGCCCTGCATCATTACCACCCAGGGGGCCCGGGCACAGGAGCTAAAAGACCTGCTGGCGCCCCTGGATGATCTGGCGAAGAAGAACAATATCGACCCCTCCAAGTACAACCAGGCGATGATTCAGGGCATGACCGTCGACGGTAAACTCCGGGCGATACCTTACGATGCAGCGCCTTTTGTTCTCTACTACAACAAGGACCTGTTCCAAGCTGCCGGGCTGAAGTATCCGACGGAGAACTACACCCGAGCGCAGTTCATCTCCGATGCGAAGGCACTGACCAAGAACGGCGTTTACGGACTTTCGCTCCCGCCGCAGTTCGTCAACGGCCCGGCTCCGGCATTGGCATTCGCGGACGGACACTACCCCGTCAAGGACGGCAATCTGGATATCACCAACCCCGACTTCGTCAAAGACGTGCAGTTCACCTTCGACCTGGTCAACAAGGAACACGTTGCGCAAGCCCCGCAGGCGTCCGACGTTGTGGATGTCTCGCAGCAGCAGTTCATGAGCGGTCAAGCGGCAATGACCTTCGGCGGCCCCTGGATGTACCAGACATTCACTACCAAAACCAAGGGCACGGTCGGAGTTGCCGTTATTCCGTCCACGTCCGGGAACCCGATTTCCATGATCCAAGGTTCAGGCTTCGGCATTGCTGCCTCTTGCCAGGATAAGGAAGCCGCATTCGCGAACATTATGAAGATCACCACCGCCGACGTTATTGGGGCCGTGGGTGCAGGCCACGGAAACGTACCCACGCTTCAGGCTGCGATGACGGCTTGGGCTGGAACTAAACCCGCCGCTGATGTCTCCACCATCGAAACACTACTCAAGAACGGCAAGCCGCTGCAGACAACGAAGAACTGGAACCAGGTCGAAACCCTGTTCACCCAGTACTCGGTTGAGGGATTCCGCGGCACGAAATCCGCCGAAACCATCCTGAATAGCGTTGCGAGTTCCGCGAAATAGGTGACATGCCGGCCCTGCGGGTTACCGCGGGCCGGCGGAGTCAACCACCCTGGTCCATCCATGATGCGTTAGGTCCATTTCATGATTGTTCTGCCTGAAGTAAACAGCGAAGCCATGCCCGCAGCCCCAGCCGCTGCGCCCGAACGAATCCAAGGCCGCGTTCAGGGTCGGCTGGCAGCTCTGTATCTCGCCCCGGGGATGCTCGGCTTCCTCATTTTCATCATCATCCCGTTGGTCGCATCGTTGGTTATCAGCTTGTACAAGTGGCCCCTGTTCGGGGACCCGGAGTTTGTGGGTTTTGACAACTACGCCTCGCTTTTCAGTTCGGATCCGGTCTTTTGGACCGTGCTGGGGAACACGCTCATCTTCGCCGTCTGCTACACGGTTTTAAACCTCGGAATTTCCCTCGGTCTTGCCACCTGGCTGCATCACATTGGCAAATGGGGGCCTTTCTTCCGGGTGTTGTTCTTCATTCCCGTTGTTACGCCGATGACGGCCAATGCGTTGGTTTGGCGGTTGATGCTCAGTGACAACGGTGTCGTGAACTCGGGACTGGCCGGAATCGGCATACACGGACCGTCCTGGCTCAGTGACAGCAACCTTGCCATGGCGTCCCTGATCGCTATGTCGCTATGGCAGGGGATCGGCTACAACATCTTCGTCCTGGGAGCGGGGTTGAGTAACATCTCTCCCGGCCTGCTCGAAGCCGCGACGATTGATGGTGCAGGACCATGGCAGCGTTTCTACCGGATTGTCTTTCCCATGCTGTCACCGACGCTGTTCTTCTGCACCGTCATGACGATCATCGGCTCCTTCAAGGTCTTCACCCAGCCGTACCTGCTTACCCTTGGTGGCCCAGGGGAGTCGACGAACACCATCGTGCTCTACCTGTACCGCAACGGTTTCTCCTTCGACAAGATGGGCTATGCTTCGTCGCTGGCCTGGATCCTGTTCGTGATCGTCATGCTGATCACGGCCCTGCAATTTTCCCAGCAAAAGAGGTGGGTCAACTATGACAACTGACATCCTGACACGAACTGACCCCCAGACAGGAAAGCGCGATCGTAGCCGAGGCCGCAGAGGGCGGATCATCAGCCGAACCGCGATGATCGTCGTGGGCCTGGGATTCATTTTCCCGTTCATTTGGATGCTGGCAACATCTTTGAAATCCACCGAGGAAGTCTTTTCCACCGGTGCCAATTTCCTGGGATCACACCTGGAGTGGTCGAACTACAACACGGCATGGACGGTCATCCCCTTCGCCCGGATCATCGTGAACAGCTTCATTGTGGCCCTGGGCGGGGCCCTGCTGACCACGACCGTTTCACTGCTCTCGGCTTATGCCTTCGCACGGTTCCGGTTCCGCTTTCGGGACAGGCTGTTCCTGCTATTCCTGGGCACTCTCGTACTGCCGCATGAGGTACTCGTGATCCCCCTGTACATCATGATGAACAAGCTGGGCCTGGTGAACTCACTCGTTGCCTTGATCGTGCCGTTCGCCTTCGGCGCCTTCGGCGCCTTCCTGATCCGCCAATTCCTCCTGACCCTGCCACTGGACTACGAGGAAGCCGCCCGCATCGACGGCGCAGGTTCCTTCCGCATCCTGTGGAGCATCATCCTGCCACTAGTGCAGGCCCCGCTCGCCGTCGTCGGTGTCTTCAGTTTCATTGACTACTGGGGCAGCTTCCTGTGGCCCCTGATCGTAATCAACGACAATACCCAGGGCACTATCCCGCTCGGCCTGTCCATGTTCTCCGGCGAACGAGGAACCGATTGGGGCCCGCTCATGGCAGCTTCGACATTGGCCGTGCTGCCTAGCCTGGTCATCGTCATCGTCTTACAGAAACAACTGGTCAAGGGCATCAGTATGGGCGGCTTGGGCGGCCGCTGAACCCACCCGGATCCGCCCCAAGACCTAAAGAAAAGTTAGCGCACTGTATCACCAACAATGAATCGGAGTCTGATGTCTCAGCCCAGCACGTCCACAGAAACCCAGCCAGCTGCCCCGGAAGAATGGGCCCAGCTAAAACGGGACCTGCCCGAATGGTTCCGCAATGCACCCTTCGGCATCTTCATCCACTGGGGAGCCTACTCAGTCCCGGCTTGGGCCGAACCCATTGGGGCCCTGGGAACCATAAAGGACCCACGCGAGTGGTTCACGCACAATGCCTACGCCGAGTGGTACATGAACACCATCCGAATCGACGGAAGCCCGGCACAGAAGCACCATCAGGAAGTACACGGCGGCATTCCCTACGACGAGTTGCTCGACCAATGGCACGCCGAAAATTTTGACCCTGCCAGCTGGGCCGAATTGTTCAAGGAAGCCGGCGCCGACTACGTAATACCAACCACCAAACACCATGATGGTATCGGCCTGTGGGATGCGCCGGGAACGAACGGACGCAACGTGGTTCACCGCGGCCCGAAGCAGGACCTGATTGGCGCCATTGCCGGCGCGGTCAAAGAACAGGGCATGCACTTGGGCCTCTACTACTCCGGAGGACTGGACTGGCACGTCCGCCCCTTCCCACCGCACATGAGCACGGACAGCGTACACGACACCGACCGGCCCAGGGACCCCGGGTACGCCCAATATGCCTACGACCACGTGGCCGACCTGATTGAACGGTACCGGCCGGAAATTCTTTGGAATGACATCGAATGGCCCGACGCCGGAAAGCATTTTGGACCGGGCGGTCTGGGCACACTGTTCAAGGAGTTTTATGCCGCCTGTCCGACGGGCGTAGTCAACGACAGGTGGGGCAGTACCACGCACCAGGACTACGGCACCAGTGAATACGAAGCACATAAGGATGCAGAGTCGTTTGACGCATGGGAGAACTGCCGCGGCATAGGCTTCTCGTTCGGCTACAACCAGGTCGAAGGAACGGAACAGTCGCTTTCCGGCAAACAGCTTGCCCGCCAGCTCGTCGACGTTGTTTCGCGCGGCGGACGTTTCCTGCTCAATGTGGGGCCGAAGGCGGACGGCACCATCCCGGCAATCCAACGTCAGTCCCTCACGGAGCTGGGTGCCTGGATGTCCGCCGGAAAACAGTACCTGGTTGGAGCCACTCCGTTGGATCCCGCCGTTGCCGTGCCCGCGGACGAACCCTGGATCCGGTGGATCGACCGCGGAACCGAAATCGTGGCCTTCGTCGATTCCCTCGATGAAAGCACGACGGCAACCGATTTGGCACCCACTGGAGTGCGCCTGGAAGATGCCACCGTTGAAGGCTGCGGCGCTACCATCACCTACGACGGCGGCAAGCTTAATGTACAGCTCTTGGCCGACCGCGTGGGTCCGGCCGTCATCCGGATTCCACGGACATAAAACTCCCCTGATTCCGGCAACCTCGCTAACGGAGTGCCGCTCCAGGATTGATCCTGGAGCGGCACTTTTCTCCATTTCGCACGTCTTGACGTTCCTGGCTTCTCAATCATTTATGGCTGGCCAGGTAAGAGCTACATGAACCTGCTTTGGCTGGGAAGGCGGTACTGCATCCGATCGCATCTGTTTTTCTCGGAGGCAACAAGCTCAGTTCTCTGATGCGGCCGACTGGCAGGAAAGATTGATCGGTCGAGTCTTCAACTCGCGGACCGGGCGGAAAGTCGCTCGACTAGGAGCATAAGCGCCGAATGATCCAAGGAGCCGTGCCCCTGGGCGCGCACCGCCCCCATCAACTGCGCCGCCATCGCACCCAGCGGGATGGCGACGCCGGCCTCGCGGGCGGCGGCGGTGACAATGCCCAGGTCCTTGTGATGCAGATCCACGAGGAAGCGCGGCTCGAACTTGCGGGCGATCATCGAGGCGGCCTTGCGGTCCAGGACCCGGCTGCCGGCCAGACCACCGGCGAGAACCTTGATGGCGGCCCGAGTGTCCACCGAATGTGCCTCAAGGAAGACCAGCGCCTCGGCCAGAAGCTCAATGGTGCCCGCAACGATGAGCTGGTTGGTCGCCTTCACCGTCTGCCCGGAGCCGGACGGACCAACGTGAACCACGGTGCTGCCAATGGCCTCAAGGACCGGCCGAACGGCCTCGACATCGGCGGTTTCGCCGCCGACCATGATGGAGAGATTGCCCTCAATGGCGCCTGTCTCGCCGCCGGAAACAGGAGCATCCAGAGCCTTGATGGCGGCTTTCTGCGCCGCCGCGGCCAACTGGACGCTGACATCGGGTCGGATGGTGCTGCAGTCAACCCAGTAGGCACCCTTTTGGGCGTTGGCAAGACACCGTCCGGGCCACTGACGACCGCCTCGACGTCCTGGGAGTCCGGCACCATCGTGATGATGACGTCGGCGTCCTTGACGGCTTCGGCGGTGCCGGAGGCGCCCGCGCCCCCGGCACTGACCAACTGGTCGATCTTGCCCTGGCTGCGGTTGAAACCCGTGACTGGATGGCCGGCCTTGAGCAGGTTGACGGCCATCGGCAGACCCATGATTCCCAGCCCGATTACGGCGACTCTCCGGGGAACAGCATTCATTGTTCATGTCCATTTCCTGAAGCGTTTGTTAGTACGTACGAATGTGCGCAGATCGGATTGCCTTGGCTTCCCGCAGCCAGCCGAATGGTTCCGCAGCGGTGGCCTTGTATTCGAGGCCGATATGCCCGGTATAACCGAGTTCGATGCTCAGGCCGATCCATGCATCCAGAGGCAGGTTTCCCGTGCCGGGTTCGCTGCGCCCGGGGGCGTCCGCAATCTGGATGTGACCGAAGTCCGAAGCGTGGTTTTCGATGACGTCGGCTACGTCGTCACCGTTGACCGCCAGATGGTAAAAGTCTGCGAGTAGTCTAATGTTCTTCGCGCCCGTTGCGCGCACCTTGGCGATGATATCCAGGCCTCACCCCGGAGATGCGGCTCTGGGCCGAGGAAGCCTTCGGCCCGGTTGCCTCCGTCTACCGAGCGGCGGACCTCGACGAAGCCCTGCGGATCGCAAACGGTCTCGATTTCGGCCTGGGCTCGGCGTTCTGGAGCAACGACGACGCCGAGATCGACCATGCCGTGCGCGAGCTCCAGGCTGGCGCCGTGTTCGTCAACGGTATGACGATCTCCTATCCGGAGCTTCCGTTCGGCGGGATCAAGCGCTCCGGCTATGGCCGTGAGCTGTCCATGGAGGGAATCCGGGAGTTCTGCAACCTGAAGACCGTCTGGGTGGCATGACATCCAGGAGGCCGAGGGCCGCCCGCATGGGTTCCTATCTGCCAGGCCCAGACGAGTTCTTGGCGGGCCGGCAGGGCAGAGCCCGCTCGGCAACAGTGCCGGGCAAGGACTCGGCGCGCGGCCCGGCCATGCTCGGAATCGCGGGCACGGGACGGACACGTAATTCATCCGCGCGTTTCAGGATGCAGCCGGGCGGGGAGGGACCGCATGACTAGGTGCGAAGCCGATACCCACGACAGCCAGCTGTCCGAGGCGGGACGCCTGATTGTCCCGCGGCGCGGAGACCGTCACGGCCCCCTGTCCCCGCTCCTTCTGGTCCTGACGATCGTGACAGGGCTCGTCGACGCGTTCAGCTACCTGTGCCTAGGGAGGGTGCTGGTTGCGAACATGACGGGCAATATTGTCTTCGGGGGTTTCGCGCTCGGAGGCGCCCCTGGATTCACCTGGTGGGCGCTGCTGCTCTCTGCGGGTGCGGTCATGATCGGAGCTTGGATTGGCGGCAACCTGATTGCTCGCCATAGCCACCGAGGCCGTCTGCTCAGTGTCGCTTCCGCTATCGAATCCGCGGTGCTCGCGGGTGCCTGGCTTGCAAGCCTCATCGCGCCGCAGCCGTATGTAGGCGTTCATCTTGCGGTGCTTATCGCAATTCTTGGCGTGGCACTGGGACTGCAGAACGCGACGGCGCGGTCACTGCAGGTGCCGGATCTGGCGACTAGCGTCCTGACCCTGACGATCATCGGAATCGCCGCAGACACCGCCGCGCGGGTCGGCAGCCGGTGGGGGCGGCGCTCCGTTCCGGTGCTGACGATGTTCCTCGGCGGCGCGGCGGGTGCAGCTCTTGTGGTCAGCGGCCTCGGCCCCTTGGATCTTGCGCTCTCCGCGTGCCTTGCGGCCGCCGTAGCCGCAGCCGCAGCCACAACCTTTCGGTCCACCGGGGCATGGACCGAGTGGGAACCGCCAGCGCCACCCGCGGCGCTGCACCTGCGATACCGCGGACGCCTCCATTGAACGGCGTCCCCTAGAATTCGCGCCAGGTTGAAACCACCCTGCCGCCACCGGGCAGTTCCAGGTTGCTGTTGACACCGGAGCAACGGGTTCTCGCCGCTCGAGCCACCTGATAGACCCGTGAGCAAGCCAAAGGTTGAACTCGTGTCGATGACTAACAACCCATCAGACCCGGCGTCCACGGCGACGGCAGCGCTGCCTTACTGCCGGGGCTCAGCTACAGCCGGGTCAGGCTCAATTGCCCACGCGACTTGGTGTAGAACGCTCGCCAGCCAACCCCGCAGTCGAGCCAGCCTTCTGTGGGCGTGCCCGACGCGCTGTTCCACGACAACAGGCGCATCCGGCAACGCACTGCGGCCCTCGTGCTTCATTGTGCTGATGGCGTATGCGGCCATCATCAGCGAATAATCCATAATCCTCTTCTAATCATCTAACGTGCATTGAACTTGTACGCCACATTGCCCGAACCCTCTGGGACAAGAGGGAAGACGCAGGCATTGCCGGTCCTTCGCGGCCCGGGCTGTGGGCGAGTGGAAATCACGAAGCTGCGCCGATCAATAGCCCATCAATAGTTGTTGGCAACTGGGGCCGATGGACCTCGGGACGGTGGCTCGCCTTCGTCAAACTGTCGAACCGCAGCGTTCCCGAGGTGATCACCACGGTGAGGCCTACGGCGGTTCTCATCGTTCGATCCTTCTCATCTTTCTTGATTGTTGGCCTCGACATGTGACTGCATGAGCCAGGCCACATCGAGGACTGACCTCAGTTTCGCTCCAGACGTGGTGTGGCTGGCTACTACCTTGCCGGGTGGACTATCCGGGACAGCGGTTGGCCACCCGGGTGGGGTGGACTGGGGTTGGCGCAAGACTGCGCGCGTCCCGCGGAGGGTGCCGGAGTGACTTCGTGGGGATCCCCAACTGTGGCTCAATAATTGTTCCTCCGCCTGGAGGAACCCTGCGCTCAACGCACCCGCATGGTTTAGGCCTGCAGGGCCTTGGCCCAGAGATTGATGTCGGATTCGACGGCAAATTCGTCGATCCTCTCGACCTCATCGGCGGTGACCGAACCCGGTGACAGGGAATTTTGGCACCGCGAGAGCACACCCCAGCGTCAGAGCACGCAGATTGGGGGAGTGGGAACTCGGACTCGGCTTCGGTAA
Organism: Arthrobacter sp. MMS18-M83; assembly: GCF_026683955.1. Lineage (NCBI taxonomy): Bacteria > Bacillati > Actinomycetota > Actinomycetes > Micrococcales > Micrococcaceae > Arthrobacter > Arthrobacter sp. MMS18-M83. The sequence continues at coordinate 190,736 of NZ_CP113343.1, read as the reverse complement.
GGGCTCCGCCGTAAACGAACATAGCTCCCCACTCAGTCGCAATGGCCCGTAGATGCTGGAAGGCATCGCCTTCCAGCACTGACACCCGCCCAGGCACAAGAGGATGGCAGGATTCCAGCGTTCTACAAGGTGAACCCCGGTATCAAAGCAAAAGGTCAAACGGCTGGGGCACCATCCGTCGCTGACGAGCCGGTCCCCTCCGATTTGTTTCGTCGGCCGATCGGCTGCCGCCAGCCTGTTGATGGCCTTGTGCAACCGTTTGGTCAGGTAGGGGTTCGGGAATCAGGGGTCTTGGTAGCGTCGGACCCGTCCCTTCTTTGGATGCTTGTGCAGCTTCAGGGGTGCCGGTTCCGGCGCCGAAGCTGCCAAGCAACGTGAGTGAATCCGCCGAGGACGAACCTGGCGGGGCGGAGTCCACCCTTAGCGTCTGATCCGGATCGCCGGGCAGTACCAGGTCTTCAACATTCAGTTCCAAGTTCCCGACGACGGGATCGTGCAGCCGCGCAATTCCCGCCGATGCTTTTGCCACCCGGTGCGCTGCCCCACCGCTTGCGGAAGTGCTCGCTGGACGCCGCGAGTTCGCCGACGAGTTGACTGGCCTGTGCGTCGTTGGGGTGACGCCCGATGTCCACGCGAAGAGATCCCACGGCAAGCTGGTGCAGGGCCGGCCGTACTTGCTGCCCGGAAACGGGCGGGCGCTGGGATATCGCACAGTTCTCCAGAAGGGCCATCATGTGGGCATGCTCGCCCGGCGTCCATGTGGAGCGCCCGGCGCCCCATGCCTTCAATTCTCCGCTGCCGGATTCGGGCTTCCACAGGGAAGGTAGGTCGCTCAGTCCTAGGAAAACCAGGGAGAGTCACGGCTGCTGACATGTTGCCCCTGGCCGGATAGTGTCGTTTGGAGAGACTCGACCGAACCGGTTTCCGGATGAGTCGTCGCAGAAACCCCACTGATCCCCGCCCGAAGGATGCCCGGGCAAAAGGGCGTATTTCGGTGCGCACTAAACGACAGAAGAGAACTATGGATTTTTCACTCATGATGGCTTGCGCAGTCATCAAGTCCATCAACCACGAAGCACGCAGCGCGTTGCCAAATGCCCCGGTTATCGCTCCACGACCCGCCGGACGCACCCGCAGACGGCTGGTCCGCCTGCAGGCATTGCTGGCCCGTCTTCTGCACCGGGCCGCGTGGGCCATTGAACCTCACTTTGCCAAATACCAGGGGAGTCCGATGCTCAATCAAGGAGACAGCAGCCACACACGGCGGGTCTGAAACATGCGATCAAGGAGCAGGGTCGGAGGCAAGAGATAGTTTTTCGCACCGCGGGCTGACGCGATCACCTGGCGGCTAGCAGGCGGAGCCGGTGGAGGAAAGCAGTCCGGAGCTGTGTCGGCTCCGCGAAGCAGCGTCTCTTCGATCCCTGGGCCCGGCCCAGCGCGGCCGGGTGAAGACTGGGCGTACGGGAAATCGTTGACGAATCCCTACGACACAACAGATCCGATTCGGGAAGCTGACGGCTCGGACGAAGAACCACGGCAGCCATCTCCCTCCCGATTGGCAGACGGCTGAAGCGCTGGCCCTGCCGTAATGGGCGGATGCGGTGCTCCGACAGATGCATCTTTCCGGCGGCGAAGTCCGGGCTGCCTGTAGGCTCACTCGGAGTCGTGACGCCTGCATCAGTAAGGCAAATGTCCAGCGCGGGCGAGGGGCCGTTGCCTTATGCGCTGCTTTCGCGGACGCGCAGGGTTGGTTTCAACCGGACGGATTCGACGCGTTCACCGTCCAGAAGCCGTTTCAGGAGCTGCACCGCCGTCCGCCCGATATCGAGCATGGGCGAGCGGACAGAGGTGAGGGGGATTGGGAGCTCCGAGGCCAGGGAGGTGTCATTGAAGCCCACGACGGCCACGTCCCGGCCGACGGTGAGGCCGTGGGATCGTATTGCCCCCATGGCGCCGATCGCGGCAAAGTCATTGACGGCGAACAGGGCAGTGGGGTGAGGGTAGCAGTCGGTCAGGATGGTCTCGGCAGCTTCCCGCCCTCCGGCGGTGTCGAACCGGGACCACACCACGGCTTCCTGGGGAATTTTGCCCCCAGGGCATGCCATCGATCCACGAAACCGGCCGTCCGGTCAACCGCGGTGCTCGCATAGGGTTCACCGGCGATCACGGCGACGTTCCGATGCCCCTTGCTCCACAGATGGTCGGCCACAAGCTGGCCGCCGATGACATCGTCGCAGGTGGCCGATGGGTAGCCAGGCACGCGGCGGTTCATGAGCACGAAAGGAACCTTGCGGGCGGTCAACTCCCGCAACAGGCTGCCGTCCAGGTGTGCGTCTCCGATGATCAGCCCGTCCACCCGGCGAGCCAGCATGGTGTCCGTTTTCCTGCGTTGTTCCTCCGGGTCGTCCCGGGAGTTCATGACAAAAGTGGAATAGCCGTGCTCAGCCGCGGCCTCTTCAATGCCCTCGTACATGATGGCCAGTACGAGGTCCGAAAGCCGCGGCACAATCACACCCAGCAGGTGGGTGCGCCGTGTCCGCAGGCCGGTGGCCTGGGGGTCCGGAGAGTAGCCGCGTTTCCGTGCCAGATCACGCACGCGTTGGGCAGTCGCAACGGAGGCTGCCCCTCGCGCCACTTCGGAGCCGGAATGCAGGATCCTGGACACAGTCGACGGGTGTATACCAAGCTCGTTTGCCAGGTCCTTCAGCGTGACTGTGCGGCCGTCGGCCGTGCTGTCGTCCAATTCATTCCCCTGCCTCAGCGCAAAAAAGTCTTCAGCACCCAGCGTGCCTGATGACCTGCGGATCTCTGGTTTCTGAACCCTTGACGTGCCGCACTTCACATTCTATAGTCATTTCAGCAAATACCCAATCGATTGGGTAGTTGCGGTACCGGCATCCGGACGGCGTATTTACATCTTCGGGACCCCGGGTGTCACCCCATGAAGTATTACAAGGATATTTTTTTACTCACCAACCCAATCGATTGGGTATGAGCCTGGCAGCAGGTGCAAGACATTACGGAGCGGAAATGACTGTCACAGATTTGAGTGGAGCCCATGTGGTGCTGCTGGCCACGGGCGGAACAATCTCTTCGCGTGCGTCAGGGGACGGGGGAGCCGCCGTGGCCTCGGACACGGGGGCGCAGGTGTTCGCCAGTATGGGGGTCCCGGCCCCTCATCCGGTCCGAGTGGGCGATGTCTTCCGAAAGGGTTCATACCTGCTGACCGTCGATGACATGATCGCCATCTGCGCCAAGATCAAGGAGGCCCTGGCTGACCCCCAGGTGCTTGGGGTAGTGGTCACTCACGGTACCGACACGATGGAGGAGACGGCTTACCTTGTCGCTCTCACCCACGATGATCCCCGCCCGGTGGTGTTCACCGGAGCGCAGGAGTCCGCCGACTCCGCGTCCCCGGACGGTCCAGACAATCTCAACCGTGCTATCGCTGTCGCAGGCTCCCCCAGGCCCGGGACAAGGGCGTGCTGTTGGCGTTTGCCGGGACGATCTTCCCTGCTGCCGGGGTACGCAAGAGTCACACAACGAGGCTCAATGCTTTCTCCAACCCGGATTTCGGAACAGCGGGATGGGTGTCTGACACTGGCGAAGTCCGGATGCAGAAAGTAGCCTCTGGAATCGAGCCGCTGCCTCTGCCGTGCGCAGCAGCCGGGTCGCCGCGCGTGGACCTGATTGCCGCCTACCCTGGAGCGGATTCCACACTCCTGCGGGCCTCCCTCCATGGCGGGGCCGCGGGAATTGTTCTCCAGGGGACGGGAACCGGCAACGCCAACCGCGAACTGTGCCCGGAGATCGCTGACGCTACGGCGGCTGGTGTCGTCGTCGTCACAAGCACACGGGTCGACGCCGGTGCCGTGGTCCCGCGCTACGGCGACGGCGGCGGTGAGGACCTGCGCGCGGCCGGCGCCATACCGTCCGGGCTGCTCCGGCCATCCCAGTCGCTGATCCTTCTCAGTCTTCTGCTCAGACTCAACACTCCGAAGGCCCGCATCGCGGAGATCTTTGCCCGCCGAGGCAAGCTCCCCTGATCGTTTCCCCTAAACACAAACACAACGTAAACAAAACAAACGCAGTGAAAGGTTGATCTCATGACTAAGGACATCCAAGTCGCGTTCGGCGTCGACGTGGACGCCGTTGCCGGAATGCTTGGCTCTTACGGGGGCGAAGATTCCCCGTGTGACATCTCCCGCGGGCTGTTCAGCGGAGAAGTCGGCGGCCCGCGCCTTATCCGGCTCTTTGAAAAGTACGGACTGCCCGCTACCTGGTTCGTACCGGGCCACTCAATCGAGACCTTCCCGGACCTGACCCGGATGATCGTCGATGCCGGGCATGAGATCGGCGTTCACGGGTACTCGCACGAGAACCCGATCGCCATGACTCGTGAGCAGGAGACGGCCATTTTGGACCGGTCGATCGAACTGATCGAAAAGGTCTCAGGCCGCCGTCCCACCGGCTACGTCGCACCGTGGTGGGAATTCTCACCTGTCACCAACGAAATCCTGCTCGAACGCGGAATCAAGTACGACCACTCACTGATGCACCGCGATTTCGAGCCCTACTACGTCCGGGTCGGCGACAGCTGGAAAAAGATCGACTATACAAAGGCCGCCGAGACTTGGATGGAGCCCCTGGTCCGGGGTAAGGAAACCGACTTAGTCGAGATCCCCGCCAACTGGTACCTCGACGACCTGCCACCCATGATGTTCATCAAGGCCGCTCCGAACTCACACGGATTTGTCAGCCCCCGGGATATCGAACAGATGTGGCGCGACCAATTTGACTGGGTGTACCGGGAAATGGACCAGGCAGTCTTCACCATGACCATCCACCCGGACGTCTCCGGTCGCCCCCAGGTGCTGCTCATGCTCGAACGGCTCATCGAACACATCAACTCCCATGAAGGCGTCAGCTGGCTCACTTTCGACCAGATCGCGGACTCCTTCCTCGCCCGTAGCCCCCGAAAGGAAAGCAACTGATGACTACCCAGCAGGCCGCCGTCGACCTGACGCAACCGGCACGGAACGAGAAACGCCGCTTCCCGGTTTTCTCCAAGCGCAACACCAGCATCGCCACCGTCCTTGCCCTGCTCGCCTGGACCGTCGCCGTCTTCGACTACGGACTGTTCGGCACCCTCCTGCCAGCCATGCAGGAGGAGTTTGGGTGGACAGCAACGGAAGCTTATGCGATCAACACCTGGATCGCTGTAGGTACCGCCGTCGTCTGCTTCGGCATCGGCCCGGTCATCGACCGGCTGGGCCGCCGCAAGGGCATGATGACCACTATCGGGGGAACCGCGGTTATCTCCGGGCTGACCGCGCTGATCCCGACCGGGATCCCGCTCCTCAGCAACGGCCTGCTGGTCCTGATCCGTTCTTTCGGCGGGCTCGGATTCTCCGAACAGGCCGTCAACGCCACCTACATGAACGAGGTTTACCAGGTCACCGAAGTGGCCGACAAGCGCAAGCGTCCCGGCTTCCACTACTCGTTCATCCAAGGGGGCTGGCCGCTGGGCTTCCTGCTGGCCAGTGCACTCGCCTTGGTCTTCCTTCCCTCGCTTGGATGGCGTGCCCTGTATCTGATGGCGACCATTCCGGCAGCGATCATCGTCTGGGTCATCTCAAAGAAACTGAAGGAGACCCCGCAGTTTGAACTGCACCACAAGCTGACCCAGCTTGAGAAGGGCGGCAAGTCCGCGGAAGCCCACTCCCTCGCGCATGCCTACGGCGTCGAGCACTCCTCCGCGGCCCCGCTCAAGCGCATCTGGGAACCCCACCTGCGCCGGAACACGATCATCTTCTCCCTGGCCTGGATCTTCAACTTCTTCGGCATCATGATCTTCAGCATCCTCGGCAGCTCAGTCCTGAAAAACGCCAAGGGCGTGGAACTCTCGGACGCCTTCTGGATGCTCATCGTGATCAACATGCTCGCCTACTTCGGCTATGTCTTCCACGGCTGGCTTGGCGACAAGATCGGCCGGAAGCGGACCATCATCGGCGGCTGGATCCTGTCCGGGATTTCCTTCACGATCATGCTCAGCCCCCTCGCCACGAGCCCGTTCATGATCATCCTCACCTACGGTGCCGGACTGTTCTTCCTGGTCGGACCCTACGCGGCGATCCAGTACTTCATGGCCGAGTGTTACCCGGTGAGCTGCCGCGCCACGGGCACCGCATTCATCGGCGCCATGAGCCAGCCCGGCGTGATCCTGGGCGGGGCCCTCTTCACGGCAGCAGCCGCCGGAGCGGGAACTGGCCCCGCCGCACTCTGGGTCGGAGCCGTGGGAACACTGTTCTCCGGGCTCCTCATGATCGCCGCCAAGCCGCCGGTTGAAGCCCTGCTTGAGGACCACCCCCATGACATCTGACAACAAGGTAGCCATCATCACCGGGGCGGCCAGCGGCATCGGACGAGCCCTAGCGGTCCACTACGCAAAACGCGGAGTGCGCTCCGTCATCGGCACGTTTCCAGGAGATCCCCATGATCCGGAAGAAACCCTCCGCTTGGTGAAGGATGCCAACGGTGAGGCGGTCATCCAGGAAGTGGATGTCCGGACCACCGTCTCGGTCGACGGGCTCGCCCAACGGGCTTTGGACGAATATGGCCGGTTGGACTCCGCGATCGCGAATGCGGGAATTCTGCGCAACTCCCCGCTGGCCGAGATGTCCGATGAACGGTGGCACGACATGCTCAACGTGGACCTCACCGGGGTGCTGCGGACCTTGCGTGCCGGTGCGGCGAGAATGACGGAAGGCGGCGCCTTGGTTGCAATCTCCTCCATCGCCGGCGGCGTCTATGGCTGGGAGGAACACGCACACTACGCGGCAGCCAAGGCCGGGGTCCTTGGCCTTGTCCGCAGCGTCGCCGTGGAACTTGGGCCGCGCCAGATCCGCGCGAACGCTGTTATACCTGGCCTCATTGAGACCCCGCAGTCGCTGGACTCCATCAACTCGTTGGGTCCTGAAGGACTTCTGCGGGCCGGAAAAGACATTCCCTGGGGGCGTGTGGGGACGCCGGAGGAAGTCGCAAGCGTCATCGGCTTCCTCACCTCCGACGATTCCCGCTACATCACCGGACAGTCCCTAATCGTTGATGGTGGACTCACCGTCAAAATGAGAGCCTAACGACGAAATGGACACCATGAGCACACAGACTATTGAAGGCGCAGGCCGGGCGGTAGTCGTCACCGGCGGCTCCAGCGGTATAGGCCGAGCGATCGCCGACGCATTCAGGGAAAACGGTGACAGCGTGGCGGTCCTGGACAGGGCTGCCGGGAACGGAGTCATCCACGTTGATGTCGCCGCCGAACCCAGTGTCAAGGCGGCCTTTGCGGAGGCCCGTCAACGGCTCGGCCCGATCGACATACTTGTCAACAGTGCTGGACTTCGCACAGAATCCCCGCTGGAAAACATGTCACTGGACAAATGGAATGAAACCATTGCCGTGGACCTGACAGGGGTATTCCTTTGCTGCCGGGAGGTAGTGGGGGAGATGCGTCAGCGAAAATGGGGACGCATCATCAACATCGCCTCCCAGCTGGCACTCAAGGGCGGTGTGGGACTGAGCCACTACAGTGCCGCCAAGGCCGGAGTCGTAGGGCTATCCAAGGCACTCGCTCTGGAATTGGCACCCGACAACGTTCTGGTCAACTGCATCGCCCCCGGCCCGATTGAAACGCCCCTCGTGGAGGGCATCTCGGAAAGCTGGAAAGCGGCCAAACGTGCGGAACTTCCGCTGGGACGCTTCGGCACACCGGCCGAGGTAGCACCCGCTGCGTTACTGCTTGCCAGCGACCCCGGCGGGAACCTGTTCGTCGGACAGACCCTCGGCCCCAACTCCGGCGACGTGATGCCCTAAGAAAGGGGGACCGCATGTGCGGTGCCTGCGGAACAACCACCGTACCTGACCCGGTCCTCGGACCGGTGCGGACCAAGCGAATGCACCTCATCGTTGCCGGTACGGTCAACGAGCTGTGCAGCGGACGACCCGGAGCCCCCAAAGTCAGCGCGCTCCCCGACGGCTGGGTAGTTTCCGGACCGTCGGGGGCGGCGCGGCTGTTCCATACCGTCGAAGAGCTGTGGGCCGGTGTGATCGGGTGTTTCAACGATGGGTCCCCTCTGCAGGGCTTGCTCAAGGAGCAGCAGGCCTATGCAGCTGACCCGGAGAACGCCGGACTGCCGGCGCGCACGGCCCGTGCTGGCAGCGGACTTACCGCGCTAGCAATATCAACCACGGCAAGGACTCCTCGGTGCCACACCTCGCGCATTCCTCCCACACGAGAAGATTCCCCTTGACCTGCAGAAAAGCAGTCAGTGATATTCCCGTAAATGGTCAGCCCTCGCAGTCCCGGAAGCCTCGGAGCCTCGGCACCGCTTCACTGACCTCGCGACCGGCTACCAACAACGGCACCGCCCAAGGGCCAGGCCATACAACACAGAGAACCGAAGGATAGACAAGTGGGAACAAGCGATCCCGAACTGACGCTGAAGGTGTCTGCCACGGACCGTGCCAGCATGGACCGCCAGCTCGACAACGCGGTAACTGTCGCCCGAGCCCGGGCAATGCGAGAACGACGCCGGGGGATTCTCGTGACACGTCACGGACACGATTCCTTCACAGTCGCACTCAGTGACACCGTGCCCTTTGGCCTGACCAGGGAACGCGACGATTGGTGAACTGAGTCTGCGACAAGCGAATAGTGGCAACGGCCAAAGCACCCGGAATTAATCCTGTGGCAAGTTTCCTCAGTCATTGAGGTTGATGATTTGCCCGCCGAGTGGCTGGGTATCGGATTATGAGCCTGGACCCATTTTGTGCCGAATTTCGCCCCGCTCTTGTCGCCTGTTCAACTCGGAGCCACTGAACTAGCCAACCGGAGAAGTGACCAAAGAGACTATACGCACCGAGCTTATGATCTGGTCCAGCGCCGCGGCCCCTTGGGTTCAACCGGATTGTATGGACTTCAGCAGGGATGATGCCTCGTGGAACCGCTGACGCCGTTGTCGGCAAACGACAGCGGATGTTTAGAAGACCGATATGGACTGCGCCTCATCGGACCGCCATCCGGACCGTGAAAGAGAGCCCTTTACACGATGCCGGGTGGGCAGCTGAGCCTGACCCGCTGACTGTTCTGATACCCCGGCAAGAAAATTCCCGAGGGCCTGGCTGCGGGGCCTCGGCTCTGATGGACGACAGTTGGGGTGTCTGGCTGTCTTAGGACTGGGAGGGCCACGCGCCAGAGCTGGACCCAGCTCCACTCTGGATTCGACACCGCCGGCCCGGATCAGGCTTGGCAAGAGGCCTGACCTAAAGGGGGCCTTGATCAGGGCGTCCGGTCGGAACCGCCGAGCCATATCGAGGGAGTACCGATGAGAATTGCAGTGGCGGGTGGAAGCGGAAAACATCGTCCCGGACGCTGCGACGTTTGAGAACAACATGCTCTCCACGTACAACGTGTTCCAGGCGGCCCGCCGGGCCGGCATCAAGGGGATACGGCGGTCCATCACTGGGGCCAGAATGAATTTCGCATAACCAGGACGGAACCGATACCGAAAGGGTGCTCCGTGCGACCGGAAAATTTTGGCTTTGGCAAACTCGATTTTTCCAGCACAGAGCACCCTCTCAATTGCTCGATTAACTAATGCGCTCGACTAAAGAGAGGCTTCGGCCTCTTGAGCTCCAGCTGTCGCTCTCCGGAAGCGATTGTTAGTAATTTCTCCGCGAAAATATTCGTTGGGGAAGGAGCCGTCCCTAAGTACTTGATCGTCAGTGTGAAGCCTTGCATTCTTGATGATGAGCTGAAGTTCGGTGATGCTCTGTTCTCTCTGTCGAGGCTCTTGATATTCGGGGGCGGTGAAGGGTCATTTCTCGTTCAGCCAGTTGTCCTCCAGAAAATCCGGGCTGACGTAGCCCTTGGACAGCTGTTCACGGTGCCATGCATCCCGCAGTTCCTCAGGGAGGGCGCGATACTCTCGCCATAACAGACCAATCGCCACAGCGGCATACAGTTGATAGTCAATGATCCGTTGCAGTGCATCAGGATCATTCAACAGCTGCCGAGCCTCCGGATCCGTCAATGTTCGCCCTGAGAGTGCCGCGAAGTCCTCAAAGGCGCCGCTTTCCGTGAGGCCGATCTGTTCCAGGCTCGGTCGCCCTTCCGGTCGCTCGTCAACGTGGGTCACCAATTGGTCGTACAAGTCCAACCATCCGGATCGTTCGGGCTCATCCAGCCACAAGGCCGCGTAGAACAGCATGAGGGCGTGGTGTCGGATCATGCTGTAGTTCCCCTGGACCGTGCCCAGCTGAATCTGGAGGACGTCGTTAGTCAAAGCCATTTCGGCCCGACTCATACCACTCAACAGGCTCCGGAGCTCGGGACGCAATTCGAAGACAGGCCCATAGGCGAGGTCCAGCAATTGCAGAAAAAGCGTTGCGTCGGGAAGGTGATTCACTACTCGCGGGTCGCCGCTGCTATCGAGCCAAGCCAGCATGAAGTTCCCGTATAGCCGGCCACTCTCCTTTTCGACAACTCGGGGAATAACGGTCGCCGGGTCCGCCAGCGGCCCAGCCAGTTCAAGCAGAGGGAGCGAGAGACGCCGACCCTTGTTAACCCAGGTGGACGCGAGCTCAGCAGTGATTGGGGTTGGGTGCTTCCAGCCCACCTCTTCGAGATCGTCCTCGCAGACCACGTCGGAATGCCTGTTCATTTGAATCCTTTCTATCCTGGACGGTGACAATAATTCAGCGGATGCTGCCAGGACGTAGAAGCCGTCGGCGGCCATGGTGCTAGCTACGCCCGGCATCACATGCTTAATGCCGAGATGGTTCGCGCGATGAGTCCTCAACCCACGAGCAGCACGGCCAGCCCGCCATCGGTGGTAGCCAGCTTCTAAAGCGGCTCTTTAGTCTGGGTGCAGGGGACTGGCGCTCGGCTGCCGGCGCGGACGTGCCTACAGCACTAGACGCTGTCGCGAGTTTCCTTTCGGTAAGTGCACTGACCGGATCAGGTGCTGGCGCAAGACTGCGCGCGTCCCGCGGAGGGGGCCGGGGTAACTTCGTTGGGATTCCCCAACGGTGGCTCAATAATTGCTCTCCGCGTGGAGGAACCCCTGCTCTCAGCGCACCCGAATGGTCTTAGGCCTGCAGGGCTTTGGCCCAGAGGTTGATGTCGGATTCGACGGCGAATTCGTCGATCCTTTCGAGCTCATCGCTGGTGAAGTCCGGGCCCGATACTGCCGCCAGATTGTCTTCCAGTTGCCGGACGCTGCTGGCACCGATCAGGGCCGACGTGACCGGTATTCCCTTGTTCTGTGGGCGCAGCACCCAGGCGATGGCCATCTGGGCGAGGGTCTGCCCGCGCTGGGCTGCGATCTCATTGAGGCCCCGGATCCGCGTCAGGTTCTCCTCGGAGAGTTGGGTGTCCACCAGCGACTTGCCTGCGGCCGCGCGGGAGTCCTCCGGGACGCCGTGCAGGTACCGGGTGGTCAGCAATCCTTGCGCAAGGGGCGAGAACGCGATGGCGCCTGCGCCCACCTGCTCAAGACTCTGGAACAAGTTGGGGATGCCGCGTTCGGTCCAACGGTTGAGCATTGAGTACGAGGGCTGGTGGATCAGCAACGGGGTTCCAAGGTCCTCGAGGATGGCAACCGCCTCGAGTGTCTTTTCCGGGGAGTAGGAGGAAATGCCCGCGTACAGCGCCCTGCCCGATCGGACCGCTGTGTCGAGCGCTCCCATGGTCTCCTCAAGGGGAGTATCCGGGTCCGGGCGGTGGCTGTAGAAGATGTCCACATAGTCCAGGCCCATGCGTTCAAGGGACTGGTCCAGGCTCGAGAGCAGGTATTTCCTGGACCCCCATTCCCCGTACGGGCCAGGCCACATGCGGTATCCGGCTTTGGTGGAGATGACGAGCTCGTCGCGGTACGGCTTGAAGTCGTCTTTGAGGTGCCGGCCGAAATTGGTTTCGGCACTGCCGCTGGGCGGACCGTAGTTATTGGCCAGATCGAAGTGCGTGACGCCGAGGTCGAAAGCGCGGCGAAGGATGGCCCGTTGCGTCTCAAAGGGCTTGTCGTCGCCGAAGTTGTGCCAGAGGCCCAGTGAGACCGCCGGAAGTTTCAGACCGCTCCGCCCGACCCTTCGGTAGGGCATGGAATCATAACGGTCCTGCGCGGAGGCGTAGATCATGGTTCAGTTTCCTTCGGTTGCTGTCTTGTTCTAGCGGTTCTTGTTTGTCGTTTCGTGGGTGCAAGCAACGTCGGAGGCTTCTTCCAGAACCATGAGACCGATCCCGTCCCCAGCGTGTACCATCCGACGCCCGCGGCCCCCGTCGAGCCACACCCAGGCGGTAGTCCCATCTGCCGAGACCATGTCCAGCCAGCCTCTGGCAATCGTGCGGTCCCGGCTGATGAGGCCAACGTAGTTGCCCACCAACAGCTGCACCAGCAGCGAGGAGCCTAGGACCTCGATCCCGCCAAATACCCGGACATGACGTTCCCCCCAATCGCCGCGCTCTCGGGTTTCGTTTTTGACTTTCCTGGTGCTGTTCCGGGCATTCGAAACGGTACTGACCGAGTCGCCCGCTACGGCGGCGACGTCGCTCGTGCCAGACATCATCATCCTTGGTTCCTAGATTTAGCTTCGCGTGGGAAATGGGGGAGTTCCAGGGCGGACAAACAGCTTGGACGTCATTGACGGACGTGTTGAGCCGATGGACTCGATGGCCTTGCTTCCATGCCGATTGGTCGGCGCGAGCTGGCCGCCCTCAACAGCTTAAGTCCCCTGCGATCACCCGGAATGCGATGATCGTGGCCCTCTCGAACCTAGGATCGCCAGCCCCACCGAAGCGCTTTAGCCCAAACCCGGTGAAACTGTTCACTTCACACGTCTCGTCAAGAAGAAGGAACTTCGACGGCGGTCCGTGGCGTTCGCGCGACGCCAAAGGTGACGGTGCTGCAGCGGCCTGCGTTAAAGGGCATGGACAGGGTGGATGTGTTCGGGTTTGGCGATGTGGTCGAGGTGTAGCCGCAAGACTCGGAAGCGAATTCGAAACCATTCCACCGCCCACCCGGGTGGCCAGCCCTCCTCCCGAATAGTCCACCCGGCCGGGTAGTAGCCAGCCACACCGCATCAGGAACGAAACTGAGGTCAGGCCTCAATGTGTCATGGATCACAAACACCTGTTGAGGAATACGCCGCTGGTGTCACCGCGCCTCAATATACAAAGGAGTATCAATGGAACGGCTCATTAACATCGACAACGGTGGAACGCTGACCGATATTTGTGTCTGGGACGGTGAGAATTTTTCGTTCACCAAGACGCTCACCACACCTTTCGACCTCTCCCAGTGTCTCTTCGACGGCATAGCCAAGGCTTCCAAGGACATCTTCGGTGAAGAAGATCTTCCGGGACTTTTGCACTCCACGCGCCACATCCGGTATTCCACCACCCAAGGCACCAACGCACTTGTAGAGCGCAAGGGGCCACGGATCGGCATCCTCACAGACAGCCTCGCCCTGGCCGAAGAACTTCGCAAGGGCGACGCAGCAGCGGAGCTGTTCGACGACCTTGTCGGTACACGCATAGCAGTTGTCAACGCCGAACGGGAGATGGAGGAGCTATCGCAGGAGATCGTCAAGCAGGTCAACCGGCTGACGACTGACGGTGCGGCCAGGCTTGTCATCGCAATGGCGGACAGGGAGAAGGAAAGGGCCGTTAAGGGCATTCTGCTGCGGAAGTTCCCTCGCCACTTGCTGGGTTCGGTACCCATTCTTTTCTCTTGGGAATTCACGCCCGACGCCGTCCAGGGGCGCCGCGTATGGTCCGGAATCATCAATTCCTTCCTGCACCCCACCATGGAGCGGTTCCTGTACAGCGCTGAGCACCGGTTGCGCGACCATAAGGTCAAGAACCCGCTCCTGATCTACCGCAATGACGGAGCTTCTTCGCGTGTGGCTAAATCTGTGGCGTTGAAGACCTACTCTTCCGGGCCTCGCGGTGGACTTGAAGGAACAAAGGCGCTCTCTGAGGCCTATGGACTTGCGCATGTGCTGATGATCGACGTCGGCGGTACAACCACTGATGTCGGCTCGGTGAAGAACTCAACCATCTCGACGGACCGCCGGGGATCCATTCAGGGCATTCCGGTTTCCTTTGAGATGAGCAACGTCCACTCGAGCGGCGTCGGCGGCAGTTCTGTCATCGGACTCCGCGACGGCGTCATCACCGTCGGCCCCGAGAGCGTCGGGGCTGCACCGGGCCCGGCTTGTTTCGGCTTCGGCGGCAAGCAAGCCACCATCACGGACGTAAATCTGCTGCTGGGGGTCCTGGATCCGGACACCTACCTCGACGGAGGATTCATCCTCGACGCCGAGCGATCGCGTGCGGTCATCACCGAAGTCATTGCAGACCCTCTCGGGATAACCCTGAATGAGGCGCTGATTCGCATGGAGGCCGCCTACTTCGAACGCATGTCGCAGTCCTTTGCCAACGACGTCGAGGATGCGGACGCTACAACGGTTGCCGCGTTCGGAGGTGCAGGCCCGATGAGCGCCTGCGGCTCGGCACGGATCGCCGGCGTCCGCCGAGTGCTCGTGCCCGAAATGGCTGCCGTCTTCTCGGCCTTCGGAATCGGCTTCTCCGACATTGCGCAGACCTACGAGGCCAACGTGGCCGGAATGGACGCCGAAGAATTCGGGGCAAGCAAAGCGGCGCTGCTGGCCCGGGCGACCCGGGACATGTTCCAGGAGGGCCATGAAATCGACGAATGTCGGCTCGAATGGAACGTGGTGCTTGAAGACGCCGAAGGACAGCTGATTTCGGAGTTCCCATACTTGGATTCCGATCCCCAGCCCGGCACCCGCGAACACAACACCTTGCTGACCCTGACCGCCCGCTACGAACTGCCGCACGCGTCGATCAGACGAGCCGAATCAATCGCGAAGAGGCCCGCCGTCGCCACTTCTACCCGAAACGTCCGCTCCGCCGTGGACCAGGTCGATGAGGTCCCGGTATTCGAGCTGAAACGCCAAACAGCCGGTGCGTCGGCCGAGGGTCCGGCAATCGTGGAGGGCCCCTATTTCACGGCCCGCGTGCCGCACGGCTGGACCTTCGACGTGACGGTCTCCGGTGACCTCTTGCTTACAGACACCATCCAGAAGTGACCCCCACACAACCATCATTAAGAAAACAGGTGAGACAAGTCATGCGGATTCCAATGACGGAATATCTGATCATCGATCTCGACACGGAGCGGTGGACCTGCCGGGTCTGCAGCCATGACCTCGGCGACGCCCGGGGCAATTACAAGGAGGGAACCCTGGTTTACGACCGGGACCCGAGAGAAATCCATCAGTCGATTCTTGATCCGGAAAGGTACGAGTTCACCTTCGCTCCGGACCCCGCTTTCTGCAGGATTCTCGAGTTTTACTGCCCGGGTTGCGGGACGCAGCTCGAAACGGAGTATGTACCGCCGGGACACCCGCCGACCGTGGACATGCTCTGGGATATCGACTCGCTCCGCGAACAGTGGACGAAACGTGGAACCAACCCGGAGACCGTCATCAACTACGGACCCGGCGAAGATGCCATTGCAGACTTCAGCCCGGCCCTTGGTTCGTGCAACAGTCTGTCCCCGTTCGCCCGTCACTCGCACAGCTAAGGAAACCACTGGTCATGAAACGAATTTCCGTTGACATCGGCGGTACATTTACCGACTGTTTTTTCGCTTGGGACGGCCTGTACGTTGAAGCGAAGGCGCTGACAACACACCACAACCTGGCTCAAGGCTTCAATGAAGCACTCGACCTCGCCTGCTCGCGCGCTGGACTCGACCGCGATCTCGTTCTGGCGGAAGTCGATTCAGTCCGCTATGCAACAACCCTCGGCACCAATGCACTTATTGAAGGGAAGGGCCCGAGGGTAGGCGCACTCGTGACCCACGGTTTCGAGGACACCATCCCGCTCTCCCGGGGCCGTGGCTACGGCGAAGGGCTGGACCCTTCCAAGCAGCAAAATATGCCGGATGCCACCCGCCCGGATCCGCTCGTGCCCCGCAGCCTGATCCGCTCGGTCAAGGAACGAATCAACGCGGCCGGCAAGGTTGTCGTGTCCCTGTTGGAAGACGACGTCCGCACGCAGGTTCGCGAACTTGTGGACAACGGGGCAGAAGCGATCGTCGTCTCCTTGGTCAATTCGACAGAAAATCCCGTCCACGAGCAGCAGATCCTCGACATCATCCTGGACGAGTATCCGGCCCACGAACTCGGGGCTATTCCCGTTCTATTGGGAAGCCAGGTGTCCGGCCGAAAGGGCGAATATGTGCGGGCAACGTCCACTATTGTCGACGCCTTTCTGCACGAAATCATGTTCCACGCACTCGGGCAGTTGTCCAACAACCTCCGGGGTTCCGGGTATGACAAACCCATGCTTGTCATCCACAACTCAGGCGGCATGGCACAGTCGAATTCCACCGACGCACTGCAGACCATCCACTCCGGACCCATCGCCGGAGTAGGCGCTGCCCAGCACCTGGCTGACAGCACGGGGCTGGGAAATGTCATCTCCACAGACATGGGCGGTACCTCCTTCGACATCGGGCTCGTCCCCGAGGGAGGAGTCAAGCACTACGACTTCCAGCCGACCATCGGACGCTGGCTTGTCTCCGTTCCGATGATCCACCTGTTGACCCTGGGTGCAGGAGGTGGATCGATAGCAAGCTACGACCGCATTCACCACTCAGTGCAGATCGGGCCGGAATCAGCTGGCTCGGACCCCGGTCCGGCATGCTACGACCGTGGCGGCCTCCGCCCGACGGTCACCGACGCGGACCTGGTCCTCGGATACCTTGATCCGGACAACTACGCCAACGGCTACATCAAGCTGAACAAGAAGCGCTCCATCTACGCCATTGATGAGGTCCTCTCCGATGAACTGAACATGGACACTGTTGAGGTCGCCAAGATCGTCAAGAACGCCGTCGACGAGCAGATGGCCATCGGCATGTCGAAGGAGTTGCGCGTCCGGGGCTATCTTCCGGAGGACTTCACCATGCTGGCCTATGGCGGTAACGGTCCGCTGCATGCGTGCGGCATCGCCGACCACGCAGGTATACGCAAGATTCTCGCCCCGCCGTTCTCCTCGGTCTTCTCAGCCTGCGGAGCCGGCAACATGAAACCCCTCCATATCCACGAGCGGGGCTCACATGTCGTCCTGTACAACCCAACGGACCGTAGCCTCTACAAGAACTATGGCGAACTGAACCGTGTCATCCAGGAACTCGAAGCAAAGGGCAGGGAAGACCTCGTTCGTCAGGGTTACAACCCCGTCGACATCCGCCACAGCCTGGAGATGGACCTGCGTTACGGTAACCAGCTGGTGACCACAGCCGTCGTCTTCGACATCAACCGCGTGAATGGCGTGGCCGATGTGCTCCACCTGATCCGTACCTTCTCCGACATCTACGGTCAGCGCTACGGTGCTGGCAGCCAGGCTCCCGAGGCCGGGATCAGGGCACAGACCGTGCGGGTCTCGTCCTACGTGGAGGGTGACGTGGTCAAGTTTGACTCGATCGACTCCGGACATGACAGAACCATGCCGTCCGCAATCGGCACAAGGCAGGTTCACTTCGTGAAGATCGACGGAGCCGTCGATACGCCCGTCTATGATGCCGAAGCGCTGCACCATCAGCACGTCATCCACGGCCCGGCAATCGTAACGACCGAAAACACCACCTATCTCGTCGAACCGACCTGGCGCCTGGAGCCGACATCCCAAGGCGCCGTGTGGTTCCTCAAGGACTGATCCGTGCCCTGCGGATCCTCCACCTACCTTCCCGCTACTCCCATTGAAGGAGCTAAATAGCAATGACGCTTACAGCAAATGAAAACAGCACTACCGGTGGAGCCGCCGCCCAGCCGCTGACCGCCCAGGAACAGCAGTGGGTGGACCAGTTCATGGACGAAACCACCCTCTTCCTCGGCCCGGACCCGGCCATCATGCGCAGCCACCAGATCACCTCCCGCTCGGCCTACGAAGAGGAGTGCATTGCCAAGGGCGTGGACCCCATCCAGGTCGACCGCATCCGCAAACGGCTTGCCGGTGCCCTCGACGAAGGCTACGAAATGTGCGAGGCCATGGGTGCCGCTCCCGGTGCCAAATGGGGGGACCTGACGACAGCCATTTACACGGCCGAAGGGGACGTCACCTACCTGTCCTGCCACGGAGTTATCGCGTTCTCCGCGATCTTGCATCACCCGATCCGCTACATCATGAAGTATTGGAAGGACGAGCCGACCGTTGGGATCAATCCCGGCGACGGATTCATCCACAATGATGCCCGGTACGGAAACGTCCACAACACGGACCAATCGATGATCACACCGATCATGCGCGACGGCCAGATCATCGCGTGGGTCGCGGCAACGATCCATGAAGGTGAGAACGGCGCCTGCGAGCCAGGCGGAATGCCTTCGGGCTCAGAGACCCCGTTCGATGACGGACTGCGGATGTCCCCGTTCAAAATCGTTGAGAAAGGCGAACTTCGCCGGGATTTGCTGACATTCCTACAGCACTCGGTCCGAGACCCCAAACTGCAGCTGGCAGACCTCAAGGTCAAGATCGGTGCCGTTCAGCGAATCCAGGAACGCGTTGACAGCATCATCGAGGAAGTGGGCGTCGAGACGTTCGTAGCTGCGCTGCGAGTCACAGTCGAGGACGTGGAGCAGGAAGTCAAACGCCGCATCAGCGAGCTCCCCGACGGAACCGTGTCCTTCAACCAGTTCATGGACTCCACGCTCAAAGAAAACATCCTGATCAAGCTTGCCTGCAAGGTCACGGTCAAGGGCGACAAGATGACCGTGGACCTGAGGGGAACCGGTCCGGAAATCCTCAACCGGGCCATCAACTCCCCGCTGTGTTCAGTCAAGTCAATGATGATGCAAGCGATCCTTGCATTCTGGTGGCCGGACCTGCCGCGGTGTACTTCGGCGATGTCGCCCATCGACATCATCTCGGATGAACATACCTGGGCCGACGCCGGTTACGATGCGCCGATGGGTCAGTCGCTGCAGGCCTCGTTCCGCGCGTTCTCGGCCCTACAGACGGCCTTCGCCAAGATGCAGTTCTCCAACCCGGAGAAGTTCTCAAACGTCCTGGCTCCGTGGTTCAACCAGATCAACACCTTCCTCTGGGGAGGTCTGACCCAGCACGGGGATCAGGTGGGCAATCTGTGTGCAGACCTTAACGGTATGGGCGGCGGGGCCAAGGCGTTCCGAGATGGTGAAGATGCCGTCTCCCCACTGTTCTGCGCCATGGCTGACACCGCTGAACAGGAAGTCATGGAGGAGGAGGTTCCCTTCATGCAACTGGTCAGTAAGAGGATCGTCCGCGACAACCAGGGTTTCGGCAAGAACAGCGGCGGTATGGGCTACGAGATGATTGTCGCCGCTGAAGGAACGCCGATGTGGGGCTTCATGACGGTTGCTTCGGGGTCCAAGTTCTCCTCCATCACTGGGATGTTCGGCGGTTATGGTTGCAGCACAAACCCGCTTGCCATGGTCAAAGGCATCAACATCTACGACATCATCCGCAAGGATTCCAGCAAGTTCGATTTGTCCATGGAACGGATCATGAACGAGCAGCCCTACAAGGGCGGCAAATACAGCACCGCCCATATGGGCCTGCAGTTCGATGTCGCAAAGGACGGCGAGCTCTACATGATCGCCCAGGGCTCCGGAGGTGGTTACGGCGATGTCCTGGAACGCGACCCAGAATCGGTAGCCAAGGATCTGGAGCTCGGGCGCATTTCAGCGAAGGTGGCCACCAGCATCTACGGCGTCGTCTGGGATCCTGACACCTTTGTGGTGGACCACGAGGCAACCACCCAGTTGCGTCATGACTCGCGGCAAGCACGGATCGCCCGCGGCAAGCCGTACAAGGAGTTCCTTAAGGGCTATGTGAAGGCTGAGCCTCCGAAGGATCTGCTCTACTACGGGTCCTGGGGCGACGACACGGGGGAGCTCACCGCCACCCACTTCACCAGCAACGGCCCGGAACGGGTCAAAGCGACCATCGACAAATTGCCACTGATCATGCTTCCGGACCGCCGGGAAGTGAAGATCACCGAACTGGAGGAGAGAATTCGCGAACTGGAAATGAAGCACGGAGAAGTCGTCCAGCGCAAGTCCTAGCCCTCCAACGTAGATCCTGATTCGGGACCAACGCATTCAAAATCCCCTTCAGCGCCGCATCCTCCGGAATCCAGGACGGTGCGGCGCTGAAGGCCTGTAACAGCCAAAGTTCGGAGAAAGACGTCATGACCACTTCCACTGCCGCCACACTTGCCAACGTTGTTGCCTCCCCTCCCTCGGGGCGGGCGAAGGCCGTGGTGTTTGATCACCATGAGTACGCAGCATCCGTGATTCTTCGCGGCCATGCCGTGCCCTGGGACAACGCCACCGCTTATGCGGCTTTCTTCTCTCAGGCACAAGGGCTGCTCAGGCCGGACATCGCCATGTTGGACTTGAAGCGACTCTACGATCATCTGACAGCCGGAAATACCGGGCTCGAGACCGCAATGGCGGCTAGATCCCGGACGGGGTACGCGCTTCGGAGTTTGTTGGCAGACAATGACACAAACAAGGCCGTCCTTGAATTCGCCACGGTGTTCGCTCAGACTGCACGCCAGCCAGTGGTCCTGCGCATCCCCTCGCCGATGGAATGGCTCATCGCCACACACCGTTTCGGCGGCGCTGACAACCTGAGCGAACTGGTCGCGGACGACGCTGAAAACGCCTCGATGTACGTCAGCGACTGGCTACGCGCCTTCGCAGCACTGCCCGTCGCCGGCCTGTTGCTGGATAACCGCGCGCCTGACGAAGGCCTCGGACGCGTGCCCGTTGCGCTGGAGGCCTATACACCGATCGCCAACGTAACCAGCAATTATCGGTGGACGCTAGGGCAGTTGGACGACGAGCAAGTGCATCTGCAAGCCGACACTGCGGTGGGCGGGTATGTCCCTGGAAGCTTTTGGCTAGATCCGGATGTAGAACTTCCGTCCGCAGACTTTTACCTGGCAGAGATACCAAGCGCAGCACGACCGGAAGACGTGCTATTGCGGCTTGATGCCCTGAGATGACCGGCCGCGGCCATGACCGGCCCTGCAGTTCAAGCTTGCTTCAGCAAATGCCTGCGGCGCGCCTCATCCACACAGGCCTGACGGCCGCTCACGCCGAGGCTACTGAAAAGGTTCTTCAAGTACCACTTCACCGTGTTGATGCCCAGATGAAGCTCCTGGGCAATTTCGCGATTGGATCGACCCTTATCGATAAGCAGCAGAATGGTCTGTTCGCGTTGTGACAAGCCTGGCTCCGCGACAGAGGGCACGGCGGACCTGCTGCTGTACGGTGTCTCGCGTCGAGGTGCGGAACTTCCGCGGTTGACTGCAGCATTTGAATCCAGCCGAACCAGGAGACTGAGGAACCCCCTGAGATATGGGTGGTAGTCGTAGTTCGCCGTTCCCAGCCTCAGTTTTTCAGAGACGGTACGCACCAGTTCGGAGCAGGCAGTTCCGCCGTCCAGTACTGGCCTCACAAGGCCTAAGGTGCAACATGTGTTGAGCGCCGGGAGAATGGTATCTTCAGCCTCGTCGTGGAGGCCCGCCTGCTGAAGTGCCGCAGACAACAGTATGCGGGCGTGCAATTCCGACCGAGGGCCCAAGTATGCTGCAGCCCGCCCCACCAGAAAGCGGGCTGTCTCGACGGCTGCCAGATGCTCTGGGGTAGCTGCGTCAGCGGGGACGGCATCGGCCAGCGCCGACCGGACCTGGGTGGCAAGGAAAATCTGGTAGCTGGTTTCGGCCAGTCCTTCCAGCCGTACTCCCGGAGTCCCGTGCGCTACGGGAACGCCAGGGGCAAGGCCCGGTTGGAGTGTCCTGGACTTGAGGCCCAGCTGCACCCGTTCAAGATTGATGACGAGTTTAAGCCTCGAAAGCCCCAGACTGTCGGCGACGGAGTCGCCTTCGTCGAGTATCTCAGCGGCCTCAGATGAGTCGCCGCGAAGTTCCTTGATTCTGGCGAGAGTGGCAAAGGTGGAAGTCATGAAGTCCACGACTCCGCCTTCTGATCCCAGCTCATGTGTCTCTTCAAGAAGCCTTTCGGCTTTATCCAAATCGCCGCGTTCGTAAAGGAGTTGACCCTTCATGGCCCCGGCCAGTCGGGCGGCGTGCGAATGTCGTCCGGCGTGGCTTCGTCCCAGTTCGACAGCCAGGGCGAATTGCCTTTCAACCTGATCCATGTCGAGCAGCGCATAAGCAGCGAGGCCGGCAAAGCAGTGCCCGTAGACATTACTGAACGGGCCCGAGACCTGGTCATGAAACTTGTTCGCCCAAAGCTGCTGTTCCAATGCAAGTCCATACTGGCCGTCGTGAATTTTCTTGAATGTCGACAGATTGGCTCCGACCGAAACGATCCAAGGGCGAAGCCTGCTCGCTTGAGCGAAGCACTTTTCATCCAATTCTCCGACCCGGCTCACATCGTCACCGTACATATCGATGCAGCACTGGACGACGAGGCTTTCAACTCCGAGTTCAAAGCGGTCGTCGTCGCTCAACGTCGCGTCGAAGGACATCACGGCCTGCGCCTGGTCGAGGGCGACCTGCGCTTCTGCAGCCAGGTGCAGCAGCGTGTTTGCCCATGCGATGGCCATCTGGAGCCTTGCCTGGCCAGCAACACGATCAGCCGGGATTTTGCCCACGAGCGCAAGCAACGTCGCCATGCTCGAGTGCTCTACCAGCCACATCGCGCGGGACTCGACGATTTCTACGGCGAAGTCGATGTCACCCGCGGCCAGTGCATGGTCCACGGCGTCGCTCGGGAATCCGTTGTCCGAGTACCAGTGTGCTGCGGTCAGATGCAGCTCCCTGGCGCGTCCTGGGTAGTCGCGGTCCAGTCGGCGACGCAGATAGTCTTCGAAGAGATGGTGATAGCGGTACCAGGTACCGTCCTCGTCAAGCGGCTGCAGAAATAAGTCCCGGGCCTGGACCTGTTCGAGCATGGACTGCCCCTGTTCCACACCCGACAGTGCCGACGCGAGGCCGGCGCAGAGCCGCTCTGGAACGGACGAGGTCAAGAGGAAATTCAGCACATCCGGTTCCAGAGTGTTAAAGACGTTTTCTGCTAGATACTCGCCAATCGACTGATGCCCTCCGGATAGTCTTTCGATGAAGGCTGACGCTTCACTATGATCGCGTAGGGACAGGGACACGAGTTGCAGCGCGGCGATCCAGCCTTCGGTGGTCCTACAGAGGCTGGCGACGTCCTCTCCGCCGAGGTCTAGGCGGTTGATGTCAACCAGAAATGACTGGGATTCCGTCCGGTCGAACCGCAAGTCGACGGCATCCACCTCAACCAGTTGGCCGCGTACCATCAGACGCCCCAGCGGTAGCCCTGAGCGCGTTCGGCTCGTGATGATGAAGGAAAGATGCGCCCCGCCGGCCTCCAACAGGCGTTCGACGACGTCCAGGGTGCGTTTGTCTGTGACCAAGTGCCAGTCATCCAGCACGACGACTATTTCCTGAGCGCCTTCATCGATGGCATTGACGAGAGCGGGGATGACATATCGTTCTGCGTCATCGGGCCGTTCCTCGAGCAGCTGTTGCAGTTCGCCATCGAAACCCGGCCTTGCCCTTCCGATGGCTTCCAGCAAATGGGACAAGAACCAGATGGTGTTGTTGTCATCCCGGTCCAGGGAGAGCCACACTGTCGTTCGTCCTTGTGAAGCGAGAAGCTCCATCCATTGAGCTGCCAGGGTGGATTTGCCGAAGCCTGCCGGTGCATGGATCAGGGCCAGGCGCCAACCAAACTCTGCATTGAGAAAACCGCTCAGGCGGGTCCTGGGAACCCATTTCCCCACCGGTTTCGGGGGGCGGAACTTGCTTGAAGCACCGGGCGGCACTGCCGCCATCTGCCACCTCCTTGTGGACCGGCGTTCGCCGGGAATATGCCCTCTGAAATCCTATGTCAATGAGTGCGTCAAAAACAGCGCCGTGGGGCCGGAGTGGTTCGGCCAGGATTTCTAATCCTGGTGCGGCATCTCTTGCAGGACCGCCTCGGCCACTCGAAAAGACTCAAGCGCAGCAGGCGCGCCACAGTAGATCATCGTCTGTAACAGTACTTCTTGTATTTCCTGTTCCGTAACGCCGTTGTTGACAGCGCCGCGGACGTGTCCTGCGAATTCATGTGGACGGTTAAGGGCGGTCAGCATGGCCAGATTGAGCATGCTCCGAGTCTTCGGATCCAGGCCAGGCCTGGACCACACTTCCCCCCACGCGTACTCGGTAACCATCTCTTGGATAGGACGGGAAAAGTCGCTGGTCTGCCCAAGGCTTCGTTCGACGTGGGCCGTCCCCATGACGGTGCTGCGGATACTGAGGCCCTTCTTGTAGCTGTCTTGGTGCGTTTGTGAAATTGTCACCGATGTGCCACTTTCTGTGGAGGATCTGGGTCTTGAGGGCTAGGCGGCTTCGAGGACGCTGACTAGTTCGCGATGCCGACGCCGGCCACCGGGTGGGGCGCCCTTGGCTTCGAGCTCGCCGGAGACGTTGATTGGCAGCTTGCCGTCCGTGTTGACCCAGCCTTCCGGGACGGCGCGGGATCCCTGGCCCGGTTCGGTCAGACCCATGGCTTCGTGCGAAGAGGGCGGTGCAGGCATGCACGGCGTTGCGGTCTCATGGTTTCTCTCAGCGAGACGCAGAAACAACTTCCTGACGCTGGCCGTCATTCTGGAGGATGGCTGCTGCAGGCGACCGACAAGGCTGGCAACATGCCTCAGAGACTCGTGCTTTTCGGGCCTGGCGTGCAGACGAAGAATTTCGGCTGCTCGATAGGCGCGAACGGAACGATTAACCACTGATTCCCGTAAAGCTCCACATACGAGTCGTCGGGGCAACTAGCGTAGGCCTCGTCGCGCGTCATCCCCGAGCCACCGAGTTGCCGCAACGGGTCACTGGAGTAAACGGCGCGCATCGGGATCGAACGCATTATCGAAAAGCGTCCGCCATTCCGGGCCGGAGAAGCGGTTAGTGTCTCACCACTGTCGATGCTGACAGAGCGTTCCATGGCTACTCCCTTGCTGTGTTGCCGCGTGGTGACCTTGCTGGCGTCTTGTATTCAGTCTGGCTCCGAGGCCGGAGTGGCCCGCAACTACCCTCCCGGGTGAAGTTCCGGGAGGGACGGCCGGCCACCCGGGTGGAATGGGGGTGGTGGCTCAAAGCCATGGACCTCCGACGGCGTGGCCCCGGATGTCTCCGGCCCCCAGCGTCTTGTGACGAGGGCCTGATGGTTCCCCCGGGCCGAATCTATCGCGGTTCAAAACCTTGTGATTGAGTGGGGCTATGGCCGCACCCATAGAGGACTATGCGCTTCTGTCGAATCTCTCCACAGGATGTCTAGTCTCTCGCCGGGGCAGCGTCGACTGGCTCTGTTTGCCACGCTTCGACTCAGCCTCAATTTTTGGCGCCCTTCTGGGGAACGAAGAGCACGGAAGGTGGCTGCTTGCCCCCAAGCACCCTGAAGCGGTCGTCCTGGACCGTCGCTATGTGGCGTCGACTTTTGTTCTTGAGACAACATGGCAGACTTCCAGTGGCCAGGTCCGGGTTAGGGACTTCATGCCCGTCGGGGAAGGGTGTTCATCCCTTGTCCGACGGGTGACGGGCCTTAGCGGGAGCGTCATCCTGCTGCAGGATCTGAGGATCCGCCCACGTTACGGCGCCCTATTGCCTTGGGTGAGCCGATATCGCGAGAACGCTGCGCGCGGTGCTGAAATATTACTTGCCATGGCCGGACCGGATGCCTGGGCGTTGCGGGGGCCTTACCTTCCCCGAGCCCACGATCGTCTTCATGTAGGGGAATTTGTGGTTGCAGCTGGAGAGAGTGTGGATTTCGAGCTGAAGTGGTTTCCCTCCCATCGCGAAGTGCCGCCCGCCGTCGATGTGGACGCTGCTCTCGATGAGACTGTGGATTATTGGGCCCGGTGGGGAGGTCATTGCCGTCAGGACGGAGCATACGGGGCCGCAGTCAAGCGGTCGCTATTGGTGCTGCGTGCTCTGACGCACTATGAAACAGGTGGCATCGTTGCCGCCCCGACAACGTCTCTGCCGGAGGATTTTGGGGGTTCTCGCAACTGGGACTACCGTTACTGTTGGCTTCGCGACGCCGCGTTGACGCTCGAATCCATGTTGACGCATGGCTATGAATCCGAGGCGTTAAAGTGGCGCAATTGGCTGTTACGCGCCCTCGCTGGTGATCCGGAAGATATTCAGATCATGTATGGAGTCGGAGGTGAACGGGACCTGCCGGAAAAAGAACTGGACCACCTGCCGGGCTACCAGGATGCAAGACCCGTTCGGGTCGGTAATGCCGCTGTCTCCCAGTATCAGGCCGATGTAGTGGGCGAAGTCATGGTTGCGCTGGAAAGACTGCGCCTGGCCGGCGGAAGGGAAGACCACTTCTCCTGGGCCTTACAGTGCGCCCTATTGGGCTTCGTGGAGAATCACTTCAACGACAAAGACTTCGGTCTTTGGGAGATGCGAGGTAGCGCTCGGTACTTCACACATTCCAGAGTCATGATGTGGTCAGCATTCGACTGCGGAGTCCGGGCGGTCCGTGACCACGGGCTGCAGGGCCCGGTTGCGCACTGGGAGGAAATCCGCAAACGGCTGCGCAAGGAGATCATGAACCGAGGATTTAACCACGAGCTGAACTGCTTCACCCAAACATACGGTGGGCGACAGGTGGACGCCGCTCTGTTGGCTCTTCCGCAGGTCGGGTTCCTTGCGTACGCGGACGAGCGAATGCTCGGTACGGTTTCAATGCTGGAAAAGGAACTTTTGACGGAGGACCGGCTGCTTCTACGGTACCGGACCGAGAGCGGCATCGACGGACTTGAACCGGGCGAACATCCATTTCTTGCGTGTTCCTTCTGGCTCGTGGAGCAATACGCCAGGACAGGTCGTTTGACCGAAGCCAAAGCACTGATGGACACGCTTGTGGGGTTCTCGAATGAGCTGGGTTTGCTCAGCGAGGAATATGCGGTGAAAGAAAAACGGATGGCGGGCAACTTCCCGCAAGCATTTTCCCACTTGGCGCTAGTCCGGGCCGCGGATGCAATGCACGGGGTCGACCGTCTAAGCATGGCCGTCAAAGAAACCGAATAAGTCGAGTCATCCACGTGGCCGTGGCGAGCAGCTAGGTGCGTGTGACCACGCCGCCGCCCAACCAATTTGATACTGGGCGCGGATTTGTTCAGCGCTGAGTTCTCCGCCGCTCAGCTGGTGGCCAGGCTGCGTTCGCGGATGAAGACGTTCACGGCGCGAGTTCTGGCGGTATTTCGGACAATTCTCATGGCCTCGCGGATGCTCCTGTAGGACCTCCACGCATCCATGCTCGGTCGAGGGGTCCGACGAGTGCCACGGTTCCGGACACCTCCTGCGCAGCCGTGAAGGGCCGGCAGGCTGGTCACGACCGTCGCTTCAGCGAATAACGCTTGGCAATACAACTCCCATTGCACTCCACCGTCGGGCAAAGAGGGGCCTGCTGGGCGTACCCGAAGAGAACGCGCGGAAATGCAACTAGGGCCGTATTTCAGCGCGGCCGCAGCGTTCTAAACGACGGGTTCCTCGCCGGCCGCTGTGGATTTGGCTCGATGACTCTCCTCAGGAATCCGGTGCCGCTGCCTCCTCCACCGCGGGGAGCGCAGCCCGAGATTGCGCTCGACTCGGCCATCAAGAGGGTGTTGACACCGTCAACACTTTTACCTTGGGACTGGGCCGTACATCGGCCGGACTGGCTCGGATTCGGTATGTTTTCTGGAGTTCCCAGTGACGCTCCTATGGTTGTCAATTCGCTTTTTGAGTCCCCTGCTCCTCGAGCCATTTTCGGTAGCTTGTTGCGAGGTCGTCGTTGCGCATGAGGCCTCGTTCGATGCGGGAGATAACGGAGGGCCATTGGCTGAGTTCGCCGGCGACCGCATTGACGGTCAACCCGAGGCTTTTGCGTTTCTGGCGTAGGTCGGTGATGCCTGGTGCCGGTACCGGGTTGAATATCTGTCGGTATATTTCACGGGATACGTAGCGTTTGAGGCAACGCATGATCTCTCGCTTGCTTTTTCCTTCCGTGGTGCGTTTACTGACATAGTTTTTCGTGCGTGGACACGAAGCCATCCGGGTCAGTACTACTTGATGCAGGGCACGGTTTGCGTTGCGGTCACCGCCTCGGCTGAGCCGGTGGCGGGTCGTTTTTCCTGACGATGCCGGGATGGGTGCAACCCCGACGAGTGCCGCGAACTGGGCTTCGTTTCCGATCCGTCCCCGGTTGTCTCCCACGGTGATGAGGAGCTGGCTGGCAACGTCCGGTCCTACGCCTGGGAGGTCGCAGAGCAAGGGCGCATAGGAATCGAGGATCTCTTGCAGGGCGGTATCGGCGGCGGTGATTTCCCCGGCCAGCGCCTGGTAACGGGTGGCCAGGGTTTTCAAGGTCAGCAGCGTCATGTATTCCGGGTCGGCCACATGGCCTGACGGCCTGCTCCGCTGGAGGGCGGTGATCATGGCGGGAGTGGCCATCCCCCTGTATTTCGCCCGGAGAGCGTCCGGTGCCGACACGAGGAGACCCTTGATCTGATTGATTGCTGCCGTGCGGGCTTTCATCGCCGAAGAGCGCGCGGTACGTCAGGATCCGCAGGCATTCGACGGGTCCGTCTTTGGCTTTCGGGGTCGAGAGTCCTCGTTGAGCCAGTACCGACTGGGCTGCCTGGTAGGCATCCAGGGGATCGGATTTGCCTTTCAGGCGACGCTGGGCCCGGTTGGGCCGGTTGACCTCCAGGACAGTGAGCCCTTCGTTGCGGAGCACCTTGGACAGCCCGGCACCGTATGAGCCGGTTCCTTCGACCCCCACCGCGGCAGCCGTTCCATGACTGGCAATGAAGTCCAGGATTTTGCGGTATCCGGAGCCCACGGCAAGGAACTCCTGATCGGCCAGAGGTTTGCCGTACTCGCTGATGATGGCGACGTGGTGAGTATCGGCATGCGTGTCGACGCCGACGAAGACATTTAGCGGTTCTTTTGCCAAAATGGAAACTGCCCCTGAGATATCAATGATTAGTTGACGGGCACGTGGGCCAGGTGGGCAGACAAAACGGTAATGGGACTGGTCGAATCAGGCTCCTATGAAGTCATGTCCGCCTGGCTCAACGCGCTTATAGCGGAACTTGAACCGGCGGACAGATCACAGGGAAGACAGCACCGGCAGGCACGTCAGTTTTCAAGCGGGTCACACCGGTTCAAGACCAATTCCAGTATTACCGTTTCCAAGGCCCGGAATGCGGTTCGAGTCCCACCTCGGGCACAGCATTCCTCCCGTCAGAGGGGTTTTTGCTTTAACGTGTGTACAAAGCTTGTGGTGGCGTCCCTCTGACGCTAAGTTCGCGAGCTTTGGCCTTGCCGCCGCGGTGGCCTATTCAGGTGTGTGGGTGGTGGGTTCAGGGTCCTGGCTAGTGGGCCCTCCACCTGCTCTGGGGTGGGGTTATGCGGTTCTCCATTCCGGTTCTGTCTGGTTGGTCGTGGATGGCCAACACCAGTTCATGGCTCAGGGTCCGGGGTACAACATGATGAAACCGACTTTGGCGCCGAAGTTTCTCTGGGAAGCTACGTCTGGTCATAAGGGAGCTGCGTCTGTCGTTTTGTCCTGCCAAAGGGGGTGTGGACAGTGTCCACACCTACGTCTGCTTTATGGAAGTGCCGCGGTGGCTCGCCCCTGGGCCTTTCGACGTGCATGCCCAATGCAGGTGCGGCTCGGAGCTACATGCGGTGCTGCCCTGGGTCCTGTCGACTTCTTGACCTAGCGAGCGGATGCTCGTGAAAGGATTCTGGGAGGCCCGTGGCTTGCGCGAGCAGTACACCGACGAAGCCACCCTGGGCGGCGACGCCTCGGACGTGCTGCCGGGATCGGCGAAATGGCGGCGTAGTTGCTCGCCGACGCGATGGATCCAGGCAACGGCTTGCCCACGCCCGTGAGGTCCAAACTCGCCGCCTCCGCGGACCAGTTGCTCAGCTACCACAAATTGTGCGAGATGGTGGGGGATTCGCGATACGCGGACTGGCAGGCGCTCTCTCTTAAGTTCAGGGCATTTACCTGATCACGGACTCCACTAACGGCAAGCAGTACGTCGGAAAGGCCGACGGCGCTGAGCGCATCCTCGACCGGTGAACAGCCTATGCACGAGATTCCGCGGACTTTCAAGACCACACACGAGCCGTTCGCAGACAACCTGTCCACCCGTGAGAAGAGGTCAGGAGGTCGAATCTCCTTAGCTCCACAGTGAAGGCCCTCCGACCTGCGGAGACGTTGGGTGGGAGGGCCTTTCTTGTGGCAGATTTGGGGCTCACCCGAGGTTTTGGGGTGAAAGCCGACGATAGAGCGCGGCGATTTTCAGAAGATGAACCGATGCATTCACGTGACTTCCGGTTGGCAGTTCGACCTAGGCCTCGAGCGTCCTGAGAGTCGCATCTTCCGAAGGAGCTGCCATGGGCAACTCCGTGAAACGATGAGACTGCGCAACTGAATCCTGTCACCTTCGAGAGGCCTATTTCTCGAGTGTCCCGAACCGATCACGTACGAACTTCGATGCGGCTGGCATTATGACGTCTTTCACTATGGCGTTTGCAAGGACCCACCCTGCAGCAATTTCCATGTCCTTCGCCAAGTCGCGTGTAACTGGCTTCGCTCGCGTGGATAGCGATGGCCGCCAGTGAGCATCAAATGGTGATTCACGGAGGGTTCGTCGAACCAACGAATCTCAGCATCGCCTTACCAACTTACAAGACGAGATTGAAGCTGTGTCGCTCGATGCAAGTACTGTTTTCCGTTTCGTTGGTAGACTATCCGCTGGACTTGGCTTTCTGCCATAGGGCAACGCGTAGGTCGTCCTTCGGAAGGTCGACCAGCAGTCGGGACAGTGCAAGGAGAACACGAGCATCGGGGTTTCGCCCGTTGCGGATGAGTGGAGGCAACTCCTGGTCCTGGATAGCGTGGTCGAGAACATCGAGCATTCGAGAAACAGCTATGCGCTTACCGTTCCGCCGGGCCTCACGTTCATGCCGTCGATTTTCGAGTGCAAACGCGATGAGGGACGCAGCTATGTGCAGGACTCCGCCGAGGAAGGTTGCTCCGAGCGGTACCCATCTCCGTAATACCGCAAGGTTACTGGTCTTCGCATGATTGCTTTGATGGTCCGTTCCCAGCACATTGGTCCGGGAGATCATGCGAGGCCTGCTGCGCCACGGCATCCGGTACACCAAGGACACCCGGTGGACAAAGGAACACATCCAGTGGCTGCACCGCCAAAACCTTGGCGAACCGGCGCTGCAGTTCACCTATCAGGCCGACGTCGAGCAGGCCGAGCTGCTCGCCGGACACCTCTGGCCCGGATCGAGAAGCACGTCGCCGCCACGGCCGCGGCGTCACGCTACTCCCCGGTGATTGAGGCGCTGATGTGCCTGCGCGGCATCCAGATGACCACCTCGTTCGGGCTGGCCGTCGAAATCGCGGACTGAACCCGGTTCACCGGCTCGTCCATCGGCTCCTATCTCGGTCTGGTTCCCAGCGAGGAATCCTCCGGCCAGTCCCGGTACCAGGGCCCGATCACCAAGGCCGGAAACACCTATGCCCGCAAACTGCTCATCGAATCCGCCTGGCAGCACAGGCGCCCCTACGCCCGGCCCGGGCAACGCCTGCTGCGCCAGCTCGATCTCGTCTCCCCGGCAACCCGCATCCGCGCCCTGGAGGGAAACCACCGGCTCCACCAGAAATGGGAACATTTCGATGAACGCCGCAAGATGTCAGTCAAGGCCAACACCGCGATCGCCCGCGAACTCGCAGGCTGGTGCTGGTCACTGGCCGCCCCGCTCCAGCAAGGAGAACGCATGAACGCGGGCTGACCTGAACGTGCCCCTCCGGTGCATGCAAGTGCGATGGGCAGCACCCGGAGCTAACTCGGGGCCACCTCTATGAGCACGCGGATGACCCGGCCGTCGGACGCTCGATGTTAGACACCGATACGCTGCAGCCGAACACATCGTCATGCGTTAAACAACCCGCGGATGTCAGCCTGACACTGCCAGTCGAAACCGACCCGCCCAGCACCAAGCTACCCACCCTGATCGGCACAAGATGAGCGGCCCCGGACCACAATCCAGGAGCCGCTCACCTATGGCTATTGACAACCAGACCTACATATCAGAGGTGAGCGAGAGCCGGTTGAAGAAGACCGAGGCAGCCTTGGAACTGATGGGAAAACTACAGGCGTTCTTAGAGAGCGCCTCAGAGGATATGCCGGACGAGCCCCGGTCCAAGAAACGCTGATGGCCACCTACCGGTCGATGCTGGAACTGAGAATCCCCTCACGCCGGGCCGCGTCGTTGACCGGTGTTTCCCGGACGACCGCGAACCGCAAACAGGCCCCACCACGGGACCAGATGGCTGTGGTGCCGCAGAACAAACTCAGCGCTGCTGAGCGCGCCAGGATTCTGTCGGCACTGAACTCACCGGAGTTCGTGGACCTGGCACCAATGCATGTCTATACAAAGCTGCTGGACCAGGGAATCTACCTGGGATCGCTATCGACGTTTTACAGGGTGCTGGAGGAAAACAAGCAGGTCAAGGAACGCCGCCGGCTGGCCAAACATCCGCCCCGTGCCGTTCCTGAACTGGTGGCCACGGCCCCGGGGCAGGTGTACACGTGGGACATCACCAAACTCGCCGGCCCGTTCAAGGGCAAAGATTTCGACTGCTACATGATGGTCGACATCCATTCCCGATTCATCGTCGGCGCGCACGTGCACGCCGCCGAGTCCGGGGTGCTGGCGGTGGAAATGATGAAAGGCATCTTCGGGATCCACGGGATCCCGCTGGTCGTGCACGCGGACCGGGGAACGTCCATGACTTCCAAGACGGTGGCCGCGCTGCTCTCGGGCCTGGAGGTCACCCGGTCTCACTCCAGGCCCCGGGTGTCGAATGACAATCCGTACAGTGAATCGCTTTTCAAGACCCTGAAGTACCGTCCGGAATTCCCCGAACGCTTCGCTTCAGTCCACGACGCCCGGGCATTCATCAGCGGCTTCGTGGACTGGTACAACCATCACCACCAGCACTCCGGAATCGGCTTCCACACGCCCGCGAACGTCCACTACGGACACGCCGCCGACGTGGCCAAGGAACGCTTGGCAACACTCGCTCAAGCCCGCGCGAAACACCCCGAACGCTTCACCACCAGAACCGACCCGAAAATCCTCGGGCTCCCAGGACCCTCGTGGATCAACCAGCCTAAGGAAAACACGGGACAGCTAGCCGCCTAACCCCCGTTGGTACCGTTCAGCTTGAAAAATTCCGCATCTGGCGAACCGTAGTGAAATCGCGCTTGAGGAACTGAGTGAGGATAGGGCGATCCTGCTCTCACTGCGCCCAGCGTCCGACATAGCCAACGAATTGCTTAGAGCGATTGGCTTCACAGCTAATATCCGAATGTTCAGCAATAACGTCGAAACTATCCGGTCTATGGTTGCCAGAGGCAT
The DNA here is from genome assembly GCF_026683955.1 of Arthrobacter sp. MMS18-M83. Classification (NCBI taxonomy): domain Bacteria; kingdom Bacillati; phylum Actinomycetota; class Actinomycetes; order Micrococcales; family Micrococcaceae; genus Arthrobacter; species Arthrobacter sp. MMS18-M83. The sequence goes on along the minus strand of NZ_CP113343.1, from coordinate 157,110 downwards.
CGGATACTCCGTATTGATGGGCAGGCCCGCAGGTGACACCACCTATGACGGTCTTCCCGTTCTCTACAAGCGGATCGCGGATCAGATGCCGGCGAACTCCGTTGTGTTAGCTCGTCCGGGCGGTAGCGTACCTAACGCCAAAGTGCAGGCTCTGGTTGATTTTTGCCACGCTGAATTCGGCAAGGCTCGACATCGGGTCCAATAGCTCCGCGTCCGCTGTCTGGAGGCTCGGGCGAATGCTTGAACGGCGAAGGATCTCTGCCACATAGCGGTTTATGCTCCAGACGACGGAGCGGCGTGGGCTCATCCAGTGGCCGATCACATTTCGCTTGTTTGCTGAGGCAAAGATTGAGTAGACAGCAGTCAAGACAACCATCAAGCATCCAGGCTAAAGCTAGACCCGGATTTAGGGGACTGCCCCAGCACAAGCAAATACTCGGCCTGATCTATGCTCACCAAGCGAGCACGAGGCATCGCTCTAGGACGAAGGCAAGCCACAAATTTTCGGTTCCGCATCGGGTTTTTCGCCGGTGGCTGCCAGCACGGGTAGGGTCGCTGCAGCTGCAGCCCGGACGTGCTCAACGCAAGCGAGCCTAGCTTCGACAGGATCGCCGGCGAGCACCGCGTTCACGATTCGCTGCAGGGACTCAATGGTGGCTTGCGCGCGATCGCTCATGGACAAAGAGACTCGGCGGAGCTGGCTGATTCGGACATGGAGACGTTCAACCACTTCGTATAGCTCAAAGTTCCGAGCGCCGTTCAAAAGATGGGAATAGTAGACATCGCTCGCTAGTAGCGCCCCGGTGATGTCCAGATTCTCCATCGCCTCACGTACAGGCTCGAGGGACTTGGCAAAGACAACCTTCTCGGCAGCGGTGCCACGCACAGCAAAAAGTTCGCCCGCAAGCCCTTCCAGCACGCTACGCACTTGGTAAATGTCTGCCGCTTCAGCGTAACTAAGTTCCCTAATACGCGCTCCACGATTTTCAGTAAGCACGATAATTCGTTCAGCGTCGAGGTACCGCAAGGCGTCACGCACCGCAGTACGACCAACGCCGTACTTCAGGGCGAGCTCTCGTTCTACAAGTTTCGCCCCAGGCGCGTATTCGCCGTTTGCGATGGCCCGTTTCAATTCCTCGGGGAGAGCCATGAGCGATCTGGGCGCTTGAGCGTGTTGGCTGACGGCCATGGCGTTGGGAGCTCCTAGTTTGACGGTTTCTGCTCTCGATTCGAGCATACAGATCAATCATAGGGCCGCGTCCTGCAATAATGTCGACAAAAATAGGTGAACACATGAGCCTGTCCGCCGCATACGGTCTGGATGGGTGTGTCGGACGCCAAAGTGCTGCCGTTTCCGCGGGGACGCCCAGCGGCACCTCCCGCCTAGATTTCGGATCGCTCAACCGTACGGGACAGGAGACTCGTCGCCTTGTTTATCGCTCAAACCCCCGGAACCGTAGCAATCTCACCGGTACAAGTCTTGTTCCGCGAGACCGAAGACATTGTGCGTCCGAGGCGGAGATTGGCTCAACGCGCAGCAAGACTGCTTCCAGGGGTTCAAAAAGTTTTCTTGAAAAAAGTCTTGATTTTTGTCGACAATCATTCCTAAGCTGTCTTCACCGCTCGACGCCACGAAACTTCTGAATCTGCGCGTCATGAACGAGGGCGCTGATAGTCACCAATCAATTCCGAAGATGACCGGCGCAGGACAGCACTCAATTGACGAACGGAGGAGCACCGGTTGTACAACTTGCACAAGCTGCTGTGGGACATCCGCAAAGATCCCACTCTCGCAGAGAGTTTTCGTAGCGACCCGCATCCGATTCTCGATCAGTACGGGGTGGAAGGCGAGGCCCGGACTGCAATGTTGGAGCTCGATTTCAAGAGGCTCCACAAGCTCGGAGCAAACCCATACCTGATCTACTTCTGCGCCATCCAGCTGGCTGTTGATCGTGCGGCCTATTACACACAGATCCGTGAGGAGGAGAACTGATGGGCAAGATCGTAGGAGCATTCGCAGCATCCCATTCACCTGGAGTGACCGGCTGGCCGGAACGAGCCGAGCCACGCAAAAGGGAAGCAATCGAAGGAGCCTTCGCTGAGGCCCGACGGCGGATCGACGCCCTGGAACCGGACGCGATCATCGCCATCTCCGTGGAACACTTCACCAATTTCAACTTCGGAAACCTTCCGGCATTCGCGATCGCGACGGCGGACTCCTACTTGGGACCTGTGACCCCGGAGATGAGCGAGTTCCTGCAGGTGGAGCAGCACCAGTACCCCGGGAACGGAAAACTCGGGCGCCACATCTACGAGTTCGCCATCTCGAATGAGTTCGATCCGTCCCTGGTTGAGGGCGGCTTTGATTTCGACGAGAACTTCTGCGTTCCGTTCAAGCACCTCGATCCCGCTTCAAGGTACCCGCTCGTCCCCATCATCATAAACGGCGTCAACCCGCCCTGGCCCACAGCAAAGCGCAGCTACGAATTCGGGGAGATGATCCGCCGCGCCGTTGAAGCGCAGGACCAGGTCGAACGTGTGGTGGTCGTCGGAACCGGCGGCCTCTCCCACTGGGTAGGGCTGCCCGAGGCGGGCCAGGTGAACGAGGAATTCGACCGCGACTTCATTACCCGGATCGAGAGCGGCGATCCCGAACAGCTCAAGAGCTACTCGCCGAAGGAAATCGACGCGGCAGGCAATGGGGCTCACGAAGTCCGCACATGGATTGCCGCTGCCGGCGCGATCGGAGCCCCGTTCGAGGTGCTCGCCTACGAACCGGTTCCGGAGTGGCTGACCGGGACCGCCGTCGCAGCGGCAACGCCTGGTTTGAAGCTTTAAGACCCCAACCCAGACGGCTCTGCACTCGCGGAAGCCGATCACATCAAGGAGAAACAAGACCATGAGCAAACTTCCCAAGGTCACCGGCCGCGATATGCGTGGCGTCATGTCCTACCCGCCCACGCCGGCTCTGCCCGGCGCGGACCAGGTGGAGGCACAGAACACCGTCGATCTCGCCGAGACCGAACGCATGATCCGCCAGCTGATCACCGATGGCGTAGACGCCATCGCGCTGAACGGCACCCTAGGCGAAATGGCGACACTGACTCTTGACGAATGGAAGGCTTTCGCTGAGTGCGCGGTACACACAGCACATGCAGTAAATCCCGATTTTCCCATCTTCGTCGGCTCAACCACCCTGAGCACCCGCGAAACCATTTCACGTATGCGGTTCCTTTCGGATCTCGGCGCCACCGGTACCCTCCTCGGCCGCCCCATGTGGGGCGAGATGGTGGCACCTGTGATGGAGAAGTTCTACCGCGACGTCGCCGAGGCCGTTCCCGAAATGGCGATCGTGGTCTACGACAACACCGCAGCCTTTGGCGGCATCATCCCGCGCTCGGTGTACCGCACGCTGGTCCAGCTGCCCCAGGTCGTCGCAGTGAAATACGCCGGCGGCGCCTCGGTCGGCTTCCGCTACCACAACGATATGGCCCACACCGGCGACAAGTTCCCCCTCATGCCCATCGAGACCGACTGGTTCCCGGCTTGGGAGATGTACGGCGAGGAGCTCGTTGGCATGGCCTGGTCCTCCACAACGGCCATGGGACCGGACCCTGTCCTCCACCTGCGCGATGCGCTCCAGCAGGGCCGCACGGATGACGCCCGCTGGCTTACCGAGCGGCTGCGCTGGGCACACGAGCCCTTCATCGTGGGCCAGGACTTCTTCGAGTTTGCCAAGTACAACATCCCGCTCGAGAAGATCCGCGTCAACAAGGCCGGCTACATCAATGTAGGCCAGAGCCGGGTGCCCTACACCGAGGACCTCGTGCCTCAGGTGCACTGGGACACTACCTCCGAGCACGTCGAGCGCTACCGCAAGATCAGCGCGGAAATCGAAGCGCGACTGGGATCCCGCAAAAAGTAGCAGATCACGGAATAGATAGAGGAATCAGCGAGGTCATCAACATGACAACGGAACCGGCAAGCCCGGACATGGATGCTCATTTGCGACAGATCCAGGAAGGGATCCAACAGGGGCGGTTTCCGGCCCATGTCTTCAACGATCAGCAGATCTTCGACCTGGAGCAGGAGCGGCTGTTCGGTCAGGCGTGGACGTTCCTGGCGCACGAATCGGAGATCCCGAACCCGGGTGACTACGTCACCCGGTATATCGGAAACAACAATCTGATCGTTGCCCGGGACGAGCACGGCGAGATCCACGCCAATCTCAACATGTGCCGGCATCGCGGCAACATGATGTGTAAGTCGGAGATGGGAAACGCTTCCCACTTCCGTTGCTCATACCACGGCTGGGTGTACAAGAACTCTGGTGAGCTCGTCGGAGTTCCGTATATGGCCGAAGGTTATGAAGGCCGGCTGAAGAGGAAGGACTGGGGCCTGGTGGGGGCCCGTGTAGACAGTTACGCGGGTCTGGTGTTCGGAACATTCAACCAGGATGCTCCCACATTGGAAGAATACCTCGGCGGGTTCCAGTTCTACCTCGACCTCTACCTCAAACAGGGATTGGCCGGCAGTGAAGTCTACGGTCCACCCGATCATTGGATCACTGAAACCGATTGGAAAATTGCGGCCGAGAATTTTGCGGGGGATGGATACCACACGCCCGTCGCCCACCAGTTCGGCTTCAATCTGGGGTACTTCCCCTCATCGGGCGCGACGCACAGCCAGGGCTGGGCTGCGAGTATTCCAGGCAAGGGGCACGGCATCGGGCTCGGTCACACGCCGGGATTCACCCCCTTCGCAGGTTTCCCGGAAGAGCTTACCGAGGAGATGCGGCGCAGCTTTTCCCCGGAGCAGGTGGAGGTGTTCAGCAACACCCGCACGGCCGTTGGCACAGTGTTTCCGAATTTGTCCTTCCTGATGCAGCCCTTCAGCCTGATTCCCGGTGAAACGGGTGTGCGGTTCGTGACGATGCGGCTGTACCACCCCATCGGCCCCGGAAAGACGGAAATGTACTCCTGGTGCCTGGTGCCCAAGGACGCCTCCGAAGAGTACAAGGCAGCTGCCTACCAGGCCTACACACTCGCGTTCGCCCAGGCAGGTACTTTCGAGCAGGATGACCTCGAGAACTGGGCACGCGTAACCCGCATGGCCAAGTCCTCTGCAGCGCGCGGTATCGATTTCCCGTACATGATGAGCCTTGAAGGCAAGCCGGATCCCGATTTCCCCGGTCCCGGCCATGTGGTCAAGCCCTACGTCAATGACTCCAACTTCCGGAACCTGTGGTCCCGGTGGGCGGACTACCTGCTGGGTGAGGCCTGATCATGACCGTGCTCAGCCATGTTGACCGGACCGTGCAAGAGGACATCCGAGAGTTTATGTTGCGGGAAGCACTCGCTCTGGATGAGCGCCGTTTCCGTGATTGGCTCGAATTCCTGGCCAAAGACATTACCTACGATGTGCCCCTGCGGGTCGTACGAGAAGGACTGGCGGAATGGGAGCTTTCCCCTACGGGCAGGATCTTCCAGGACAACAAGCAGACGCTCGAAATCCGGGTCCGTCGTCTCGAAACTGATTTTGCTTGGGCCGAACAGCCACCGTCACGCACACGTCACTTCGTGACAAACGTGCTTGTGGATACCGGGGAGCAGGACGGCGAGTACGAAGTCAGCTCTTACTGCCTTATTTACCGCAGCCGCGGAGACAGTATCGAGCCGAACCTCATCTCGGTGTTCCGAAAGGACCTCGTCCGGAAAACTACCGACGGTTACGAGATCGCACGCCGTTGGGCAGCGATTGACCAGGCGGTCATCAACGCCCATAACCTGTCCATCTTCATCTAAAGGAATGAATCATGTCCGAATCGACAGCAAGGCCTCAGGCGGAGAACCCGGACACTGGCGATGTGCTCGAGTTCCCGCAGGACGGTGGCAACCGTGGTCCCATCGTGATCGCCAATGAGTTCGCGGATGTCGTTGTCCGCAAGGTCGATACACGAAATGGCGTGCGGCTTGAACTATGGTCCCCCCGTCGCGGCACCTGCGTGCGCTACGACGCTGTGGCCCTTGATGTATTGAGCTACCAGGAGCCCGAGTTCATCACAAAACTGCTGAGCAGGACGCCAGGGGCATGACCGGATCACTTTCCGGGCAGCACATCCTGGTCACGGGTGGGGGGTCGGGAATTGCGCGGGCCGCTGCCGAACGCTATCACCATGAAGGCGCAAAAGTTACGGTTCTCAATCGGTCGGCAGGGGGCGCCCAAGCCGTCTCGGAGTCCTCCGGCGGCGCCATTCAAGCCTTGGCCGGCGACGCGACCGATGCTGATGTCCTCCGAAAGGCCATCGCGGCTGCGGTCGATGCAGAGGGAAGACTGCATAACATCACCTGTGGTGTTGGGGTGTTCGACAACTACGCGAAGGTCTGTGAGCTGTCTTCCGATGAGCTATTGATCGCGGCAGATGAGGTTTGGCGCGTTAACGTGCGCTCAACGTTGCTTGCGGTCAATCTCGCCGTCCCGGCACTCCGCTCAGCAAGGGGATCCGTTACTCTCACCCTCTCAGAGTCTGCCTTCAACGCCATCGGAGGCGGCGTGCTCTACGGCAGCTCCAAGTGGGCGCTGCGGGGCATAGTCGACCACCTCGCTGCCGAGCTTGCACCGGAGATCCGTGTCAACGGCGTCGCGCCTGGCGGCACCGGAGGAACCCGGTTCGGCGGACTGTCGACGCTTGGGCAAACCATGACGGCTGACCGGGTGGAAGGGCGAGACGAGAGAATTGCCGAGCGCACCCTGCTCGGTTTCACCGCCACCCCTGAAGACCACAGCGGGGCGTACCGCTTTCTCGCCGACCCGGTTGACGCCCGCGTTGTCACCGGGGTCGTGATCCGAACTGACGGTGGAAGACGCCTCTAGCAGAACCCCACACCAAAAAACCAGGAAAACGGTCCGCCGTTGTACCCAAACCAGAATGAGGAACACAAATGGTTGAGAAGTCCATCGAAATTCGTAAGACCTTCGCGCAGGTCGAAGAAATCCGCACGTCGGCCGGAAAGAGCGACGCCGGCGGGCCGCTGCGTAAAGTTGCGGTCTGCGCCGTGATCAAAAACCCTTACGCCGGGGAGGGCTTTGTCGAGGACCTCTCAGCACTGGTCGAGGCCTCGCGCGAAATCGGAACCCTGCTGGGAAAAGAGGCATTGGGGCTGCTCGGCGCCCCGGTCGAAAGCTACGGCAAGGCAGGCCTCGTGGGGAGCGCAGGCGAGCAGGAACACATCAACGCCGCCCTCACCTCCGTATTCGGAGACGCCTTCCGCGAGGCCATTGGCGGGGGCGCGGCCTGGATCACCTCAGTGACGAAGGCCGCCACCGCCGGTTCCGTTATTGACGTGCCAACGGCGTTCAAGGACGAAGTCTGGGTTCGGTCGCACTACGACGCAATGGAAGTACGGGTGCCGGACGCTCCCCACCCCGACGAGCTGGTCGTCATCGCCGCCGTGACAAACCGTGGACGGCTGAACGCACGCGTTGGCGGCATGTCCATCGCAGAGGCGAAGGAGAAGGGGCTGTGACAGGATCGATCGCAATCGTCGGAGCGGGCACGATCCTCTCCGGAGACTGGCAGTCACCCATCATCAAGGACGCCGATACCGTCATCACCGGGGACGGGATCATCACGGCCGTTGGCCGCAAGCAGGATCTACTGGCCGAAATTGACGGGTCCTCCCATGTTGTCGACGCCATGGGTACCACCCTCGCGCCGGGGCTCATCGACTCACACTGCCACGTCGTCCTCGGGGACTACACACCCCGGCAGAAGACCGTGGACTTCCTTGCAAGCTACGTGCACGGAGGCATCACCAGTGTCGTGTCCCCCGGCGAGATCCATGCGCCGGGCCGGCCGAGCAGCGCATCAGGAGTCAAAGCTCTCGCCATCGCTGCAAAAGAGTGCTTCGAAAACTTCCATCCCAACGGCATGACCGTCCACGCCGGCGCAGTCGTGCTTGAACCCACGCTGCAGGAAAAGGACTTCGCCGACCTGCAGGAAGTCGGGGTACACCTGGCGAAGTTCGGATTCGGCCGCTACATGGATCCCGCCGATGGGGCAGACCAGGTCCGATGGGCTAAAGAATACGGGCTAACCGTGATGTGCCACTCCGGAGGGGCGAGTATCCCGGGCAGTAAGCCGATCACTCCGGAGCACTTGCTTTTGCTGGCTCCGGACGTGTGCGGCCACCTCAACGGCGGACCAACCTCACTTGATGAGGCCGGCGTGGACCTCATCATGGACGAGACGAACATGGCTCTACAGATCGTGCAGGCGGGCAACCTGCGCTCTGCCGTGCGCATCATCAACCGCGCCGCCGACAAGGGCATCTTCGAGCGTGTCGTGATCGGTTCAGACACCCCAACCGGTACCGGCGTCATGCCCCTCGGCGTGCTGAAGACCGTAGCCGAGCTGTCGTCGCTCTCTGACGTCGACCCGGCCCAAGTGTGGGCAGCGGCCACCGGCAACAACGCCCGGGTATGGGACCTGCCGGCAGGATTCATCGCCCCCGGACGGGCCGCGGACCTCGTAGTTCTCGACGCTCCCTGGGGTTCGACCCGAGACGATGCCTTGGGCGCGCTGGCCGTGGGCGATATTCCCGGCATTTCAGCAGTGATTACCGGTGGGATAGTCCGCACGCTGCGCAGCCGCAACACACCACAGGCTGCACGCGCGGCCCAGGTCACGCCCCGCATCGAGCACCTCGAAGCCTCGGGGCACTGAGACAACAGCATGAAAGGAGATAGAGAAAAATGGCATTCAAGATCACCGTGGATTTACCGGCCTGCCAGGGATACGCAAACTGCCTCATCGAAGGTCCCGCACTCTTCGACATCGACGATGACACGAACAAGGCCGTCCTGATCGGCTCTGACGAACACGACGAAGCTGTGCGGGCCCAGGCAGAGGCCGCCCGGCGCGGGTGTCCCGCACACGCCATCTTTATAGAGGACATCTGATGCAAAGGATCGTCGTCGTCGGAGGCTCGCTCGCGGGAGTGCATGCAGCCGAAGCGCTCCGCGAGCGTGGATTTGACGGGGAACTGACGCTCGTGTCGGCAGAGCCAGGGTTGCCGTATGACCGCCCGCCGCTCTCCAAGGAACTCCTGCTTGACGGCATGACGCCCGAGCAGCTTCTGCTCCGCCCCGCCCCCTGGTACGAGACACAAGGCATCGCGTTGCGGCTCAGTACAGCCGCCCGAGGCGTTGATGCCGGTAAAGGGCTGCTTGCGCTTACGGACGGATCCGATCTTCCCTACGACGGCATGGTCATTGCCACAGGTTCCGTCGCTCGGCGCTTCTCCAGTGTCGCCGCCCAGGCCCGCGTGCACGTGCTCCGGACCCTCGATGATGCCCTCGAGCTGCGGCCGGAACTCATACCTGGCAGGCACCTCGTAATGATCGGGGGTGGGTTCGTTGGCCTCGAAGTCGCGGCCGTAGCCCGACGGTTGGGCCTGGACGTGACCCTGATTGAAGGATCCCCGATGCCCCTGGCACGGGCCTTCGGCACCGAGATCGGCGCTTGGTACAGGGACCTTCACGAAGGCAACGGCGTCCGCATGATATGCGGCTCATCCGTTGAAAGCCTGCAGGACTCTGCCGGCGGGGTCACGCTCACCCTCAGCAGCGGTGAACGCCTCAGCGCTGACATTGTAGCGGCAGGCATCGGTGCCACACCCGCTGTCGACTGGCTCACCGGAAGCGCCATCGAGGTTACCAACGGTGTTACTTGCACACCGGAACTGCTGACCTCGGTCCCGAACATCGTCGCGGCGGGCGACGTCGCCAGCTGGCGCAACCCGGTCTTCGACGAGGAAATGCGCATCGAACACTGGTCGAACGCAGTGGACCAAGGCCGCCATGCAGCAGCAACACTGCTCGGCGAGAGGGACCCATTTGCATCAGTGCCCTACTTCTGGACAGACCAGCACGATAAAAAGATGCGGTTCGTGGGGCGCGCAGCCGGTGCCACCGACATCCGAATCGAAAAGATGTCGGACGACAAACTGGTTGCCACCCTCGGCCGTGACGGCCTGCTAATCGGTGCGCTCTGCGTCTGCGCTCCCCGGCAACTCGCCAAATACAAGGTTGCGATCCAGAACCGAACCCCCTGGGAAGCCACCGACGCAACCCGGCTGGCCCCAGCGACCTGAATCCCCTTCCCCACCCGATTCCAACAAGGAGACATACATGAACACCGTCAAAACGGGCGACGCACTCTCGCTCATCGAGCTCTTCCCCCAGGACGAAGACTGGTCGCTGCAGACGATGAGGCTGCTTTCGCAGGTCGCAGTCGGCGGCGCAGATCTGTTTGAATGCGCACGTACGGCAGCCCGCATCGGGCGTGAGACCACCGACGGCGAAACTTGGCACCGCGAGTGGAGCCGCACAGCAAAAGACATCGCGGCCGCCGGTTACGAAGCCCTTGAGCGCGGTGAAATCACAACTGCCCGGCGGGCGCTGTTCCGCTCCATGAGCTACTGGCGCCACTCCGAATTCTTCCTGGACTCCTTTGACGAGCGACGCACTGAAGCTTACGTCCAGGGCACCAAGAACTTCCAGAATGCTGCCAAGCTGTCCGATGGACTCATCGAGCGGATCGCCGTACCTTTCGAGGGCAAGGAAATGGAGGGCTACATCGTCCGCCCCGACAACTCCGGTCAGGCCCGCCCCACGGTCCTGTTCCTTGGCGGCGCCGACTCCTGGGCCGAAGAACTCTACTTCCTGGGCGGAACCGAATTCCCGGCTCGGGGCATGAATGTCGTCATGGTCGACACCCCCGGACGCGGCAGCTCGCTGCGTTTCAAGGAAATGTACAGCAGACCCGACTATGAAGTACCCGTGGCCGCGATTCTGGACTTCCTTGAGCAGCGCGGCGACGTCGACTCTGACCGGCTCGGTCTCGCCGGCGTGAGTTTCGGTGGCTACTACGCCCCCCGTGCTGCTGCATTCGAACCCCGCGTGAAGGCAGTAGCCGCTTGGTGCGGAACGTGGAGCATCCTCACGGACTTCTACGAGTTCTACCCGCCCCTGCAGAAGCAGCTCCAGTGGCTCAGCGGTTCAAAGGACGATGCAGAAGCCCGAGAAAAGCTGGCCAAATTCACCCTGGACGGTGTCGCAGACAAGCTCAAGATCCCCGTCTACGTCATGCACGGCACCGCCGACATCATCATGGACATCAAGGGCGCTGACCGTTTCGTTGAAGCGCTTACCTCCGACGACGTCACCGTGGACATCTACGACGGCGCCGGATCGCTGCACTGCAGCTATGACTACATGTCAGTAGCGGGTGCACGACTGAGCGACTGGTTCCTCCACCGAATCTAAATGCATTCCGGGTGGCTCCCGGTCACTTGGTTATTTTCCAAGGATGCACCGCGTCTCCCCTGCCACTCCTACGTTCCCCTTCGGGGTGGCAGGGGAACGCGAACCACAACTGCGCAGGTGATGAGGAACTGCACAGCATTCGCGCCCGAACCAGAGCGTTGAGGTAAAGACAGTTTTCAAGGAAGACGGAACCCCACGTGGCCGATCTCTTGGTCCAGCGCGAAATCGCCGAGATATTGCCCTCCCTCATGAAATACCCACCTTTGAAAACGAAGGATTGGGCTGGTCTTACTCCTGGAGACGGGCTGTACGTCCAGAGGGAAAGTCAGCTGCTTATGCGTGGCACGGTGGACGACATGGTTCCGGATGGATCGATCTTTTGGATCTGGATCGACGCCGGAGGCGGCCGGATCGCACTTCACGAGGATGATGAGGTTCGTGTGTGGCTGGCGGAAGAACCTGCGGGTTCTCGGATCAAAAGACGCTTCAACTGTGCCGCAGTCACTCTCTAGGCCGAGGTTCGACAAGAACCGGGTCCCGTTCGTGATCCCAGTAAGGAATTCCAGATGCACGTCGAGCCTATGGTTTGCGCGAAACGCTCGTGCTGCTGGACGCCTTCCCGAGCCCAGAGAACCTCCGCAGCTATTTCGCGGCACAGGGTTTCATTCCGAAGCCGCGGTACCGGTTCCAGGAGATCGAGGTGGTGCGGTCGCTCGTTGCACGGGGAATAGGCTACTCGATCGTGAGCCAGCGGCCGGTGTCTGGCCTTTCGTATGAGGCTCGGGGTAATCGCCCGACCGCTCGATCCAACGCCGTTCCCGACCCCGGTCCTATGTGCCTGGCTCGCCGGTCGCGCGCGCTGACTCCGCTTGCGGGCGAGGCTCGTCTGGCCTGGCGGCGCTTGCTAAACCGTCCCACGACGTATTGCTCTACGACGACTAGGAAGCGTGATCGCCTCTTGGCTTCGGCGCCGGCGAACGCCGCTCGTGTGCGGCGAGCACCGGCAGCGTGGCCGCGGCCGACGCCTTGACGTGCTCAATGCAGGCCAGTCGCGCTTCCGCGGGATCGCCGACTAATACTGCGTCCACGATGTGTTGAAGTCCCTGGGTGGTCGGCTGGGCGCTTTCCTGCATCGAAAGCGAGACCCGGCGGATCTGGTTGATGCGCACGTGCAGTCGCTCGACGACCTCATAAAGTTCTGCATTCCGGGCGCCGGTCAGCAAGAGCCCGTAGTAGACATCGCTTGCCAGGAGCGCCCCCGTGATGTCCGAGTTCGCGATGGCCTCCCTGATCAGTTCGAGTGACTCGGCGAAACGCACTTTCTCCGCCGCGGTGCCTCGCACCGCGAAGAGTTCACCAGCAAGCCCCTCGAGCACGCCGCGCACCTGATAGATGTCGGCGGCCTCTGCGTAGTCAAGCGCCCGTACGCGCGCACCCCGGTTCTCAGTGAGCTCGATGATCCGTTCGGCCGCAAGATGGTGGAGCGCGTCCCGCACCGCAGTGCGGCCAACACCGTACTTGAGGGTTAGTTCCCGTTCGACGAGCTTGGTGCCGGGGGAGTATTCGCCACTGGCAATGGCACGCCGCAGCGCCTCGGGTAGAGCTGCGTAGTTCTCGGGCGTTCCCGAGGACTCGGCGATCGACATGGCGGTGCTCCTGGTCCGTGTTTCTGCTGCTGAACGAGCATACCAATCGGAGGCCGTGTGACACAGCTTCTTCAGCAGAGTTTGTCGACAAAATGTGCTTCCTCGTTGCTGGCGTTCGCAGGCCGGTGGCACTCGGCCGGGGCGTCGGCAGTGACAATGGTGAGCCACGCCGAGTCTCAGGTCTCCGTGACGGTGCGGGGGTGGGAGGGCCGGTCTACACCTCCCTCGAATACGCATAGATCCCCTGAGGAGCAGCAATCGGGGGCCATCACTTCCGAGCGCGTCGCGCTTGCAGGGTGAAATGCGGCGAGCGAGCGGCCTGCACCTTGGCGGGTTTTTCGACGTAGATTGTCTGATTTTGCGGGAGGCGAGGGATTGATGTGAGATCAGGGGTTGTCTTTGTCGACATTCGATCCTATGCTGACTGTATTGCCCGAGGTTGGGCGACCCCCGGCTCACACGTCCGACGGCATTCGAGCAGCATGAAGCTGCGCCGTCCCGGGGGCGAGGCAACCGCGCCCTGAGGCAGTGCGCGAGGCTTCCGGCGGCCGCATCCAGGCCATCGTCGGAAACGCGGCGGACCCTGACGCCCTCCAACACGCCATCCGGGCCGCGGCCGACGAGAAGGGAAGGCTGCAGAACCTCACCTGTGGCTGAAAGTGGACCGAGAAACACACTTTCCCCGCACCGTCCCGTCTTGCGGAATTCGCCGGGGCGTCGCCTTAGAGAAGGAGCTTGCCATCGCTGTTCAGTCGCCCACCCCGACCCTGCTGACGGCTGTGTTCGGGGCCACAGGAAAGCAGGGTGGCGCGGTCGTCGACGCGCTTCTTGCCGACGGGATCCGGGTACGCGCCGTCGTCCGCGACCCGAAGTCTCCCGCGGCGCGCGCGCTCCTTGCCCGAGGTGTCGAGGTCGTGCGAGCCGACCCAGCCGACCGCGAAGCCCTCACGGCTACCCTGTTGCACGCAGACGCCGTCTTCGGTATGAGTACCCCCGCCGGGCCGGAGGGACCTGCCGGTGAGACCGCCCGCGGCATTGCGTTGGCGGAAGCAGTCGCAGCCGCAGGAGCACCCCGCCTGGTCTTCAGCACGGTCGGGGGTGCCGAACGCCATACGGGGATCCCGCACTTCGAGAGCAAGCGCCGCATCGAGGAGCACATCGAATCCCTCGGCCTGAACGCCACGTTCGTGCGCCCCGTGTTCTTCATGGAAAACCTGACCCAGAGCGTGCCGTTCATGGGGACGTCGATCGAGAACGGTACCGTGGTTGTACGTCTTCCCCTCCCCGAGTCGATACCGATCCAGCTGGTCTCCGTCCGAGACGTCGGCAAGATCGCCGCCTCCATAATGCTCGGAGCGGACGTCCCCGGGAAGGCGGTCGAGATCGCCGGCGACGAGCGCACCGGCCGACAGATTGCCCACGCGATCGGCGCCCATCTCGGCTTGCCGTCGCGATACGAAGCCGTGCCAATCGAAGTGCTCGCCGACGACGAGGACAACGCCGTGATGTTCCAGTGGTACACGAGGCTCCCGGCACACAGAGCCGACTTCGCGCTCACCCGCTTGATCGATCCTGACGTGTACGACCTCCCCGCATGGCTCGCGGCTACTACATGAGCTCCCGCGCCATGAAAACCACAGCCCGCAGCCTCGGAATGACGCTCTCAGTGATTCCTTTGAAGAGCGAATAAAGTCGGAATCCGGCAAAAATGACTTCTCTGGCAAATTAAGGCAATCGGTCACCATGGCGGGCCACCCCTGTCTAGCATATGGACATGTGATGGTCGTCACCGTGCGGCCGATCGCATCAACGAGACCACATCAAAGGGAAGGGTCACAGCGATGGCAAGAATCGGCGTCCAAGCAATGATGCTTCGGGAGAGCTTCGAAGGCATTGGCCCTTTTGAAACGCTCCAGGGTTGCGGACATCGGGTACCGCGTCGTTGAGGTCTCCCAGATTCCCATGGATGCGACGAATGTCGCCGAGCTTGATCGGGCCCGCGGTGGGCTCGGGATCGAGTTCGCCGCGCTGTCGGCCCGGCGCCACCCCGTATCCGTTCGCGGTCGACGTCGAGCGCGCCATCGCGGATTGCCGTCGCCTCGGCACCGACATGCTGCGGATCGGCATGGCTCCGATGTCCGAGCTGCGCACCGAGGACACCGTGGTGGACTACGCGAAGCGCACGGAGAAGGCCCCCCAGTCGCTCGCGGGCGAGGACATCACGCTCTGCTACGACAACCACCACGTCGAGTTCGCGAAGATCAACGGGACCTTCATCTTGGACATCCTCGCCGAGGAGGCGCAGAGCATGGGGCGCGAGATCGACGTTCACTGGGTCCAGCGAGGCGGGCTCGACCCGGTCCGCACGCTGCAGAAGTACGCGGACCGCACCGCTATGGTGCACCTCAAGGATTACCGCATCGGGGCGCTTTCCGAGGATGGGGTCGAGGCGTACGACGCAAACCCGTGGAACGAGACATTCATGGCCCACTTCCTAGGCGTCGTGCAGTTCGCCGAGCTCGGCGAGGGCAACCTCGACTTTGCGTCCATCGTCCCGACGGCGATGGACGCCGGCGCCAAGTACCTGCTCGTCGAGCAGGACAGGCTCTACGGCCGGACCGTCTTCGAAGCCCCCGCCACCTCCCACCGCAACCTCGTGGCCCTCGGCTTCAAGGACCTTTTTTAGGCCCCGAAGCGTCCCAGACCGCCAGGGCGCTCAGTCCGCAAGCGGGCCGATGACCTCGACCGTTGCCGCGACACGTCCCTCTGTGGATGCACCACCCCGGCAATCTCTGCTGTCCATGATTGGGGCTGTCGCATTCTCAAAGATTCACAAGACTGAGTGATCCGGGCTGCCTTCACCGATGGCCTGGCCACTCGAGGAGGATAACCATGCGCATTCCAAAAACCGCGGCACCGAAGCCTCGGGATTCGCCGGCCTGAAGCATGCGCGCCATCCCCCCAGTCTTTCTCGCTTTCGAAGCGCACATTCAGCCGTTGGCCCCGAGGGGCGGCGGAATCTTCCCAAAGCCACTCGAGCGACCCTACCCGTCCACCGGTTTTGATGGCTCGATTTCCTCCTTGGCCTCGCCCTCCTTGGCAGCAGCAGCTCTGCATCAGCGAGTAAATCATTCTATTTGTGCCATTGACTAGGCACTCTACTTGTGTCATCCTCGAAGTGATTCATCTCACTTAGAGCAGGTTGGAAGGGCAATTGAAGCTTGAACACATCCTTCTCGGCGTCCTGGCCTCGCATCCGAGCACGGGCTACGACCTGAAGAAGTTCCTCGACACTCGCGGCCGCTTCATGCGATCGAACACGCAGATGAGCCAGGTTTATCGATCGCTCACGGCCATGGAGAAGTTGGGCTGGGTCACGTACGCCGTTGCCCCGCATCCCGGTGCCCAGGACGCCAAGACGTACCGCGTGACCGAGGAGGGGGCCACCGTCTTCCTCGACTGGCTGACCGGGCCCTACCAGCCGCCGTCGCGGTTCCAAGACCCCGAGTTCTTTGCGCGCCTGCGCTTCGCCGGCTTCATGAGCGCAGAGCAGGTGCTTCGGCTCCTCGACATGGAAATCAACACCCGGCAGGAGCAGATCGCCCAGTACCGGTTCCGGGACCGGCGAGAGCACTGGGCGCCGACCATCCCGTTCGACCCCGAGTTGGCCGACTCCATCGGGGAGAGGATCCACCATTTCGGTGCCGAGGCAATCGATGCCCACGTCGCCGCCATGATCGAGCTCCGCAAGGACCTCCTCGACGGGAAGCTGTCGTCGCGTTCCCTTACCGCACTTCCCGGCGACGTTAATTCTGCTGACGTCGCCCGCTGACCCGGCGGGACGACGTCGTTCGTTTACAGGGCGCCTTGCCGCCCCCGAAAGGACCATGATGAGGGCCATCATCCTCATGTTTGACAGCCTTAACAGGCACATGCTTTCCCCTTATGCCGACACCTTTGTCGAAACGCCGAATTTCGCGCGCCTCGCGGCAAAGTCGGTCACCTTTGAGAACTTCTACGCCGGTTCGATGCCCTGTATGCCCGCCCGCCGCGAGATGCACACCGGCCGCTACAATTTTCTGCACCGGAGCTGGGGCCCGTTGGAGCCGTTCGACGACTCCATGCCCGAGATGCTCGGCAGGGCGGGTGTGCACACTCACCTAGTGTCTGACCATCCGCACTACTGGGAGGACGGCGGTGCCACCTATCACCCCCGGTACACGACGTGGGAGTTCTTCCGCGGCCAGGAGGGCGATCCATGGAAGGGTGTTGTCGCCCAGCCGGCGGACGACGGCGGCGCATGGGACTCGCGCTCTGGCATGAAGCGCCAGGACCTGATCAACCGTAGCTACATGCCCACCGAAGCCGAACACCCCCAGACCCTCACCGTCGACGCCGGGCTGCACTTCATCGACACCAACCAGTCCGCGGACCAATGGATGCTCCAGATCGAGACCTTTGACCCGCACGAGCCCTTCTTTACCCCCGCGGCCTACAAGGCCATGTACCCGCATGATTACGACGGGCCCGAGTTCGACTGGCCTGGCTACCAGAAAGTTACCGAGCCCCAGTCCCAAGTGGACCATGCTCGCTACGAGTACGCAGCCCTTGTCTCCATGTGCGACAAGTCTCTCGGCCGGGTCCTGGATGCCATGGACAAGTACGACATGTGGAAGGACACCGTTCTGCTGGTCAATACCGATCACGGTTTCCTGCTCGGCGAGCACGGGTGGTGGGCGAAATCGGTCCTGCCGTGGTTCAACGAGCTGGTGCACCTGCCAATGTTCCTCTGGGACCCCCGCACTTCGGGGCGTGACACTCGCCGCGGCGCACTCGCCCAGACCATCGACATCGCCCCGACCATGCTCCGGTATTTCGGGCTCGAGCCGACGACGGACATGCAGGGCAGGGATCTCGCGATCGTGCTCGAAGACGACACCCAGGTGCGCGAGGCGGCACTTTTCGGAATCCACGGCGGTCACGTCAACGTCACCGACGGCCGATACGTCTACATGCGGGCTGCAGCGGACGCCTCGAACGCCCCGCTTGAGGACTACACCCTGATGCCCACCCACATGCGCTCACGGTTTGCTGTCCCGGAGCTCACCGCGTGGGAGCCCGCGGAAGCCTTCTCCTTCACAAAAGGCCTGCGCACCATGAAGGTCCAGGCGACCTCGCGCATGAACTCCTGGGCGCATGGAACCCTGCTGTTCGACCTTCAGACCGATCCAGGGCAAAATGCACCGGTCACTGACGACGACGCCGAGCTTCGCATGCTGCGGCTGCTCGCCGAGCTCATGCACGCAAGCGATGCCCCACCCAGTCAATTCAAACGGCTTGGCATTCCCTTCGACGCCGTCCCCGACAAGGAGCACCTCCTGGTCCGCGAGCAGGCGGAGCGCGCCTCGGCCGCCTTGGAGCCCCTCCCGCCCCTGGAGGAGTTCCTCGACGATGGTGCAGGGTTGAATACCCCGATCCTTGAGCTCCTGTTGGATCCGCGCTGCCGAAACATCCTCGAACGGCACGTCCCTGAGCTGGTCTCTAGCGAGTTGGTCAACATCCCCGCCCAGCTCACGCTCTACCAACTGGCACGGGTCAGCCCTATCCCGGCCACCCTGTTGGTCCAACTGGCGGAGGAACTGGCTCCTTCTCACACCGCCTGACCCGCCGGCTTCCGCCACTGAACCCATTGGAGTCGGTGGCTGAGAAACCGGGCGGTCTCAGCTTCCAGTACTGAAAACCGAAAGGACGCAAGGATGCTTTTCAAGTCCACCCCAATAGTCGCCGCCGCAGCTCTCGCCCTGGCCCTTGCCGGATGTTCCGGCTCCCCTTCGGGCGGCCCACAGCAGGCCTCCAAGAACCTGACCCTGGGGAATGTCTCGACTCCGACGACCTTTGATGCCAGCAACACCCGCTGGGCAAACGACTCCATCTACCTGCAGGCGGTCTATGACACGCTGGTGAAGATCGCCCCGAACGGCACCGATGTCCAGCCGTCTCTGGCCACCAAGTGGTCTTACAACGCTGACGAGACGGTCCTGACGATGACGCTCCGCAGCGATGTGAAGTTCACAGACGGGACGCCGTTCACAGCAGATGTCGCAGCCCAGAACCTGCTTCGCTACAAGCAGGGCACGGGATCCCTGGCGGTGCTTCTCACGGACGTGACCGATGCCAAGGCCACCGATGCCACCACTCTGGTGATCACTCTCAAGCAGGCAGACCCGGCACTCCTTGTCGTCCTGGGCCAAGCACCAGGGCTCGAAGAGAGCCCGAAGGCATTCGGAAGTGCGACTGCGAAGACCGTCCCCGTGGGGTCGGGCCCGTACACCCTTAACTCGTCCCAGACCGTGGTGGGCAGCTCCTACGTCTTCGATAGGAACCCGAACTACTGGGATTCCTCCTCCGTGCACTACGACAGCATCACCGTCAAGGTCTACAACGACCCGACCTCCCTGCTGAACGCGCTGCGCGGCAAGCAGCTCGACGCGGCGGCAGTGACCGATAACACCACGATCGACCAGATTAAGGCGGCTGGCTACACGGTCAACTCGCAGGAGCTGAACTTCTCGGGTCTGATGCTCTTAGACCGCGACGGCAAGCTCAACCCGGCCCTCGCCAACGTCAAGGTCCGCCAGGCGATCAACTACGCCATCGACGCCAACGCGATGCTCAAGGCCGTCGACAAGGGGTACGGGACACTGACCGAACAGGTCTTCCGACCCGGCAGCCGAGGATACGACAAGAGTCTCGACTCCACCTACAACTACGACCCGTCCAAGGCTAGACAGCTCCTGGCGGAGGCGGGCTACCCCAACGGCTTCACCCTCTCGCTCCCCACGAGCTCCGTCATCTCCCAGTCCCTGTGGCCGCTCCTGCAGCAGCAGCTGCAGGACGTCGGCATCAAGGTGAACCTCACCGACGTCGGAGCCGCGCCGAATTACATCTCGGCCCTTCTGGGCCAGAAGTACCCGGCAGCCTTCTTCCCTCTGCGCCGTGACCCCAGCGACTGGCTGAACATCCAGAACCTGATCTCCCCGAGCGCCGTTTGGAACCCGATGAAGCATTCGGACCCGAAGGTCAATTCGCTCATCAGCACGATCCAGACGACCACGGGTGACACCCAGGCCGCGGTGCTGAAGCAGCTGAACCAGTACATCGTGCAGCAGGCATGGTTCGACGTCTGGTACGCCCCGACCCTCAACTACGTCACGAACAGCACCACCAGTGCGACGATCAACAACGGCAACGCCTACCCCTACCTCTGGGACATCAAGCCGAAAGCATGATCCTGACGGGTCGCGCCACCCCACGGCGTGGCGCGTCTCCCAAGAATGGAGGACATTCTGATGGTTACGTTCATTGCCCGCCGCGTGCTCAGCGGCATCGTGCTCCTGGCGTCGATCACGGTGATCGGCTTCAACCTGCTCTACTTTGGCGGCGGTGACATCGCCAGGAAGATCCTCGGCGAGAGCGCTGATCAGGCGACGGTGGCGTCGAAGGCGCACGAGCTGGGCCTGGACCGTCCGGTGTTCGTCCGGTTCGGGGACTGGGTCTCCCACGCCGTCCGCGGTGATCTGGGCGCGTCGTGGTTCAGTGGTCAGCCGGTCCTGGATGCGATCGGCTCGCGGCTGTCCGTGACGCTGTCGCTGGTCACGGGAGCCATCATCCTCATCGCGGTCATCTCGGTGGTCTTGGGCGTGCTCGCCGCCACCAGACGCGGATGGGTTGACCGGATTGCCCAGCTTTTGGCGATCGTGGGCCACGCGATTCCAGGTTTCCTTTTCGCGGTGGGGCTGGTGCTCGTGTTTGCCCTGACGCTGGGTTGGTTCGACCCTACCGGGTACGTGCCGTTCCTGGATTCCCCCACGGGGTGGGCGAAGACCGTCACACTCCCGGTGATCGCCCTTGCCCTGGGCGGGATCGCGAGCGTCACCCAGCAGGTTCGCGGTTCCGTGATCGATGCCCTGCGCAACGACTACGTGCGGACCCTGCGCAGTCGCGGAATCCCTGCCCGCCGTGTTGTCCTCAAGCATGTCCTGCGTAATGCCGCCGGGCCTGCCCTTGCGGTCCTGGCGGTCTATTTCGTGGGTCTTCTTGGCGGGGCGGTGATCGTCGAGCAGGTCTTTGCCATCCCCGGACTCGGCCAAGTGGCCGTGCAAGCCACGACGCAGGGGGACATTCCGCTCGTCATGGGGTTGCTGGTCGCTACCGGCATCCTCGTCATCATTTTCAACCTCCTTGTAGACCTGGCCCAGGGCTGGCTCAACCCGAAAGTGCGTCTGTCATGAGTACACCCGTCCACGCCCCGGATCCCCAGCTCGCCATCGCTTTGCCGGAGGCCGCGGCCCAGACCTCCCTCTTGCGCCGCGTGCTGCGCAACCCGCTGGCGCTGGGTTCAATATTCTTCCTTGCCGTGGTCATCGTCAGCGCTGTTGCGGCCCCGCTTTTGGCGCCACACAACCCCAACACCGCCGACATCTCCGCGGTCCTGTCGTCCCCGGACGGCGGGCACCTTCTCGGGACGGACGGTGCAGGCCGCGACGTGCTCTCAAGGCTCCTCTTCGGTGCGCAGTTCAGCCTCGCCGGCGCGCTTGTGGCGCTGGTCACCTCCATGTTGATCGGCGTGACCGGCGGCCTGCTGGCCGGGTACTACGGCAAGTGGATCGACACCGTCTCGACCTGGGTCATCTCGATGCTGATGGCATTGCCTGCGATCATCGTCCTCCTGGCCGCGCGCGCCGTCGTCGGCCCTTCCCTCTGGGCCTCGATGCTGATCTTCGGCGTCATGCTGTCCCCGGCCTTCTTCCGGCTCGTTTACGCCTCGGTTTCCGCGGTCCGGAACGAGCTGTATGTGGATGCCGCCCGGGTCTCCGGCCTCAGCGACCGGCGGATCATCGGCATCCACATCCTGACCGTGGTCCGCGCACCCATCGTGGTCCAGTCCGCGATCGTCGGCGGCGTCGCCCTTGCTGTTCAGTCCGGACTTGAGTTCCTGGGCCTGGGCGACATCAACGTCCCCACCTGGGGACAAATGCTCAGCGACGGGTTCACCAACCTTTACACGGCCCCGTTGCTGATCATCTGGCCAGCCCTCGCGATCGGCCTCACCCTGATCTCGTTGACCCTCCTGGCCAACAGCCTGCGCGACGAGCTCGAACGCTCCAACGCGCCGCGCAAGCGCCGCCGCAAGCAGCATGCTGAACCACCCGCCGTGGCGGGCGAAGAAGTCATGCGGCACGACGACGGCGGTCCGGCCGGCGAGGCGGTCCTGCGGATCGAGAACCTTTCGGTCGGGTATGAGACGGGCGACGGCGGCACAAAGCGCGTGGTCCACGACGTCTCCCTCACGGTTGCCCGCGGCGAGGTCCACGGTCTCGTGGGCGAATCCGGTTCGGGCAAGACCCAGACGGCATGGTCGGCCCTGCGGCTGCTGCCCGAAGGCGGCAGGATCACGGGAGGCTCCATCTTCTTCCACGGGGACGACCTGGCCGCCTTGAACGAGAAAGACATGGAGAAGATCCGGGGCTCCCGCATCGCCTACATCCCACAGGAGCCGATGTCCAACCTGGACCCCTCTTTCACGATCGGCAGCCAATTGGTCGAGCCGATGCGGATCTGCCTCCGGATTTCCAAGAAGGAAGCAACAGATCGCGCCTTGGCGCTCCTGGCCCGGGTGGGAATCCCCAACCCCGAGCGGACGTTCGCCGCATACCCTCACCAGGTCTCCGGCGGAATGGCCCAACGCGTCCTCATCGCCGGGGCAATCTCCTGCAACCCCGATCTGCTCATCGCGGACGAGCCCACCACGGCACTCGACGTCACCGTCCAGGCCGAAGTGCTGGACCTGCTGCGCGACCTGCAATCGGAATTCCGCATGGCCGTCATCCTCGTCACCCACAACTTCGGCGTCGTTGCAGACCTCTGCGACCGCGTCTCGGTGATGCGGCTGGGCAGGATCGTGGAGACCGGCCCCACCCGGTCCATTTTCACCGACCCGCGCCACCCCTACACCCGCGAACTCCTCGGAGCCATCCTTGGCGAGACCAGCCCCCGCGGACCACTCGCCACCTTCGACGCCGGACCCAGTGCCAGCCCGTCCCGGAAGGGAGCCTTGCGGTGAACCAGCCACTGTTGGACATCCAGAACATCACGGTCGAATACCCTTCCAAGAGTTTCCGGTCCAAGCCCTTCAGGGCCCTCAGCAACGTCTCACTCGACGTGCGCGCCGGAGAATGCGTCGGCCTGGTAGGGGAGTCCGGCTCGGGAAAGACCACCCTGGGCCGCGCCGTCCTGGGCCTGGCACCCGTGACCGAAGGCAAGGTCCTCTTCCGCGGACAGGACATCGCCCACGCCGGCCGCTCCGAGCGCCGGGAACTGGCCAGCGACATCCAGGTCGTCTTCCAGGACCCCTACACCTCATTGAACCCGTCCCGGACCGTCGAGCAGATCCTTGCCGAACCGCTCACGGTCCGGAAAGTCCCGCGGGCTGAAGCATCCAAGCGCATCCAGGCGCTGTTCGAGATGGTCAGGCTCCCTGCGGACTCGGGGAACCGGCTGCCGAGAGAATTCTCCGGAGGCCAGAGACAACGCATCGCGATCGCCCGCGCCCTTGCCCTGAAACCACAACTCATCGTCTGCGACGAACCTGTCTCCGCATTGGACCTGTCCACGCAGGCACGCGTCCTGGAACTCTTCAAGGACATCCAGGAACAGACGCACGTCGCGTACCTGTTTGTTTCACACGACCTCGAAGTCGTCCGCCACATCAGCCACCGGGTGGCCGTCATGTACCGGGGAGGCGTCGTCGAATTCGGCGACGGCGACCAGGTCACCAGCGCACCCCGGCACCCCTACACCCAGCGGCTCTTCTTCGCCGCGCCCGTGGCCGACCCAGAAGCCCAGGCCCAACGCCGCGAAGAACGGCACCGGCTCCTCGCCGCCCAAATGGAAAAGACGCTCCGCGTCGCCTCCACCACCGACCGGCCGCTGACGATCGTCGGCGAAGCCACCTCCTCTGAGAACGGAAAGAACCCATGCCACTGACAGCAGACCACTTCGCCATCAATCCCCTCCAGTGGGTCGCGACCTCCGACGGCTGGATCGACCCCACGCTCGCGCCGGCCCTTCGCGAAAGGTTGACGGTTATCCGCGATGCCGGCTTCGGCGCGATCCAGACCGAAGTCCCGCGTGACATGACGCCCGCCCAGTACAGTGCCGTGCTGGCCGAGTACGGAGTGCGGCCCGGACCCGGCTACGTGAACATGCCCTGGAGCGAGGACGCAGTCGAGCGCCGCCGGCACCTTGACCGCGCACGCGGGCTGACCGTGCAGAACGTCGAGGCCGGGACGCCGTTGATGTTCCTGGCCATGGGAATGGCCAGGAACGCCGAGCGGGTCCTGCGGCCCGCCGTGGGGCACGCCGCGGACGAGTCGCACTTGAACCGGGTCCGCGACTATCTCGCGGAGGCCGCCGTCGTCATCACTGCGGAAGGCGGAACGGCGGCACTCCACCCACACATCGGAACGTGGGTGGAGACTCTTGACGAGGCCCGCTTCGTCCTCGACAGCACGGACGCCGACACCCTGAAATTCGGCCCCGACACCGGCCATCTCGCGTGGACGGGAGCCGACCCCACGGTTGCCATCGGAGAGTACGCGGAGCGGATCGGGGGCATCCACATCAAGGACCTCCATCACGAGACGGCGCGACGCAGCCGCGACGAGAAAATCGACTACAGAGCCACCGTGCTGGCCGGACTGTGGACCGAGCCCGGCCGCGGCGACGCGGACCTCGACGGAATCTTGAACTCCCTCCGCCCGGACTTCGACGGATGGGTAGTCATCGAGGTCGACCGGGCGAGCACCGACCCCAAAGAAAGCGTTGCCGCCAGCGGACGCTGGCTGGCCGAGTACCTCGGCTAGGCATCAAAGGCACCTTGAAGGAGGGGAGGTGCGGCCGCACCTCCCCTCCTTCAAGGTCCTCGCCAGCACACGACATGGCGCCGAGCCGATCGCGGGAAGCTTCCCCGTAAGGACGCTCGCCCTTCTCTTCGGGCATCAGGGCACAATCGGCGGCGTGAAAGCGAACGTGGCGCCCCCGTCCGGATTCTCCTGCGCACGGATCCGGCCCCGCTGGCGGGTGATGATCCGGTGGCTCAGGGGCGAGCCCGAGTCCGCCGTTCTCCTTCGTCGTAAAAGCGGCGGCCGTGCGGCGCTGAGCCCGATCGTCGGATTCAGCATCGAAGACAACGGCGTGGGCTTCACTGCGGAGAACATGACCTCGTTCGAGACGCTGGACAGCGACTACAAGTCGGGGATCGGTTGCCGTGGCGTGGGGCGTCTGCTCTGGCTCAAGGCGTTCGACAGAGTCTCGATCCGCAGCGCATACAAGGGGTGGGACCCAAGTTCGCCTGAAACCTGCCACGCTCCTCGCTGTCTCGGGGCGCCAGGGACGCTGGTGGCCGGTTCCTTGATCGAACTGGCCACCAGCAGCCTCTTGGGACTTGGTGTGTTTATGGTGCTGGGGTCCAGTGGGCCCCGCCGTCAGCGTAGGCGACCCGGCACTCTTCGTGCCAAACACCTAGAGTATGTCCGACGAATATATTCAGGACTGAAAGGCCGTTTATGCCACTCCGAGAGCCAGCCCGATCAGAAGCGGTCGAGTACGCGCGTAACGACCTCCCCGGCGACGTCGCCTGGCATGTGGACTACTTCGACTTCATTAGTGACCTGGAGCTTCGCCAGCGGATCGGGCAAGAGTTCTACGCCGCGAGATACCTCTACAAGCTCTGGGAGGGGTTGAGGGTCGACGGGAATTGGGCGAGGCAGGCTCAGGTTCAGTTGCAGGTCCAGCAGTATGCATCCATTTACGAGGCGTCCATCCACCACCTATTGTTCGTCGAAGCAGCGGACGCGCCTGAGGTTCAGCGCCTCTTTGAGTATGAGACCTTGATCGAGCGCTAGCTGCCTGGTCACATCATGAACCGGATTCGGGGGCTCAAGGGGGGCGACTCCGGCAGTATCGTCGGGGCGGTGCGCGTAACGCGCCGCACGCGGGATTCGAAGATCAGATTCGATAGCAAGGTGGCTGCGGCTGTGAGATTGGGAATCATCGACGAGGGACTCGGTAAAGAGATAGCCGGTTAGGCAGGCCGATCTCGAATGGCAGATTTCATTCGCCCGCGATGCGTATCGGCGCCTACAGCCTTTCAAAGACCAGGTGTCGAAATGGCTGACCGAGCGGGCATCGGCGAACGGGCACGATTAGGGGCTCTGAAGGGATTGTGCGTTAGACCGACTTGGCTGAGGATTCCCGGCCGCACGAAGAAGGGAGATCGATTCCTTGCGGACGTCGAACCTTTTATCGGTCCGCCCAGCTAACAGTCCGGAATTGCGGCCGGTCGGGGACCCGCAATCGGGCCGCCTTGGCCGCTTGTCGCTTAGCGAACCACGCCGTCGGTTAAGAGGTACCGCCAGGTTGAACACAAAGATCCGCGCGGCAGCTGGTGTCATAGGCGAAGTCGACCAACCCGCTCTGACAATAGACATCAACAGAGATGAGATGACCCTCGATGGAGTAATTTAAGGGCGCTGCCGTCAGATCCAGAGTGTTGAACGTACCCGGACTTCAGTCATGGTTACGAGGACAACGGCCGGCGGAGTTTTACCGAGAACCGGGCGTGAGCTGATCCGAGTCGGTTAGAGCAGTTCCAGGCCGGGTTTGGGGTTTGGCGGCCCGGCGGGGTTGGCTGCGTCTGTCTGGGTTGCGCCGGGGTTGCGGCGGGCGTTGTGGGTTGTCTTGGCGAAGTCCAGGAGGGTGGTGCTGAGGGCGGGGAGCTCGCCGGGGTGGAGGCCGTATTTGGTGAATTCGGCGGCGGGGAGTGTCCGGTGCCTGGCGATGGCGGCGCCGAAGGTTGGGAGGTCCAGGGTCGGGTCCCGGCGCTGGCAGGGGGTGATCAGTTGCTGGTGGGTGAAACGGTGGCTGGTGATGATGGAGTAGGCGTCGAGGTAGTCGCGGGCGTAGCCGCGTGAGTAGACGGCGAGCAGCTTGGACGCGACGGAGTCGTTCAGGGAGAGGATGGGGCCGATGTCGATGATGGCGGGGGAGTTCTCCCACCAGTCCAGTCCGAGGTCGATGACGACGGCTTCGTCGTTGTGTCCTATGGTGATGCTGGCGAACTCCTCGTATTGTCGGGTGATCTCGATCGTGTATCCGGCGGCTTCGAGGGCGGCTGTCATTTTCTGTACCGATGCGGCGAAGGTTGCCGGGGTGTGGCGTCGGTGGAGGGCGAAGAGGTCGATGTCGTCCGAGGGGCGTTCGGTGATGCCGTGTTCGATCAGGGCCTGGCCGCCGGCGAGGAGGAAGCCGTCGTCGGCCAGGACGTCGAGGGCGATCCTGGCTGCTAGACGCTGAGCGTCGTCCATGACGGGTGTTCCTTCGCTTCGCGGGTGGCGGGGAGCTGGGGAACGTGTTTTCCCAGAGCTGCCTGCACCGTGGAGGCAGGATCATGGTCGGCCAGAGGGCGGTCAGCCGTCCCGGGTGGACGATGCGGCAGATTTCTTCGATGGATCCGGAGTTCTGCAGGGTGAGTTGGTACAGCACCGAGCAGCTTCCGTCATCGTCCAGGTTGTAGCTTGTCTCCGGTCCCCAGTCCAGGTGCAGCGGGAGTTCGACCGAGCCGGTGGCGGGGCCGTGCAGGTCATTGAAAGCGCCCGGGACCAGGTACACGAGGGAATCGGCGATGGTGTGCGGGTGCTTGACCGGGGCTGTGACGTACTCGTGGAGCCGGGTACGGATGAGTTCGGACACGGACGTGCCTTCCCGCACGGCTTTGCGGTGGGCGTCGTTCCACAGTTCGTCGCTGACCCGGATTGTGTGCCGTGGCGTCCCGGTCGACATGGTGCGCTCCTCTCAGAGGGTTTGACCTTCACGACCAAGTCTACGCGGTGTCATGACACCCCGGGAAAGGGTGTCATGACATGGTTATACGGCTGCTCGGCGTTGCCAGGAAGGCCCCCACCGTGGTGGTCCGCCTGCTGACAAGGCGTCGAATCGCGATCGCTGCGGAAACGGGGTCGTAAGTTCGTAGCTCTACCCCGAGAGGTCGTAAGTCATACTGTTGAGCGGCCGATGTGGAAGCTTGCGGATTCGGATCGGCGGGTGTTGACAGTACTGTCAACACTTTTGGCTTCGGATTGGGTCGTACATCGGCCGGACCGGCCCGTACTCGGCATGTTTTCTGGACTTCCCTGTGTTGCCGGGGCCTGGAATGCGGTTCGAGTCCCAACTCGGGCATACTGTTTCCCCTCGTCAGAGGGGGTTTTTGCTTTAACGTGTGTACAAGGCTTGTGACCAGGTCCCTCTGACGCTGGTTCGCGGCTGTGGCCTGGCCGCCGCGGTGGCCTGTTCAGGTGTGTGGGTGGCGGGTTCAGGGTCCTGTGTAAGCGGCAACTTTAAACTGACCGGAGACGGCAAAACTGATTGACCGTTCGCGGCAGTGGTTTTGACCAGCGGCGGCAAGCATTTTTGAACAGCAGTCGGCCACTACGGGTGGCTTGGCGTGCCGGGATTCCCCCTTGTCCATTCCTCGTGTCGTTACGGGGAGAGCCCCTTCCTTCCGCGGTGAAATGGCGATGCCAATCGTGTATTTCACCCGTTGCGGGAAGGAAGGGGCTCGTTATGAAGTCTCCAGGAGAGTTCATGGAAATTTTAGCTGCTTACGATTTGACCCGGTCCTACCGGGATGCCGCGAAGATCTGCGGCGTTTCACACAATACGGTGCGCTCTTATGTGAAGGCCCGTCAGGAAGGCGCGCAGGCGCCGGTGGCCCGGCACCGCGGCCGGATGACCGACCCGTTCCTGCCGCAGATGATCTCCTGGGTCGAGCAGTCCCGTGGGAAGATCCGCGGTGATGTCGTGCATGAGAAGCTCCTCGCTCTAGGGTTCACCGGGTGTGAGCGGACAACCAGGACAACGCTGGCTGAACTGAAGGCCAAATACCGGGCCCGGAACGTGCGCGTGCACCGGCCCTGGACGCCGGAGCCGGGTCTATGGCTCCAGTTCGACTACGGGGATGGCCCCGTGGTTGACGGTGTGAAGACCGTGTTGTTCGTCGCTTGGCTGGCCTTCTCGCGGTTCCGGATCGTGATCGCCTTGCGGGACAAGACCATGCCGAGCGTCTTCGCCGCCCTGGACCGGACGTTTAGGCTGATCGGCGGGATCCCGACCTACATTTTGACTGACAACGAGAAGACGGTCACGATCGAGCACGTCGCCGGAATCCCCGTGCGGAACGCGCAGATCGTGGCGTTTTCCAGGCACTATTCGACGTCCATGCAGACGTGCATCCCGGCCGACCCGGCCTCCAAGGGCGGGGTCGAGAACGCGGTCAAGATCGCCAAAGCCGACCTCGTCCCCAAAGAGACGAACCTGCTGCCCGAGTACCGGTCCTTCGCCGAGCTGGAGGCTGCGTGTGAGGCGTTCATGGAGGAGGTGAACTCGCGGGTTCACCGGGCCACTCTGGAGATCCCCAAGGACATGCTCCGCGTTCTCGAACGTCCCCGGCTGCACCCGGTCCCGGAAACCCCCGTCACGGCCAGTTTCGGCCACACCCGCCAGGTCCCGCCGAACACGCCCATGATCACCTTTCAGCAGTCCCGGTACTCCGTCCCGCACACCCTGATGGGTGAGATGGTCTGGGTCCGCGGCACCGAGACCGAGGTCGTCATCGTCCACGTCGGGGACGCCGGCCCGGTGGAGGTCGCACGGCACCAGCTCACCCGCCCAGGGACCCCGGCGATCATCGACGCCCATTTCCCGCCGGCCCCGTCCGGTGCCCTCGAACGGGTCATCCGCCCCACCAACAAGGCCGAGGAAGAGTTCCTGGCCATCGGCGCCGGCGCCGCGCTCTGGCTCAAGGAAGCCGCCGCTGCCGGAACCCAGAAGATCCGGCACAAAATGGAACGCGCCGTCACCCTGGCCAAGGTCCTGGGCGCCGGCGAGGTCGACAAGGGCCTCGGGGCGGCAGCGGTGCACCAGCGCTTCACCCACGAGGACCTGTGCTCCATCGTCAATACCGCCGGCGGCACAGGCCACACAACCGGCACCACCCGCACCGTCACCGACCAGGGCCAATGGTTGAGCCAGGGCACCGGCTCCTGGGCGAATTTCGGCACGACACCCACGACCGCCCCGACCACCGATCCAGTCGTTGACGGCGATTTTGAAGGAGCCCTCGATGAGCGCTGACACCATGTCCCCGCCCCTGACCGACGCGGCGGTGGAGCAGGTGATCGCGCTTATGCGCACGACCCGGATGCCGCACGCCCGCGCCGTCGTCGCCGATGTCCTGGCCACCGCGAAAGCCCAGCGCTGGGACCCCACCGAGGTCGTCCGTGTCCTGCTCGAAGCCGAAGCCACCGGTCGGAACGCCTCGATGCTGGCCACCCGGCGCAAACGCGCAGGTTTCCCCTCCGGGAAGACCTTCGATGTCTGGGACGAGGCTCTGTCCACCCTCCCGGCCGCAACGACATCGTTCCTGCGGACGCTGGAATGGGTGCGGCGGCGGGAGAACCTGATCGCGTGCGGGCCCTCCGGCACCGGCAAAACCCTGCTGCTGGAGTCCTTGGGCCAGCAGGCCATCGACCAGGGCATGTCCGTGTCCTGGCTGAGCATGGAAGACCTCGGTGCGCTCGTGCGCCGGCACCGCATCGATGACAGCGTGAACAAAGCCATCACCCGGGCCACCAACGTGGATTTGATCTGCATCGATGACATCGGCCTGCTGCCGGTTTCCGCGGACTCGGCCGAGGGCTTCTACCGCGTCGTGGAGGCCTCCTACGAGAAGCGGTCCCTGGCGATCAGCTCGAACATCCACCCCTCCGGGTTCGATGAGCTCATGCCCAAAACCATCGCCACCGCGACCGTTGACCGGCTTCTCCACCACGCCCACCTCTGCCAAACCAGCGGCGAGTCCGTCCGGCTCATGCAAGCCCAGAACGGGAAAGGAACCCGCCCCATGAACTAACCCCAAACCCTGGTCAGGCGCACTGAAACCCGGCATGCCCGGGGCGCCTGACCCTGTCCAAAAATACTTGCCGCGACCGGTCAATCACTTGCCGCCAGCGGTCAAACCAACATGCCGCCACCGGTCACTTCTAAGTTGCCGTTGACAGTCCTGGCTGGTGGGCCGTCCGCCTGCTCTGAGGTGCGGTTATGCGGTTCCTCGTTCCGGTTCGGTCAGGTTGGTCCTGGATGGCCAACACCAGTTCATGGTTCAGGGTCCGGGGTGCAACATGATGAATCCGACCTTGGCTCCGAAGTTTCTTGGAAAGCTACTTCCGGCCGCAAGGGGGAGCTGGGCCTGTCCGCTTGTCCTGCCAAAGGGGCTGTGGACAGTGTCCACACTTACGTCTGCTTTATGGAAGTGCCCATGGCGGTCCGCCCCTGAGCCTTCGACGTATATGCACTCAATGCATGTGCGGGCTCTGAGCTCCGGAGCTGCATGACCTGGCTGTTTACAGTCAGGCGTGCCTGCTGTTGCTTTGCGCTGAATGTCTAGCGTCGACAAGGATGTTATGCGGATTTGAACCGCGAGGCTACAGACTCACGCATAGCGGCGACATCAACGTTGCCGGCTGTCTCCTCTGCAAGCACTTTGGCCAGTCGTTTCGGCCAGAGCACGTGAATGCCACGCGTCGCGAATGCGCCCCCGATCAGGGGCCAGTCGGCTTCGACGAAGCACAGCGCCCCGGTGACCGGCACCTCCCCGACGAGTTCGCGTACGAGCCCGACCTGTTTGAGCACCCCGTCGAGCAGCTTCGAGCAGTCGCGCCGGCCCACGAGGAGCTTCTCGACGCGTGGCCGCAGGATGCCGCCCTCGATCTTCAGCTCGGGTCGCCCCTCGTACCGCTTGGCATCGATCACCCAGATTCCACCCGGAGTGATGGCTATGTGGTCGATGTTGGCCTTCGATCCGGGGGTGCGGCGGTCGTGAAGGACCGCGATGCCGTTGGTGGCCAGAGAGTCGAGCCTGGTCCCGAGGAGTTCCTCGCCAACCGCACCCCGATCCCAGGCCTTGGTGCTTTGCCGCTCGTCGGAGAGAGCCACGGCGAGGCCGCCCAGGCGGCCCCATTTCTCCCGGAGCCTCTCCTCATCCTTGGCTTTGCGGCGCTCGTATTCACGTCGGGCCGACGACCCGGCTACTCCGGACTCGGCGGGCGATGAATCCTCAGCAGGTGGTTCGAGATCTGCGGACTTGGCCTTAGAGGCGCACTCCAGGCAGCGGACGGTCCTTGTTTCGGTTTCGTAGATCGCTTTTGTGCCGGGAGAAGAGGGGCACCGCACACCCGGCATGCCCCGGGGTACCGGAGCCTTACCTGCTTCATGACGGTGCGGATAGGATCATCGCGATGTTCCCATCGGCATCCACCTTTGGCCCTGCGAGGAGATCGGACACATTGGTCCTGACCGAACGGAAAGTGCTTGGAGTGGAGATTACGGCCTTTGGGACGGGGTTACGCGTTGGCATGATCCAATTCTCACCCGCAGCGGCGACATTTTGTGGATGTGCTGCGTGCCCGATATACCAACGACATTGCGGACTGTTCCGGTGACGGATCCTCAACCGGACGACCGTGAGAGGCTGAGTGAATGATTCTGCGTGGGGGCCGTGACCACGAGAGGGAAGGGGTGTGCCGTTTAGCGGTCTTAGCCCCGACGCCAGCGGTTGAGCACCTCGCCCACTTTTTCACGGACCCCTCGCGGGCTTTGTGCCGGGGCACGCCCGCCATGAGTAGTGCGTCGTAGTCGGTGTCGTGGTGGCGAATGGAGGCCACGACGGCCAACTCCAGAGCCTGTTGGTAAAGGCGCTGTCCCTCGGCGGTGCGTCCGACCCGGCCGCGCCCCGTGCCGCGGTGTGCGCGGCGATCGCGGCAGCACCCTGAGGGGGGATATCCGGGCAGCAACCGGCTGATCTCCGCAGCCATCCGGTCCGCGAGCTGGCTGTCAGCCTCGCGGTGCCGCTAGCTCAAGGGCCTTCGCTGGCAGGGTCGGCGCGTTCGAGGCGTCGATTACCGCATCGAGGGGAAGATCCGGCAGTTCATCGGCACCCCAGACGCCATCGAACCTCAGGGTTCAGGCGAAGTCGAGGGAGCGTGGGGACCCTCCCATCTGGGTGCCGATGCGCGGCGATGCCGTCGCGTCCTGCACGGGTGTGGATGACCGATTCCTCGATCCAGTGAAGGGTGGCGGGTGACGGCGTCATGGTGGGTCTGCAGGATCTGGCCCTGGAGGGCGCGGGGCTTAGTGCCCAGAGCACGGACACGGATTTGGGGACGCTGAAGGTGAGGTCGAATCCGGCCACGGCCCGGCGCGTTGCGGTTTGTGCTTGGGTGTTTTGGACGATATTGGGCTGGCCTGCGGTCGGCCCAGGGGAGTGCCGGTGTCCCGGTGGGTGACGTCGTCGAAAACAGCCTACGCGTCGGTTTCCGTGTCGAGATCACCGGTTGTTCGGACGATGCCGTCCAGTCCGGAGCCGAGCCAGAGCCCCGGCGTGTTGTGCAGAACCGCTGCGAGGTGCGAATCGGTTCGAAGCCTTCGCCACATTCGTTGCAAGCTATCTTGTCCATGTTCGTTCATCAACCTCGGATCCCTAGGCTGCGCCATGAATGAACCGAAGGTCCTGCTGCGGTCGAGGTCGGGGTGTCCAGTTCCACTTCGCCGCGCCAACTCCTGGAACGGTAAATGGAACTGGACACCATGAAGTCACGTGGCGAGCTAATGGGTCGCTGCAGGCGCCTCCACGTTGTGGGCTTCTTCTTCGACCTCGACGAGGGCCTCCATGACCGCGCCGCGCCGGTCCATCGGTGTCGACTTTCTGAAGGTCATAGCCGCAGCAAAGGCGACCGCGCCCGTGATGACGATGAAAATGATCCCAGCATTCCATGAAGAAATGGTCGGTGCTGTGGTGCCAGGCACGGTGCTCGACGCCAACACAACACCTATGATCGCGGTGCCATTGGCGCTGAAGAGGGTGCGCCCGACCGTGAAGATCAGACCGACGGCCTCGCTCGTGTCGCGGGCGGACACGTTCTCGACGATGACAATCGGAATGCTTATGGTGAGGAACACTGACCCCACCGAGCCGATCACGATCGAGACAATGGAAAGGGGGAGGCTATGGGTCGACATGAAGAAGCCGGAATATCCCAGGGTTCCGAGCAGGGCGCCCAAGGCGAGTATCAGCTTTCCCCCAAACCTTCCGGCGACCCGACCTGCCACCGGTGACAGGATGAACGCGATCGCTCCTGAGATCAGCCCGTACAGTCCGGCTTGGGTCGGAGTCAGGCCGAGGCCGACAGGAAGCTTCGTCGGGCTTTGCTGGAGGATGGGGGTGAGCAGGCTGGGCGCCGACAGGATACCGAGCGATACAAAAGCGGTGGCGACGAGAGCAAGAATCAATGAGCGCTTGCGGAACAGCCGCAGGTTGAACATCGGGGTCTTGATTCGCAGTTCCCAGATGATCCAGAAGGTGAAGAGGAGCGCTCCGATAACGATGAGGCCGACGACCAACGGGCTAGCGCCCTCAGTGCGCGACGTTGTGAACCCGTACAGAATTGCTGCAATTGCTGGGGCCATCAAAATGCCGCCCAACACATCCACCCGGCCGGGTTCCGCCACGGCAACAACCGACTTGGGCAGTGCAAGTGCGACCAGGATGGACACGATCGCCAGGATGGCCGAGGCGATGAACATGCTGCGCCAACCGCCGGCGCCGAGAAGGATGCCTGCCGCGACGCCTCCCAGCGATCCACCGATCAGACCGATGCCCGAGGTCAGGCTGATGAGAACCGACACTTTGGAAGGGGGCGCAACCTCGCGGGCGACGCCGATAAGCAGCGGAAAGAGGCCTGCGCTGGTTCCCTGCAATGCGCGACCGATCAGCACGCCCTCCAGGTTGCCGGTGATCACGCTGATGATCGAACCTGCAGCGGAGATCAGCATCAGAATGATGAGGATCTTTTTCCGGCCGTAGATATCCCCGAGCCGCCCCGAAATTGCTGCTGTGCCTGCTCCGGTTAGCAAGAAGATCGTGATCACCCAGGAGATCGCGGATGCATCGGCTTTGAAGGCAGCCATGAGTGTGGGGATGGCCGCGAACACCATCGTCACTTCAAATATCGGGGTGAGTTCGATGGTCATGAAGATCGCAACGATCAAGGCGAAAGGCCTAACCGCGATTGACCGTGTGAGGGGCGTAGTCATTTCGTTCCTAACTTCCTTGTTAGTGAATGTGAAACTTGTTAGTGAATGTGAAAGCGTTCTCTTTAGCGAAACGAGGGTTTCGTTGTGTGATTTGCACCATGCTGTCACCGTCAAAGTGCCCTGTCAAGAGCGCGACGCGCCGTTCCGGGTCGACCGCTGTGCCCAATGTCAAGCGCGCGTCCTGATCCTGGCGGGCCCACGTTGCCTCGGACTGGTTGTTGGGCAACTTGATCAGGGCCGGAAGGCCGACGGCCGCGGCCAGGCTCGCGCGGCGTGGGGAGGACATGCTCTTTGCAGCAGCCATCTGCATCATCCGTGCAGCAGTTTCCGAATACGTTCCCTCCGGAGGAGCTACTTCGGAGGGAAGGGCCCCGCGGTTCAGGCCGCTGGGTCGATGACGACAGTGTGGCCTAGACGTTCCAGTTTGGTGACCGCCAGTCGGGTCTGGGCCCGGGACTGTTGCGGCGAAAGGTAGCTGTTTTTGCTGCGCGCGGCGCACGCGGCTGCCTCGACGAGTGCCGAGGTGAGCCAGTTGCTTCCGTTGCCCCGACCCGGTCCAGGCGAAGCAGCAGCGCCGCGGCAAGCCAGGCATGATCGGCGTCGAAAGGACCAGTCAATTGGTAACAATGTTCGACGAAGCGATGGTTCAAAAGATCTTGGACAGGCGCGAGTGGGTTGCCCCGAAAGGTGTCGCCTTCAGTCAGAATTCTTGGCTAGCACTTCAGTGGGCTGGCGTCGAGTGGCTACGCGGGAGCTCGCGATCCGGGCGGTGAGGGCTGCGGCGGAGTCTCTGACGAGGCGTGTGAGATTGGATTCGGCGCCCCTGTCGAAGCGGCTTTCGGGGACTGTGATGCCGACATCGCCGACGACGAGGTTGCCTGAGAGCCCGAACACCGGGGAGGCGATGGCGATCGCGCCGTCGATTCGCTCGCCGTGCGAGATGGCGTAGCCGTCCCGGCGGATCTCCTCGAGTCGCTCGGAGAGTCGATCGGGGTCGACGAGGGTGCGTGCAGTCACTGCGGGGAGCGCGCCGTGGGAGATCTCTTGCCGGGTCTCATCCGGTAGGAAGGCGAGGATTGCGAGCCCGCTCGCGCCCGCGTGGAGAGGCAGCCAGGTGTGCTTGCGCAGCACGTAGCGCAAAGGGTGCGGGGATTCGACCGTGTGGGTGAACATCATCTGCCGGCGCTGTTCGTTGTAGACGCCGAAGAACGAGGTCTCTCCGGTGCGCGCGGTGAGTTCACCGAGGATGTCCGCGGCCGCCTCCTCGAGCGGGAGACGGGCCGTCGTCGCCCAGGCAAGCCGCAGGAACTCGAGCCCAAGCCGATACGCGCCATCGGGCGTGCGCCCGACCATCCCGAGCTTCTCCAAGTCCGTGAGCAGCCGGTGGGCAGTGCTCGCACTGACACCCATGAGGGAACCCAGTTCGCGCACACCGTAGGAATCCTCGCCCGTGTCGACCATAATGGTCAACAGCTCGATACCGCGGGCCAGCGGATGCCGCTGCCTGTCCGCCACCGGCTCCGATTCGGCAGCCGTCTCGTTCGTACTCATTGCCCCTCCAGGACTCTCCGACATCTCCCTGCTACGACTTAGCGAAATCGTCTCAGTTCGAAGTCATTCTGGATGAGTCTACTCAACAGGACACGCGTTCTGACGAAGAATCGAAGCATCGGGCGTAAGTGAGTTAAGAGATACCTTTCCGACGGGCGGCCGTGTTCGGGATGGATGGCCCGCGCCGGGTCGCCTTGGGGCGCCCCCGATTGCCTCAGGGATGGGCCGTTATGGCTCGAGGTTGGCTGGATACTTCCTGGAGCAGGCGGTCCACCGTGGGACGGATCCGCATCAGAGGATCGATGGCTGGCACCGCGTAGAGATAGTTGGCTTCCATGGCCGCGAGTGCGTTCTCTGCCACGTCGTGGGGGTTTATGGCCGGAACGGCAGGGATGGAGCCTCTTCTTGCGGAGGACCCTGCGGCGTTCTCGACGCGCTCGGATTCGATGGCCGCGCTCATGGGCGTGCGGACGATGCCCGGGCAGAGGACGGTGGCGCTGACGCCAGGCGCCGATGCGTCCAATTCGGCACGCAGCGTCTCGGTGAGTGCGACGACGGCGTGCTTGGTTACGATGTAGTCGGCGATGCCCGGGACGATGGACAGGCCGGACATGGAGGCCGTGTTCAGCACATGGCCGTGGTTCTTTTCGACCATGTGCGGCACGAAGGCACGGATCCCGTTGATGACGCTCCATAGGTTCAGGGAAAGCAGTCGCTGCCAGGCATCCGGGCTGATCTCCCAGGACGGGCGCTGGGCATTGGCGGCCCCGACGTTGTTGCATATGAGGTCAAAAGTGCCGAAATGCTCAAGAGTTGTGCGCGCGAGCCTGTCGACCGATTCTGCATCGGTTACGTCGGTGGGCACCGCGAGGACTTCGGTGTCGAATGACTTCAGCTCATCGCGGGTGGCCTCCAATCCGTTCGAATCGATGTCGGCAATCACGAGCTTGAGCCCGCGGGCCGCCAACGCCAGGGCAAGCGACTTCCCGATGCCGCTTCCCGCGGCGGTTACCACGGCTACCTCTCCTGGTACGAAACTGGTCATTGCACGACCTTCTTTCTTTGGATGTTCCTATTGGTGGAACGTCGGTGCTGTGGTGAATGGAAGACCTGTGGCATCGCAAGCAGCTACGATGCCGCAGGCGGTGAAAGTCAGGGTCCCATCGTCTGGATGCAGGGCGGGCTGACCCACGCCTCGTACCCGTCGTCCTTCATGTAGAGCGCGCGTGCCTGGGCATGGTCCCCGGCAATCCAGACGATTGAGGAGTCCTCGGAGACCATGTCCACACGGCCGCGCCGGACAGTCTTCGGCCCGCGCCGGATCTCGACCTCCTGTCCGAGAACACAAGACCAGTCGTCGTATCTGATCCAACGGCGGGCAGGAAACGCGCCGGCCCCCGCGCAGTACTCAATCAGTGGCAGTTCGTCACCCGGTGAATGTGCCACCGTTGACGCCCATGATCTGTCCGGTGATGAATGAGGCCTGATCCGAGCAGAGAAACGCGCAGGAAGCGGCGATGTCCTCGCCCGTGCCGATGCGCCCGACAGGAAGGCCCTTCCCCAGGACATCGCTCGGTGGAAGTATCCCTGCCTCCTGCTTCTTGCGTAGGGCCGGTGTGTCGATCGCGGAGGGAGCGATGCTGTTGACGGTCAGGCCTGAGGATGCGTATTCCAGGGCCAGGGTCCTGGTCAGTGCGATCACGCCGCCCTTCGAGGCCGAGTAGGCCGCCAGGCTCGGCGCTCCGGTCTGGGCACTCACGGAGGAGATCAGGACGATCCTGCCCCATTGGGCGTCCACCATGTCGTGGATCACGGACTGGACGCAGTTGAAGGTGCCCGTCAGGTTGATGGCGAGAACGCGGTTCCAGGATTCGGGCGTGATTTCGGCGAAAGGCTCCTGGACCGCCACGGCTGCACTGGAGACCAGCACTCCGATGGGGCCGAGCTCGCCCCGGGCTTTCTCGATGGCATGGTCGACTTGGGCTCGATCGCTTACGTCAACCTGGTATCCCACCGCCTTGCCGCCTGCCGCGGACAGCTCCTTGGCGACGAGCTCGGCGCCCTCGCCGTTTACGTCCAGGACGGCAACGGCGTACCCCTCGTCGGCGAGCCGGGTGGAAATCGCCCTGCCGATGCCGGAAGCACCCCCGGTCACCACCGCGACTCGTGTCATCGCGCTCACCGGGCCAGTCCCCACGGCCCGCCGGGCCGCCTGCTGCTTAAAACCATGCTTATTCTCTCCTAAGTTTCTGACTATCTTGCGCTCGTGGTCCCGAGCCTCTATGGGAGGACGGGGTTCCCTTCTGCGACGAAAGGAACGAACACCATGGTGCCCAGATCGAGGTCCGGGCTCATGCCGAGGCCAGCCCCGAACAGCATGTCGCGGGCAGAGGCTGCAGATCCTTCGACTTCGTAGATCGTCGCGTACTGGTGCGAGACCGAAGCGGGCGCGTCCGTGGCGGCGCGGTAGCGCTGGGCCGCCACGAAGCCGGGAAGCCCAAGCACCTCAGGTATATGTGTCTCCCAGTACCAGGGGCGGAACGCTTCGTCGCGGTCCTCCACGGGGTTGACGAGCGCCAGCAGCATCTCGCGTGGTGGCAGTGTGTTATCGGTCATTTCATTCTCCTTTTCGTATGGAACGGGCTTTTCGGGCGGGGCAGGCGTCATACCGCGCTCACACGCTCGCGCACGGTCGACAACGCGCCGCCGTAGTTCCCGGTTGCGGTCATTTCGCCCAGCATCTCGTGCAGCTTGGCGCGTCCGCCCGGGTTGAGCAGGAACTTGCGCACCTTGCCCTCGACGTTCGCGCCGTAGTAGTGGCTGTGCTCTGCCGAGAAGATGGATTTGGGCGCGAGGGTCTCGATCATGTTCATCCACCCTTCTTGCTGTTCGGCGGTCGGTTCGAAACGCTCGTAGCCGTGCTCACGCGCGTAGATCAGGGTGGCAGTGATCCAGTCGATCTGGTCCTGCGAATAGCGCGGGTAGTTGCCACCGCCGGCGCCGTGCGGCCCGCCAGGGAAGAAGAAGTTCGGCAGCTGGTGTGCGCTGAACCCACCGAAGTCCGCGGGGCCGTCTTCCCAGTCCGTGCTGAGGTCGAGGCCGTCGAGGCCCTTGATGCCCATGCGCGTGAGGGCGCCGGTACCAAAGTCGAAGCCGGTGGCGAAGACGATGATGTCGTACTCGCGATGCCCCTCGGTCGTTTCGATGCCGGTCCCGTCGACCCGCACAATTGGCGTCTCCCTGAGCGCGATCAGCGAGGCCCTCGGATTGTTGAACGACTCGTAATAGTGCGAGACGAACGGCGGGCGCTTCGCGCCGAACAGGTGGTCCTTCGGGATCAGCCGTTCGGCCGTAATGGGATCCTTGACGATGCTGCGGACCTTGTTGGCGAGAAACTCGCAAAACTCGAGGTTGACCTCGCGGTTCGTTGTCATGTCGTAGTAGTTGGTAGTGAGCTTGCCAAAGCCCGGGCTGTTCCAGACCTTCTCGTAGAAGGCCTGCCGCTCCTCGAAGGAGTCGTCGGTCGAGAACTTGCCAGCGGGCTCGTGCAGGAAGCCGGTCGGGTTCGCCGGGGATCCCAGCTTCCCGGCAATCTCGTCGAAGTTCTTGATAAGCCACGCGTGGCGCTCATCGGTGATGGGCGCGTTGTTTAGCGGTGTCGTCCAGGTCGGGGTGCGC
This sequence comes from Arthrobacter sp. MMS18-M83, assembly GCF_026683955.1. Classification (NCBI taxonomy): domain Bacteria; kingdom Bacillati; phylum Actinomycetota; class Actinomycetes; order Micrococcales; family Micrococcaceae; genus Arthrobacter; species Arthrobacter sp. MMS18-M83. The sequence continues at coordinate 116,641 of NZ_CP113343.1, read as the reverse complement.
TGGTAGAGGTCCACGGACTCGACCAGGTCAACGATGGCAGGCAGGATTTGCGCGCCGCTCGGCCCGTTGCCGATGATGGCAACCCGCTTTCCCGTGAAATCGACCGGGGTTTGCGGCCAGGCGCCGGTGTGGCAGGCCTGCCCCTTGAAGTCCTCAAGGCCATCCAGGTCGGGGTAGTTCGGCACGGAGAGACCGCCGGTCGCCGAGACGACCCAGCGTGCCCGGATGGTTTCGCCCTTCTCGGTCGACACTGTCCATGCCGTGTCCACCTCGTTCCACACTGCCGAGACGACCTTCTGGCCCGTGCGGATGTGCCCCCGCAGGTCGAAGTGGTCCACCACGAAGTTGAGGTAGCGCTCGATCTCGGGCTGGGTAGCGAACTCCTCCTCCCAACGCCACTTGTCGAAGAGGCCCTTGGAGTGGATGTAGCCGTACGTGTAGCTTTCGGAATCGAAGCGAGCGGAGGGGTAACGGTTCCAGTACCAGACGCCGCCGACGCCCTCTCCCGCCTCCAGCGTCTGGGCCGAGAACCCGGCCTCAAGCGCACGCTGGAGCGCGTAGATGCCGACAACACCTGCGCCAATCACCAGTACTTCGACATCGACGTCGCTGCTGGTCTGTTCTGCCATTTGACTTCACTCCTACTCAATCGGTGCCTCTCTGGCGACCACCGGACATAATTCAAGCACTAACGCTCAATAATTACAACGGCGTGCCGGGAAAGCAGGAATTTTCGGACAGTTCTCGATTGATATTTTTGAGCAGCTGTGATGAAATCTGATCCACGGCTATTTCAAAGGAGAACCATGAACGCCACCCCTGACCTACGATTCGACGGACGTGTTGCCATAGTGACGGGGGCCGGCCGCGGCCTGGGCCGCGCGCATGCCCTGCTGCTCGCTGAACGCGGCGCGAAGGTTGTCGTGAACGACCTCGGAGGCTCGAAAGAGGGTGAAGGGAGCGACGCCGGGCCCGCCAACGAGGTCGTAAGCGAGATCGTCGCTGCGGGCGGCATGGCGGTCGCCGATACGAACAACGTCGGCAGCGAGAAGGGCTGCCATGCGCTCGTCCAGACCGCCATTCGCGAGTTCGGCCGCGTCGACATCGTCGTGAACAATGCGGGCATCTCGCGCTGGGCGACCTTCCCGGATGCCGACGCCGAAAACCTTGAGCTCACGCTCGACGTGCACCTCCGCGGCACCTGGCATACGACCCGCGCGGCCTGGCCCTATATGGAGCAGCAGGGTTACGGCCGCATTATCACGACGACGTCGACCGGAATGCTGGGCCTGCCCGATAACCTTGCCTATGCGACGGCGAAGGGGGCACTCATTGGCTTCACTCGAAGCCTCGCGGTGGCAGCCGCAGCGAAGGGCATCCTCGTCAACTGCGTCGCGCCGAATTCGGTTACCAGGCCGAGTCCCTCAGCCGACAAGCCGAACATCGTCTCGGCCAACCAGATGGACGCAGCGCGCGTTCAGGCCATGCAGACCAATCTCGTCTCGCCGATGGTCGCCTACCTCGCCCACGAATCGTGCGGGGTCAATGGTGAGATCCTCGTCGCCGGCGCGAAGCGCTTCGCCCGCTGGTTCATGGGCTTTACACCGGGTTGGCTGGACGATGGCGAGGGGGTTCCGACCATTGAAGATGTCGTGGCGCACTGGGGTGAGATCAACGACCAGAGCGGCTACTACGTGCCCACGGGGACGTATGACTGGGGCGCGAGGTTCATGGCGCATCTGGCGTAGGCGTTAAGCCAGTTTCGGGGCCTGCGTTCGCGCAGGCCCCGTTTCCTATTTTCGGGGGTCGTCTTCCGCGACCGGCGCCGCAAGTCCGGCGCTCAGGTATGTAATGAGGTCCGAGACGAGCGCCTCGATCCCTGCGGGAAGGTGTTGACGTTTGCGCTGGGCCGTGTGGTACCGGGCGAGTGCGTGCACAGTGCTCGTAAGTGTCACCCACCAGCGCTCGTCGAGCACCGCCTCGGGAATCTCGGGCACAAGCTTGCCCAGCAGTGTGCGGAGCGTGATTACCGCGGCGCCGACATGCACCCCGGTGAGCCCTTCATATCCACCCTCTTCGGTGATGTAGAGGGAGAGGAAGGGAAGGTAATGGTTGTCGGGCTGGAAGTGGATGGCGAGCGGGCGCACGAAGGCGCTAACGACGTCGGACACGGTCGGCGTAGTTCCGCTTAACATGAGGCTTGCCACCATCTCGACGCGGCTGACTTCGCTCTGCGCGCCGCGGTACTCCATGATCGCTTTCACGATCTCTTCACGCTCGCCGAAGTGGTACTGCACGGCCGCGTGGTTTCGTTGCCCCGCAGCCTTGCCGATGTCTCGCAGCGGCACTGACGAGATGCCGTGCTGTGCGAAGAGTCGCTCTGCCTCGGTGAGGATGCGTTGCCGTGTTGCCTGGCCGCGTATGTTTTTTCGCTCGCCGGACGGCCTGGACGCAACTGAAGTTTGGGACATGCCTATGAGTCTAGTGAGGCGCGAATGTTGAGCGGAGCCAGGTCGGTTCCCACGGGGTACACGCCACCGAAAAGCTCGACGCCGGTTTCCAGGAGATGGAGGTTCGCCGTCCAGACGATATCGGTGCCGTCGCGCCCAAGCTCTTCCGCGCCCGTCGCGGCAACGGCCGTGGTCGACGTCCCGTCATCGCCGGTGCGGACGGAAAGAACCCCGTCCACGGGCCCGGTGACAATTTCGGGATCGGCGATTCTGACATCGAGGAAACCGTGATGCGCCGTAAAGCGCACAGAACCTTCGAATGACAAGCGCCACTCATTCCCCACGTGCACCGCGTTGCGCAGCGGGAAGGTGAATGCGCCGTCGTCGGTGACGGTGGCTCCACCCTCCATCTGGTATGAACCGCGGGCGATCACCGTGACGTAGCGCAGCAATGAATCGCGGACCGCCCATGTGAGCGATCCGCGATTCACCGAGTTATGCAATGCTGTCACTCGGCCGGCTCGGGGGAGTGACCCTCGGGGAAGCTTTCCATGCCGGGCTCGAGTTCAAGGCCCATCGTGCGGAACACCATGCAGTGGAAGTCGTAGGTGCCGACGGTGAAGAGCAGATCGAGGAGCTGCTGGCGGTTGAATTGCGCTTCGAGCGCCTGCCAGGTTTCGTCGATCACGTTCTTGTGGCGGCACATCCCGTCGATCGCGCGCACCAGCGTGGCGTCATTGTCCGACCAGAGGGCTGCGTCGGGTCCCTCGGACAGCGCGGTGATTTCATCGTCGGTGAGCCACCCGGCGGCCCGGCTCATGCGCACGTGCTGCGCCCACTCGTACTCGCCGTAGCCGAGCCAGGTGGTGCGGATGATCGTGATCTCGCGAACACGGTCGCTAAGGCTCGAGTGCCGAAGGTGGTTCGAGTACGGCATCCAGCCGCGCATGAGTTCGGGATGCCAGGCGTAGATACCGAGAATGTTGGATTTCGGCCTGGTTTCCGGCGTGAGCTGCGGTGCAGCCTGGCCACCGGCGCCGTGCGTGGCGAGCACGCTGAGCGCGCTGTCGACCTCAGCATCCCAGTCTTCGGTGGGGCGAGGGGAGATTCGGGGCTGTGTCAGCTGTGTCATCTTTTGTGTTCCTGTTCGTTATGCGATGAACGATCCGCCGTTGACGCTGATGGTCTGGCCAGTCACGTACGAGGCGTCATCGGAGGCAAGGTAGGAGACAGCGGCGGCGATGTCGGCGCCGGTACCCATGCGGCCGACCGGGATGTACTTTGACATGTCCTCGACCGAGGGCATGGCGCCTGCCGCCCGCTTCTTCTCCACGCTCGGAGTGTCGATCGATGAAGGAACAACGGTGTTAACTGTCACGCCCGATTTGGCGAATTCGACGGCCAGCGCCTTGGTCAGGGCCAACTGTCCGCCCTTCGACGCAGCGTAATGTGCCATTCTGGGCGCACCGCGCTGGGCACTCGACGACGAGATCAGCACTACGCGTCCGCTGCCGGCGTCGAGCAGATCGGGCAGGCCTGCTTGCACAAGGTTGAAAGTGCCCGTGAGGTTGATAGTCAGGATCTGGTTCCACTGCTCCAGCGTCATTTCAAGGAAAGGCTGCTGCGGAGCGACGGCGGCGTTTGCGACGATGACAGACAGCGGGCCAAGATCGGCGCGGATGGCGGCGAGGGCAGCATCCACCTGTTCGCGGTCGCTCACGTCGGCCTGGTAGCCGCGGGCGATACCGCCGGTCTCTTCGATGCCTGCGGCAGCCTTCTCGGCCGCACCCTCGGTGCGGGTGAGGATGGCGACCGCGAACCCGTCCTTCGCAAGCCGCTCTGCGATCGACAGTCCAATGCCGGCCGCTCCTCCTGAGACGACGGCGACCCGCCCTGCCCCGCTCATCTCATGTCCAAACTGGTAAACCGGGTGTTTTGCTTTGTGGTCATGGTTGTCCTTATTTCCTTGAGGTGCCGTGGGTTCGCCGCGCCGAACCGGCTGAGCCGCCATGTCTTTATATGTGCTTCGCGGTGAGCTACTGTTGTGTTCAACTGAACAAGTGTTCCGTTCTCGGTCGCTTCAGAATTGCATGCGCCGAAGATGGATGTCAAGCCACTGAAAGTGGCTACGAAACGGGATGGTGAGCGATGAGTAGTGCGGCAGAGAAGGCAGATCGAGAGTCCGTCGAGGGGCTCCGACGCAGGCATCCTTTGGCCCGCGGCATTGAACTGCTCACCCTCATGACTGACAGCGACCGGGATACTCACGGAGTGCGGGAACTGGCGGGCCGGCTCGACGTGAGCCCGAGCACCGCGCACCGCCTCATCGCCGACCTTGAAAAGCTCGGACTTGTCAGCCGCACGGCCAACGGCTCGTACCGCCTCGGCCTCGAATATTTACGCCTCGCATGGACGACGACGGAACGCTACCCGATCCAGGAAGTGTCCAGGGACACGCTTCTGGAACTCACGGAGCAGAGCGGCGAGTCCTCATTCTTCGCCGTCTACGGCGAGCAGCGACTGCAGATGATGTTCACACTCGTCGTCGAATCGTCGCACCCCCTTCGCTACACGCTGCCCATGCGCCAGCAGATCCCGCTCCATGCCGGTGCAAGCGGTTTGGCGATCCTGGCGTTCCTCCCGGCGCAGATCCAGGACCGCATTGCGCATGGCCCGCTGCACGCGGCAACCGATCGCACCCTGGTCGAGCCTCAGAGCCTGTTCGACCGGCTCGCCATGATCAGGAGCGACGGGTATGCAATTACCCACGGCGAGCGTATCGATGGGGCGATCGCGATCGCCTCGCCGGTCTTCGGCCCGGCGGGCACTGTGGTCGGTTCGGCAGGCATCTCCATGCCCGAGGCGCGCTTCAACGCCGCACACTCCTCATCACTGGCCGGGCTGGTCAAAGAGTCCGCGCGCCAGATCACCGACTATCTCACTGGCGCTCGTGATCCACGCACCGGGATCGTGCGTAGGTAGAGGCGGATGCTGCCATTCGAGCGGGAGGGTGCCTGGCGGAAACGCTCAGTGGCCGTGCTTACGTTCCTTGACACCGGTTCGGACCGCGGCTCATACTGAATGCGTTGCGTTGAAGCGACCACTTGTTCGGTTCAATGAACATGATGACATGAAAACTGCTGCGAGGGCCTAACCGGGACCGTCGCGTTGCCCGACTACACCGAGGATCAACGATGACCGAAGCAAGAGCCGACCGCCACGTAGTCATTGTGGGTGCGTCGTTGGCCGGAACACGGGCGGCCGAGGGGCTGCGCAACCTTGGCCACACCGGCCGCATCACGCTCATCGGGTCCGAGAACGAGTTGCCGTACGATCGCCCGCCACTGTCGAAAGACCTGCTCACGTCCGACTGGTCCGATGAGGCAGTCGAGTCTTTTCGACTGGCTACCAAGGCCAGCCTGGACGGTGCAGATATCGAGCTCAAGCTCGGTGTCGCGGCAAACGACCTCGACACAACCGAACGTGTCGTCATTCTTGCCGACGGTACGACAGTCGGCTATGACGTGCTTATCATCGCGACCGGAGCCTCGGCCCGGCCCTCGCCCTGGCGCCCCGGGAAGGGTGTTTACCAGCTCAGAACCCTTGAAGATTCACGGGCCATCGCTACGCGTCTGAAGCTGGGCGGGCCCGTCGTCGTGGTCGGCGGGGGCTTTATCGGCACGGAAATCGCTGCCGCTGCCGTCGGCTTCGGGTGCGAGGTCACGGTGGTCGATCCCGTTGCGGAGCCGATGGCGCGGATCGTCGGCCCTGAGATCGCCCGCAGCCTCGTGGAACTGCATCACCGGCACGGAGCCCAAACCCGCTTCGGCGTCGGCGTCGCTGACATCCAGGGCCAAGACGGTGAGCTCACGGTCATCCTCGATGACGGCAGTCGCATCGCGACCTCGACGGCGGTGGTCGGCATCGGCTCCATTCCATCGACGGGATGGCTAGCGTCTTCAGGGCTCACGCTCGATAACGGTGTAGTGACCGACGGCTTCCTTCGTGCGGTCGGAGCCGACGACGTGTATGCGATCGGCGACGTGGCGCGGTGGCCCCACCCGGGACGCGGCGTGCAGGTTCGCGCCGAGCACTGGACCAATGCCAGCGACCAGGCGCGGTATGTTGCCACCGCCATCACCCAAGGGGCCGATGTGCCCTATGACTCCACCGATTACGTGTGGTCGCACCAGTACGACTGGAAGGTCCATACCATCGGCTGGCGCCACCCAGAGGGCAGTTCCACTATCGTCGGCGACCTGGCCGGGAGCGGGAAAACCGCCGTTATCCACAGCGACGCGAAAGGAGACGTCTGTGGTGCCGTCACCGTGAACTGGGTACGCGGACTCAACCTGGCCCGGAGGCTGCTCGCCACCGGGGAGTCCACCAAGACAATTGTCGAAAAACTTGGGCGGCTGGCCTGACGGCCGCGCTGTCCTGAAGGTGTGAAGAGAGGAAAAACCATGGTCTACGTGATCGCTGACGCATGCGTCGACATTCAAGACAAGAGCTGCATGCAGGAGTGCCCTGCGGACTGCATCTTCGAAGGGGGGCGGATGAGCTATATCAACCCCGATCTCTGCATTGACTGCGGGGCCTGTATGACGGCCTGCCCGGTTGACGCGGTCTTCTACGACGCCGAACTTCGGGACGCCAAGGAAGAGTACGTCGACATCAACGAGCGCTTCTTCCAGGAAGTCGAGACGCCCAAGAGCGGACGCAAGGCCGGCAAGATCGACTACGACGTCGATGTTATTGCGGCCCTTCCCCCGCGAGCAGGGGGCTGAGCGTGAGTGCCCTGCGAGTCGCCGTCATCGGTTCCGGTCCGTCGGGATCGTACTGCGCCCAACTGCTCACCGAAGAGTCCGAGTCCCCGGTTGAGGTGGACGTGTTCGAACGCCTGCCGTCACCGTTCGGCCTGGTTCGCTACGGTGTGGCGCCCGACCATCCCAAGGTCAAGTCGATAGCCGCCTCGTTCGCCGAGGTATTCGACGAGACCCCGGGCGTGCGCTTCCTCGGCAACGTGCACGTCGGCACCGACATTACGCTTGACGAGCTCCGTGCGAACTACGACGCGGTCGTCTTCGCCAGTGGGGCACAGGTCGACCGAAACCTCGGCATACCGGGCGAGGAACTAGGTGGCGTGCATGCCGTGCGCGACTTTGTGTCCTGGTACCAGGGCCACCCCGACAGTGCGAGCGATGCCTTCGTGCTCAACGGAAACCGTGCGGTCATCATCGGAGTCGGCAACGTGGCGCTCGACGCGGCCCGTATGCTCGCCCACACGCCCGAGGCTCTCCGCGCCACGGATGTGCCCGAGCATATTGTCGACACCTTTGCAGCGAGCACGTACCGCGAGATTGTGGTGATCGGCCGCCGCGGACCCGCTTTCGCGAAGTTCACGAACAAGGAGTTCATCGAGCTGCTGGAAGTGGAGAGTTGTGACGTCATCATCGATCCGGCAGACCTCGAGCTCGACGCTCAGCAGCAGGCGCACGCCGACGCTGACCCGTCATCCAGGCGCTTGCTTGCCACCTTTGCCAAGGCTGCCGAGCGAGGGGTGCTGGGGCGTCGCACGGCGATCCGGTTCCTGTTCGACCGCACGCCGCTTGAACTGATCGGTGACGAATCGGCCTTGGCCATTCGCCTGGCGAAGACCAGCGACCCCAGTGTCACTGAAACACTCGAAACCGAGCTGGTGCTTCGCTCGGTCGGCTACCGGGGCGCGGCCATCGACGGCCTGCCCTTCGACGAGGCGTCCGGTACCATTGCCCACCTCGACTCGCGGGTCGCCGACGGCGGGAACGTGCTGCCCGGCGTGTATGTGGCCGGCTGGATCAAGCGCGGCCCCTCGGGCGTGGTGGGCACCAATCGCCGCTGCGCGTCCGAGACCGTCACTTCGATCCTTCAGGACGTCACCGCAGAAGGCTGGGCGTCGACGGCGACTCCGGCCGCCGTCGTCGACCAGCTGCTGCGCTCCCGCGGGGTGCCGGTGGTGGACTGGGCCGCCTGGCGGGTGCTCGAGCAGGCCGAGTACGAGGCCGGTGAGGCAGCGGGTCGCGAGCGCATCAAGCTGCACGACCGCGCCGACATGCTCCGCGCCGCCGGCGTCGCGGCCGGCTGAGCGGATCAACATCGACATGGAGAACTCGAGCACAGACCTCGCAGCCGCCGTACGCGAGGCCGTGGGGCGAGTCAGCGATCCCGAATTGCGCCGCCCCCTTGCCGACCTCGGCATGATCAAGAGCGTCGAGGTCAAAGGCGGTGTCGCCGTCGTCGGCATCACCCTGACCATCTCGACGTGCCCCTCCGCCGACCGTATCAAGCGGGACGTGCGCGCGGCGGCCCACGCGGTCGTCGGCGTCGAAGAGGTGCGCATCGACGTCGGGGTGATGACCGCGGAAGAGCGCGCGGCGCTCACCGCGAAGCTGCGCGAGGGACGCAGCCGGGCGAGCATGCCGTTCACCGCGGACTCGCTCACCCGCGTTATCGCAGTCTCCAGCGGCAAAGGCGGGGTCGGAAAGTCCACCGTGACGGCCAACCTCGCCGCAGCGATGGCTGCGCGCGGGCTGCGGGTGGGGCTCATCGACGCCGACGTGCACGGGTTCTCGATCCCCGGGCTCCTGGGACTCTTCGACGACGAGGGAAAGGTCACCAGGCCCACCCGCATTGACAACCTTGTGTTGCCGCCTATCGCGCACGACGTCAGGGCGGTATCGATCGGCATGTTCCTGCCGGAGGGCGCCGAGGACACAGCGGTGTCCTGGCGCGGGCCAATGCTGCACCGCACGCTCGAGCAGTTCCTCACCGATGTCTACTTCGGTGACCTCGACGTGCTGCTCCTCGACTTGCCGCCGGGCACCGGCGACATTGCGATTTCGGTGGGGCAGATCCTGCCGCACGCAGAAGTCATCGTTGTGACGACGCCGCAGCCGGCCGCCTCGGGCGTCGCGGTGCGCAGCGGCATCCTGGCCCGCGAATTAAACCAGCGTGTCATTGGGGTCGTCGAAACCATGTCTCCGATGCAGCTCGCCGACGGCACCGCCTTCGAACCGTTCGGCGCCGGCGGCGGGGCCGCGGTCGCAGCCAGGCTCTCCGCGTCCGGCGCAGAGGTGCCGCTCCTCGCCTCGATCCCCTTCAGCACCGGGCTGCGCGCGGGAGGCGATTCCGGGGTGCCCGTGGTCGTCGCCGATCCCGAAGACCCTGCGGCCCGAGCCTTCGGCAAGCTCGCCGAAAAGTTGGCTGTACGCCCCCGCGGACTGTCAGGACGCAGGCTTCCGGTCTCGCTCGCATCTGCTTGCTAAACGTCCCGTCATCCCGTCTCCCAGAGGCGGTACGCGAGTTCCTGCTGAGTATTCTGCGGCCGTCTCCACCGACTGGAGGTCGAGACGGTCCGGGGCGTGGGCGACGTTCCTGCCCGCAAGTCGCCCGGAGACCATCGCCCACCCGATATGCAGGCCGTGGTTGAGGAGCTGGAGACCTCCCTGGCCTGTGGAACCGGCGGCCCACAGCCCCGGTATTGCCTCGCCGTCGGCCTGCGTCACGCGCAACTGTGTGTCAACGGCGAGGCCGCCGTCGGCAAGGGTGATGTAGGCGTTCATCGGGCCCAGGGCGCAGAACGGTCCCTCGCTGACGCCGTCGCCGAGGTGCTGCCGGCCAAACCTGCTGTCCTTTCCGTTGGCAACCTCGGCGTTCCATTCATCGACGGTGGATTTCAGAACGGAGGTGGCGACGCCGATGCTCGCGGCGAGCTCCTCGATGGTTTCAGCCCGGTGGTAGACGTCGGGGCGGAATCGCTTGTAGTCGTCGACGTAGGCGTAGGCTACGCCGGGGAAGGTCGAAACGGGATGGGGCCACGCGGAAAACTTCTTCGCCACGCGTTCATCGAAGATCATGAAGGCAGTGTTCTTCTCATCAGCGGCTGCGGCGCGCGCCATGAGTTTGTCGGAATCCTCGTTGGCTATTCGTTTCCCGGAATGCCCTATCAAGATGGCACCAGCCTGATACATCGTGTTGTTCGGGCCCACCCAACTGGTCAGGGCGCCACGGATGACGTAAGCGAGCAGCTTCTTCGGCAGCCGTTCGACAACGAGGCGCATGGCCTTGGACAACAGCGGGTGCGAGGGCAGGATCTTGATCGGGTCTGGTCGTGTTGAGGGGGCGAACCGCAGTCCCTCGTAGAGCCGGTCCATCTGGATCATGACTCCGCCTGCGTCGGTGCCCAGCTTGAACCCGTCTCCGGTGTTGTTGGGGTTTACAGGGGGAATCTTGGCGGCGGCTTCTCCGACGAACTCGGCTTTCATCTCGGTGGAGGCGGAGTAGTCTCCGGTGGCCAGGATGACGCCGCGGCGGCCGAAGAAGTCGGTGCCGTTCGCCCGGGCTCCGATGATCTCGCCCGCCGCGTTCCGCAGGAGCTTGTCCACGCGCATGGATGTGCGCACCTCGACGCCGCGCTTCTTGCATTCCCGCAGCAGTGCCGAGGCGTAGGCGGAGGAGTTCGGCAGGACGTTGTGCATCCGCGGCTTCTCGTAGGGCGGCTCCGGCGTCGGGCCGAGGAACTGCACCCCGATACTGGACAGCCATTCCACGGTGGTTCCGGCGTTCTCGGCCAGGATCCTGCGCAACTCCTTGTTTTCGCGGTCCTCGAATTGGCCGTTGGCGACCTTCATGTCCGCGACGAACAGCTCGATGCTGTCGTTGACGCCGGCGCGGTACTGGTAGGAAGTGTTCGCCGCCGTGAATGACCCGACCGACATTGCGGTGCTGCCGCCGACCTTGGGGCATTTTTCGAGCAGGATCACAGTGGCTCCGCTGGTCGCTGCGGAGATGGCCGCGCTCAATCCCGAGCCGCCGCCGCCGATGACGAGGACATCTGCGGTTGTGGTCATGCTGTCTCTCCGTGTGTCGTTGATTGTGCTGCGTTGATCAGTGCCGGACAGCGCCTCAGCTGAACGGCGGCAGCCTGTTGGGATGCGGTTCGCCCTGCCCAGCGTCCGGTGATGTATCCCGGTGCAAGGCCTCCGGCGTAGCCGTAGTTGGACAGCCCTCCGATGTCGGCTCCGGCTGCGTAGAGGCCGGGGATCGGCCGGCCGTCGTAGTCAAGGGCCTCGCCGTCGGTGTTGGTGCGAACTCCCCCGAAAGTGAAGGTGATGGATGGCTGGACCATCAGGGCATAGAACGGTCCTTGTTGCGGGGCGCGGGCCGTGGCGGAGACTTTGATGCCGCGGGCGATTCCGCCGCCGGAGGCCACCGCATCGGCGTAGGCGTGCAGCGTAAGGCCCAGGGCTGTGCGGTCGATTCCCCAGGCCGCGACTTGGTCCAGCAGTTCGGAAAGGGTGTCGGCCACCGCGTAGGTGCCACCGGCGTCGACGGCTGTGGCGAACCGGTCGGTGGCTCCGAGGCCTGGGAAAGGTTCTTCGGTCGCCTTGGTGCTGCGCACGTGTTCGTCGAAAATCAGCACGCCGCGGGCTTGTGGTTGGAAGGTGACGGCCTGGTTGAGCAGTTCGTCGCCTTCTGTCTCGTCCGTGAACCGCTCTCCAATCAGGTTGACCAGGACGGTGGAACCGGAATAGTACTGCGAGTACGGCAGGTAGTCCTCCGGCTGGAACCGGTCAACGGGATAGGGAAGGAGGTGCCCGTAGAAGGTGCTCATCGCCGTCGTGCCCCCGGCTCCGGCAGAGCGAGCCAGCCGCAGGCCGTCGCCGACGCTGCCGGGATTGGATCGAAGCATTAGTCGGTCGGCGTTGGGACCGATGTGGCGTGTGAGCTCATCGCGGGCGCCTTGGAAGCCGCCGGTAGCAAGAATGACCGCTTTAGCTTCGTAGCGCACCAAGCGATCCCCGTCCTCACGGGCAACCACTCCGGTGACCCTGCCGCCGTCGTAAAGCATCTCGATCACCGGCGCATTGGTGCGGACCTGGCCTCCGGCCGAAACCACTTCCTCCCGACACCAAGCAAGGATTGCGTGAATATCCGTCGAGTAGCCGATGCCGAAGGTCATGATGTCCTGTTTGGGCTCATCGGCCACTCTCACGCCCGAGGCACGCAGCTCGGCGAGCGCATCCCGGTAGTCTCCGACCACGCGCGTCCCCAGCTCCAGGTTTCCCAGGGGAATGCGGGCTCGATAGGCCTCGACGGTGGGCGCGGTCCAAAACATTCCTGCCGATAGGGCCGCAGACCCGCCGAAGCTCTCCGATTTCTCCAGCATCGCCACTTTCGCCCCGGTCCGGGCCGCGGTCATGGCCGCGGATGATCCGCTGACCCCGGACCCGACGACGACGACGTCCACCTTGCGCGTCTCGTCGACGCTTTCGTGATGTGCCATTGACATACTCCTCTCTTTCGTTCTCATGCGGCGCCGACACCGACGCCAAGCCTTGCGGCCGCGTGCCCGGCCGCGATGCGGCCGAAGACGGCGCCCTTGCCCAGGGACGTGCCCGTCATGTAGGCCGCGCCGTGGAAGCCGCCGGTGACTTCTCCGATGGCGTACAGACCGTCAATGACTTCGCCGTCGACGTCGCGGACCTGCCCGCGGTCGGTGATAGTCACGCCGCAGTAGGTGGTGGTCATGAGGGACTTCGCCGGGTAGGCGTAGAACGGCGCCTGGTCGATGGTTAGCAGTTCACCGACCCCGTTACACAGGCTGCTCCGCCCGACCTCGTCCGCTTGCTCACCGGCAATTGCGGCGTTGTATTGGCGGATCGTCTCGGCAAGGGTTCCGGGGTCGATGCCGGCGATTTCCGCCAGTTCCTTGAGAGTCTCGGCCTTGTACACGTGTCCGATGTCCTCAAGGGTATCGATGTCCTTCAGCGGGATGCCCTGGTGTGACTTCGCCCGTACTTTCGCATCGAAGATTTCGAAGCCAAGTCCCTCGGGCTGGTCGAGGACCACCCGGCCGAGTGTCTTGTAGTCCTGCGATTCGTCGACGAAGCGCCGGCCGTGTTTGTTCACGACGACGGCCCCCATGTAATAAGCCGTCAGCAGTTCATGGAACTCCTCCCCGGTGTCCGGGTGGGAACCGTACGTCCCGCTGACGAATGCCATGTCCGCCATGCCGGCCCCGAGCTTCCAAGCCATCCGCAGCCCGTCCCCGGTATTGCCCTTCCCCCCGTAAGGGATGGCGCTCAGTTGCTCCGGCGCAAAGGTCTTCAGTAGCTCTGTTCCTCGGCTGAATCCGCCGGTGGCCAGGATGACACCGCCGGCGGCGGTGAACTGTTCCTGGGACTGTTCTGACTGCGTGATCACTCCCGTGACGCGCCCCGAATCGTCCTGTACTAGCCGCACTGCCCGGTGGTTCAGAAGGGTCTGTCCTCCGGCGGCCGTTAAGTCGCGATGGAGAGAAGCCAGGACTTCTTTGATCATCGAGTTGTGGCTGCGACGTGCCGACTGCCCGGAGCTGATCTCCACTTCGCGGAACTCCACGCCGTGTTGCTTAAGCCACCGGTAGGTCTCCTGCTGGTAAGTGAGGTAGGCCTGTAGCAGGGATCGGTCGTTGTGGTACTGGCCGACCTCGAGCATGTCCTGCAGGAATAGTTCGGTAGAGTCCTCGATCCCCTCCGCTTCTTGCTCCTCGGTGCCGGTGAACGCGAACCAACCGCCGCTCATCGCCGAAGACCCGCCGAGGCTTGCTGTTTTTTCCAGCATGACCACTTTCAGTCCCGCCTCGGCAGCTGAGGTTGCGGCCGTCTGCCCGGCGATGCCGGAGCCGACGACAATCAGATCGTATGTATGTTCGGGCATGGTGGTAGTGCACGCTCGCTTTCAGATGTATTTCGGAAGAGTTGAACGGTGACCGCGCTTGGGGCGGCGTGTCAGCAGGTGAGCCAGCCGCCGTTGATGTCGAGACTGATGCCGGTGATGTAGCTGGCCTGGTCGCTGATGAGGAATGCGACGGCGTCGGCGATCTCTTCGGGCCTCGCGAAGCGCTTCATCGGCACTTGGCCGATGAGCCTCTCATCCACGGGCACGTCGCCCATCATCGGAGTCTGGACGAAGCCCGGGGCGATTCCGTTGACGCGGATGCGCCGGCTGGCCAGCTCGTGCGAGAGGCTGGCTGTCAGGTTTTGCAGTGCCGCCTTCGACGCTCCGTAGGCCGCAGTGCTGGGCAGGAACGGACCGAAGTCGGCATCGGCCGGACCGCCGGTGCCCAGCTTGGCCGTAATCGAGAGCAGGTTCACGATGCTTGCGCTGCCGTCGGTAGGCATGTAGCGGAAAGCTTCTCGGATGAGAAAGAATGGGGCGGTGACGTTGACCGCCATCACCTGGTTCCATTCCTCATCGCCGAGCTCGAAGAACGGGATCTTCCGGCCGTTGCGTTTCGGGGAAATGCCGACGGCGTTGACCAGGACACCGATGGGCGCCGTCTCGGCGGCGAGGGCTGCCAGTTCACGGTTGACTGCGCTGTTGGTCAGGTCGCCCGCGAAACCGCGGTGAGTCGCGCCGTCGATCTCGGGAAGGCCGGCCGCCGCCTGATCGGCAGCGTCCTGATTGATGTCGGCGACGACGACGGCGTAGCCCTCGGCCGCGAGACGGCGGCTAATCGTCCGGCCGATACCGCCTGCCCCGCCGGTAACAATTGCCGTCCGGGTGAGGGTGCTGCGTTCCGGGACTTCCCGGTCAGTGGATTCGGCGATCGTGAGGTCCATGGCCCGCACCTCAGTTCCTGATGAACGCCGTGTTGGCGTCATCGACGTTGGCCGGGGCCTGGACGTCCGGATCATCGGTTTCGACTGCCGGTACATTGCGACCGAATCGGTGCGACTTTCCTTCGAGCGTGCTGCCGTCACCCATCAGTCGCATGTTGATCAGCGCGGCAACGATGGTGACCACCCAGAAAATCGTGATCGAGAGGGTGTTGCCGTTGCTAATGGTCATCAGCCACGAGGCGAGGAAGGGAGCAGGTGCCGCGAAGATAAGGTTTGATCCCGTCAGGGCGAGTGCGGATCCGGTGTAGCGCATGTGGGTCGGGAAGGCTTCGGCGAAGAGCGCTCCCTGACCGGCATTGCCGAACTGCGCCGAGACGAGGGCGAAGGCGACCACGGCAAGTGTCAGTGGGAAGCTGCCGGTATTTGCGACCGGGAAGAAAATGAGGGCCGCAAGCAGGGTGCCGGCCGAGCCGATCATGAGGATCTTGCGACGACCGTAGACATCGGACAGCCGGCCACCCCACCAGATCGCGATCACGGACAGGAAATTGGAGATCATGATGATGGTAAACGTCTGGCTTTGGGTGAATCCGTGGCTGGTCAGGTAACTGATGCCGAAGACGGAAACGATATAGAACGTGATGACGATCGGGGCGAAAGCCAGGATCAGCCGCAGAATGGTCACGCCCTGCGTCTTCATCACAATCGCCGGGGTGCTCTGCTCAGTCGCAAGCTCCTTCACGCCCTCCTTGAACACCGGAGTCTCTTCAACCTTGAGACGGATATAGATACCCACTGCCACGAGGACGATACTCAGCAGGAACGGCACACGCCAGCCCCAAGAGAGGAAGGCCTCCCCGCTCAGCACTCCGGAGAGGACTGCAAGCATGAGATTGGCCAATACCTGGCTGATGGGCGAGCCCATCGCCATGAGGGCTCCATAGAACGAGCGCCGGTCTCCTGGAGCATGCTCCATCGTCATGAGTTGAGCCCCTGTGGCCTCACCGCCCAGCGCAACGCCCTGAATGAAACGCATGAGGACCAGCGCCAACGGGGCGATGAATCCGATGGAGGAGTAGGGCGGCAAAAGCCCGATGATCATTGACGCCATACCCATGAGGACGAAAGTGGTCAGCAGGATCTTTCGGCGTCCGAACCGGTCTCCCAGATGACCGAAGACGATGCCTCCAAGCGGACGGGCGAAGAAGCCGACCCCGAAGGCCGCGAACGAGGCCAGCAAACCGATGCCGGGGTCCAGCTTGTTGAAGAACACGGCGGGAAAGACGGTTGCTGACATCGCTCCGTAGATGGCGAAGTCGAACCATTCGAGTGCCGAGCCGAAGGTTCCGCTGACGACGGCCCTTTTGGCCTGGGCTGAAGCCGGCATGCGGGTCCGCGACGGATGTTTCACGTAGGGGGTGGGGGTGGGCTGACTCATCAAGACTCCTTTGTCGGGTGAGCGGATTGTTGGAGGTGCCAGGCGTGGCGCTCGGCCGAGGGCTCTTGGTTCTGCGCCTTGTGCACCTGGAAGTGATGTAACCGTAGCCCCGCTATTGTCTGTGACGCAATAGATGTTAGAGTAATTGCGTGATACGCAATGAAGACTCTTCTCGGGTGGAAGCCGTCCATAGGGCCTTGGTCCTGCTGAAGCTGATGGCCGAAAGCGGCTCCCTCAGCGTCACGGAGGCCGCAAAGGAACTTGACGTCAACCCGTCGACGGCGCAACGACTGCTCGCCACCCTGGTCGGAGACGGCTTCGCACGGCAGGGAAAACAGAAGCGCTATTCACCCGGCCCGGAGTTCCTGCGGCCCGGAATGATGCAACCGGTTCCGCCGCTCCGCCTCCGCGCCCGGCCCTACCTGGAGCGCCTCTCTGAACGCGTCGGCGAGACGGTCCACCTTGCGACACTCGTCGGCACCGAAATCCACCATCTCGACGGCATCGAAGCCACCACACACGCCTTGCGCTTCGGCCTAAGGACCGGCGTCGTACTTCCAGCCCATGTCACCTCAGCAGGCAAGGCAATGCTCGCCGAACTGACTCCGCAGGAGGTCGACGCCCGATACAAGATCGCAGCGCCGAACTCCGGTAGACGCGACGCGAGAATCGATCTGGCTCGAATTCACGCGGATCTGGAGAAGACCCGCCGGGTAGGCGTGGGTACGAACTACGAGGAAAGCGAAAACGGCGTCGCTGCCGTCGCCGTCTCACTGGGAGTGATCGACGGCGAACACGCCGCATTCAGCGTTGCCCTGCCAAGTGCGCGGTTCACCCGAGAGGACGCCAAACGCCTTGCCAGTTGCCTTATCCAAACAGCCAAGGAATTCAAGGAACACGAAATCACCGCACAGGTTTCATGACCGGTCCGCTCTCTCCGCGCTGTAGTGCTGGACTATGAATCCGGACTGTTCAAACGCGGTGGCCCTCAGGTCTATTCTGGGCGCCGTGGAGAGCCCCGACGGCCGCGCACCGCTGGACCGCCAGGCGCGCAGGGAGGGGGCGCGCAGGCATGTCCACCGGAAGATCCGGCTGCGGCTTCGGATTTATGCGCTTGTCTTCTCAGTGCTCTTGGTTGTCGTGATCGTTGAGCTCTTCATTGCCTCACGGACGGCCATCCTCCCCGCTGCCGTTTCCTTGGCCGGCGGAATCGTCGTCGGGCTTGTGGCGAGCCGCATGTTTCGGCTCCAGTGGGACAGCGCCGCCAAGAACGTCGTTGGCAAACT
This sequence comes from Arthrobacter sp. MMS18-M83, assembly GCF_026683955.1. Lineage (NCBI taxonomy): Bacteria > Bacillati > Actinomycetota > Actinomycetes > Micrococcales > Micrococcaceae > Arthrobacter > Arthrobacter sp. MMS18-M83. The sequence continues at coordinate 98,823 of NZ_CP113343.1, read as the reverse complement.
GGACGTTCTTGGCGTCGTCATCCTGGTGGCGTACATTGCGTTCAGTATCTTCCGCAGCCGCTTGGTGGGATTGTGGGTCCCGGCGGACATCGTCGGGGTCTGCAGTCTGGCCGTGGTGGACGGACTCATGCTCGGCCAAGTGATGGGAACGGTCGGGGGCCTCAGGGAACTCTACAAACGACTAGCACTACAGTCGCGTTTGTAGGGTGTATTTCCAAGGCCCGGTTGTATCTCAGCCCCGGCGGGGTGTCAGTGGCTGGTTGCCGCGGGTTCCATTGCGTGACTGTCGCTGCGCCCTGAGGAGTCCGGCGTGGTCTTTGCTGCCGTGGGGATGGCCAGGCAGAGCGCCGCGGCGCCCAGGGCAACGCCGCATCCGATGAACAGGCCTGTCCGGAAACCGTCCGGGGTGGCGATGGCATGAGCACCGAACGGGGCGGACATCTGGGCCAGGACGACGCCTATGATGGCGGCGGAGAGGGAAAGGCCGATTGAGCGCATCAGTGAGTTGAAGCTGTTTGCGGAGCCGGTCTCCGTGCTTGGGACGCTGCTCATGATCAGGGCCGGCATGGCCCCATAGGCGAAGCCGACGCCGATGCCGGCGACTGCCGTCGCGACGAGCAGGCCCCAGACGGTCCCCATCATCAGGGCCGCGCCGGCATAGCCGGCGCCCATGATGATAGCGCCGACGATGAGGGTGGTCTTCGGTCCGCGGGCGGCGGTGAGCCGCGCCCCAACCGGCGAGATGAGCATCATCGCTATGCCGGAGGGGGCCATCCATAGGCCCATCTGCAGCATCGATTGGCCTAGGCCGTATCCGGTCTGCGTGGGGAGCTGGAGGATCTGCGGGATGATCAGCGACTGGGAATAGAGGGCGAAGCCCACCAGGATGGACGCAGCATTGGTCAGCAGCACGGGGCGGCTGGCGGTGACGCGCAGGTCGACCAGGGCGTCGCGGGTGCGTAGCTCCCACACTCCCCAGAGGAGGAAGAGTACGACGGCGCCGGCGAACAGGCCGAGCACGGTGAGGCTGCCCCAGCCCCAGTCCGCGCCCTTGGACACGGCCAGGAGGAGGCAGACCAGGGCTGCGCCGAGGCCGTGTGCCCCAAGAACGTCGAATTTTCCGGCTCGTTCCGGTGCCGCGGCGGCCGGGATGACCTTCCAGACCAGCACCATGCCCAATGCGGCCACGACTGCCACGGCCCAGAACAGGGTGCGCCAGTTGGTGTACTGGGCTACGGCGGCCGCGATGGGCAGGCCCAGCGCACCCCCGATGCCCATCGAGGAACTCATCAGGGCAATCGCACCGTGCAGTCGCTGCGGAGGAAGCAGGTCTTTGAGCAGGCTGATGCCCAGTGGAACTAGGCCTGTGGCGAGGCCCTGCAGGCCGCGTCCAATGATCATCGGAACCACGGAGACGGCCACGGCGCAAAGGATGGATCCGAGGATCAGCGGTATTAGCGAGATGAGGATCATCCGGCGCTTGCCGAACATGTCACCGAGCTTCCCGGCTACGGGGGTGCTGACCACACCGGCCAGGAGTGTCACGGTGATGACCCAGGAAGTGTTCGACGCCGTCGTGTCAAAAATCTTCGGCAGTTCCGCGATAAGGGGGACCACGAGGGTTTGCGTGAGCGAGGCCACGATGCCCGAGAATGCCAGCACGGCCACCAATGGGCCGGTTCTGGTGGCGGAGAGGGGGAGCTCATAGGAATCTCCTGGATATGGAGGGATGGAAGGGTTTCTAATGTGTATGATACATAGACTATGTATCATACACAACGGGTATGCAGGTTCGCTCGTGCTATATCTGAGGGGGCTGTCCGTAACAGGCGGCGGGAGGAAGGGAAATCCATGGATCAGCAAGCCGCGCGGGCTGTCGAATTCGAGTCCATGCTGCTGGGCCGCCACCTGGGCCTGCTCTCTCGGCGCAGCGGTGGCCAGCTGGACCGCAGCGCCTACACCCTGCTCAACCGCATCAGGATCGAGGGGTCGATGAGCATAGGCGAACTCAGCGATGCCCTTGGGTTGGACGCCTCAACCCTGAACCGCCAGACCGCGGCCATGATGCGGGCCGGGTTGGCCGAACGCATTGCCGACCCGGATGGAGGCATTGCCCGCAAGTTCCGCATCACGCCTCAGGGCGAACGCCTCCTGGACGAGGAACGTGAGGCTAACGTGAAGGCCCTTTCCCGGGTACTGCAGGACTGGACCAGCCAGGATGTTGCGGAATTCGCCCTGGCCCTCAAACGCTTCAACGGCGATATCGAACGGCTGGACGGCCACCCCTGGCCGAGGCCCCAGTAGCTGGCTGAGGCCAACAACCGAGGAGAACTCAGAGTTATGGCACTTGCATCGGATACGGCAGCAGATCTCGTCTACCGGATCTTGGACCTTCAGCGCGTGGTGAAGTGCGCAGCCGCTGCAAGCGTGCGCGGGAACGTCGCCGGCGTTGCGGTACACGGCGTTCTCAAGTTCGTCGGGGAGGGGGAATCGCGCGCCACCCAGCTGGCCGAGCGGCTGGGTGTCAGCGCGCCGGTTCTCAGTCGCCACATCGCGGACCTTGAAGAGCAGGGTTACGTCATCCGGCGGCAGGATCCTGACGACGGCCGGGCCCAGTTGCTTGCCCTCACCGACTCAGGCGCGGAGAAGCTGGGGCAGATCGAAGCGCGGCGCACCGCCACTTTGCAGGAGTATCTCCAGGACTGGAGCCAGGAAGACGCCGAAGCTACAGCGAAGACTCTAAAGAAACTCGCTGAATCGCTGAAGGATTCAGCCCGGGCAAAGTCGGCCGGACCCCGCGTTCCATCCCGCTGAGTGGGACTGGGTCGAGAGGGCCCGGGGGACGGGTGCATAGACTCACGCTGCATCGACCCTTACCTAGGGGACCACAAAAAGGAGCACACACTATGACACCGACGTCATTTTCAGGCCCTCGCATCGCCCACGTAGGTGCCATCTCGCTTGGCACCCCCCAATCTTGAGACCTCTCTTCACTTGAAGCACCACTCGCTCGTGCTGTTCGCGAGCGATGCTCCCATCGTGGACTCCTACAGCTTCCGCGTAGCGCGTCCCGAGGACGTTGAGCTGTTCTCCCAGCAGCTCAGTGCACAGGATATCGAGGTGATCGAACTGCCGCACGGTCACCAGTCCGGCCGCGGCACCGCCATCCGCTTCCTGGTTCCTCAATCGGAGCATCCGTTCGAGTTGTACTACGACATCGACACACCGCAGGCTCCCGAGGAGATCCGATCCAAGCTGCCAAGCAACAGCTCGAGGAGGCGCGGACTCGGAGTGCGGCGAATCGACCACTTCAACGTGCAGGCGGCTCCCCAGCACGTTGGCGCCGCCGAGCAGTGGCTGCGGGACCAGCTGACTTCAAGCGACGCGAATTCGTGCACATTCCCGAGGTCGGTGCACTGGTCGCCTCCGGCCCTCCGTCACGCCGCAGGTGCACGACCTCGCTATCGCGATGAGCACTGAGGAGAAGAACGCCGACGCCCACTGCGTCTACGTGACCGACTCCGCAGGCGTATCGACAATGGCGGGCGTTAGCGGGCGCATTCGCGCCTATCCCGACGTGCCCGATGCCGGCACACAGGTCGGCATCCACGCCCACCAGAACCTCTCGCTCGCCGTCGCAAACTCAGTCGTCGCCGTCGAAGAGGGTGCCTACCGGGTGGACGCTTCGCTCGCGGGGCACGGTGCCGGTAGCGGGAACACGCCGATCGAGGCCTTCGTCGGGGCGGCCGACCGGCTCGGCTAGGGGCCGGATGCTCGGTGTTCGAGCTGCAGGACGCGGCCGATGACTTTGTGCTGCCGATGCAGGACCGGCCGGTGCAGGTGGACCGCGAGACGCTCACCCTGGGTTACGCCGGGGCGTACTCAAGTTTTCTCCGGCACGCCGAGGACGCGTCGAGGACCTACGGCCCCGATGCCCGCGAACTCCTCACCGTGGCGGGGGAGCGGGGGCTCGTCGGGGCCCAGGAGGACATGCTTGTCGACATCGCGCTGGATATCGTCAGCCGGTAGGCGGGGACGAAGAAACGGCCGGGCGTTGGGGCCCGGCCGTTTCGTGTCTCGAAGACCCGTGTAGGACGACGTTGGTCTCAGCCGGGAATCTAGGCGTGTCTCGTGTCTCCTACACTGCTGCCGAGCGATCGCTCGACGGTGCAAGGACTATCCCGTCCTCCAGCAAATCCTTGACCTCCAGGCTCGAGAGCCCAAGCTCCCGGGTGAGGATGCTGATGGTGTCTGCGCCGAGAGCCGGCGGGTAGGCCGGTTCGACGTCGATCGTGTCGACAAAGCGGATTGGTGTTGCGACGTTTTCGAACGAGGTCGCGCCTTTCCTCAGGGTGAGGAGTGAACCGTCACCGGCCTCGCGGGCGTCCTCGAGCGCCTCGAGGACGTTCTTCACTGGAGCGACGGGCACCGATGCATCTGCGAGGAGCTTGACCCATTCGTCGGCGGGCCTTTCGGCGAGACGGGCCTCGAGGATTTCCCAGAGGGCCTCTTTGTTCCGCAGCCGGCTCGCGGCGTCGATGAAGCGTTCGTCGCTGACCAGTTCGCCGAGGCCGAGCGTCTGGCACATGCCCTCCCACATCCGGGGGGTGTTGGCCGTGACGACGAACTCGCGGCCGTCGCCTCCCCGGAATGAGCGATAGGTGGCGATGGAGTCGTGGCCTGCTCCCTGCGGCTCGGGTGCGGTGTTGTTAACCGAGGTGTACAGGGCTTGGTAGGACAGCATCGCCAGCTGGCCCCGCAGCATCGAGACATCGATAATGCGGCCGCGACCGGTCTCGTCCCGCGCCCGGAGGGCGGCCAGGATGCCGATCACGGAGTACAGCCCCGCGACGACGTCACCGGCGGGGATGCCCAGCCGCGCGGCGGGGGCGTTCGGGTGGCCGGTGAGGCTCATAACCCCGCTGAGGGCCTGCACCACCATGTCGTAGGCCGGGCGGTCGCGAAGGGGGCCCTCCTGTCCGAACCCGCTGATGGACGCCCAGATGAGCGAGGGCTGGGCCTCGAGAATGGTCGAGGGTTCCAGTCCGAGCCGGGTGGTGACGCCGGGCCGGAAGTTCTCGATGACGACGTCGGCGCCCGCGATCAGGCGCTTCATGACCTCAAGGCCCCGCGGAGCCTTGAGGTCGATCGCGACGCTGCGTTTGTTGCGGTTGTTCGCCAGGTAGTAGGCGCTGACGTCGTCGATCTCGGGGCCGGCGATGGCGCGGCTTGAGTCACCCGCGAGCGATTCGACCTTGATGACGTCCGCGCCGAGGTCCCCGAGGAGCTGCGTTGCCGAAGGGCCGGAAAGGAAGGTGGTGAGGTCGATGACCCGGATCCCCTCCAGTGGCGGACGCTCGATGGTGGTCATGCCGCCTCGAAGATATGAATGGTGCAGGCGCCATGATCGAGGCCAGCGGTGCCGCCACCGGTGACGTGGGTCATCGCCCAGCGCGCTTTGTCGATCTGCCGTGCGCCCGCTTGGTCAGTGAGCTGCCAGAACGCCTCGGCGACCTGCGCGACGCCGCTTGCGCCGACCGGGTGGCCCTTCGAGAGCAGGCCCCCGCTGGGGTTCACCACAACATCACCGCCGAACGTCGTCTTGCCGTCGCGAATAAGGTCCACGCCGTGCCCGGGCTCGGCGAGCCCGAAGGCCTCGTAGTAAATGAGTTCGGCGATCGAGAACGCATCGTGCAGCTCGATCATGTCGAGATCCTTTGGCCCGACGCCGGCCATCGCATAGGCGTCGCGGGCCGAATCGTAGGAGATCTCGGGCTTGATCATGTCGCGGAAGCCCTCGGCGACATGACCGGAGTGCAGCACAGAGGCGGCCACGCGGATGCCTGGCTTGGAGTCGAGGCGCTTGCGTGCGCGCTCTGAGGCGAGCACGACGACGGCGGCACCGTCACCTGTGGGGCAGCACATGGGCAGGGTCAGCGGGTCGGCGACGCGGCGCGCGTTGAGCACCTCCTCGACGGTCGTCTCCTTGCGGAATTGCGCGAACGGATTCAGTGCGCCGTGCTTGCGGGCCTTGACGCTGACCAGTGCGAGGTCCTCGGGCGTCGCGTCGGTCTCGTGAAGGTAGCGGGTGGCTCGCATGGCATAGACCGCGGGCATGATGATGCCCTGCTTGACCTCGCGGTCCTCTGGAGAGAGGGGCAGCGTGCCGCCGCCGAACTGGGTCAGCTTCTCGACGCCGATCACGACGGCGATATCGATCAGGCCCTGCGAGATGGCCTGCCACGCCTCGTGTATCGCCGTGGCACCGCTTGAGCAGGCGTTGTCGACGTTGACCGTGGGGACAGTGCCGAGCCCGATCTCTTTGCAGATGCGCTGCCCGGTCATCATGCCACCGTAGGAGTGGCCGACATAAACGGCGTCGACGTCCGACTTTTCAATTCCAGCATCGCGGATCGCATCGATGAGCGGGGAGACGGCGAGGCCGACATACGAGGAGGTGCGGTGCTTCCCGAACGGGATCATCGCCGCCGAAATCACAAATACATTCTCACTCATGTTAATCCTCTCGCTTTTCGCCGGCCGCCGGCGTGAAGAACCAGTCGTCGTCGTCGATACCAAGCTCGACCCGCATGTCGGGGCGCAGTGGCACGTCACCCTCGCGGATGTCGGCCAGGGTGCGTACGCCGTTGTCCAGGTCGACATAGCCAAGCGGGCGGATGCCCGCGGTGCCGACGTGTATGCGGGTGAAGGAGTAGAGCACGCCGGTGCTCGGCAGCGCAACGCGGCTTACGTCGCGGCTGATGCAGGAACTGCAGACCACGCGGCTGCCGATCATCGTGCAGCCACATGTGTTGCACTGGCTGCCGACCAGGCGCTGTCCTTCGGGGAACGTGCCGATCAGGCTGTCGGCCTCCATGTCTGCAATGGGCTGTGAGGCTGGGGCCTCGGTAGTCGTTGTCATTGCACACCTTCCTTGTTGGCTGCGGCCGCCAGTGCGATGGCCCGGGTGGGGCAAACGTTGATGGCCATCTGGATCTTGTCTTCAGGGTCGCCGTGCTCGTTGGTGACGATAGCGATGCTGAGATCGTCGAGATCGAAGGTGCCCGGCGCATAGAACGTGCACTGCCCCGAGCCCATGCACCGGTCCCGGTCGATGGTGAGGTTTTCAGACATCATGCCTCCTTCGGCGTGTACTCGAGGAAGAGCTTGTTGTGGCCGCGGAACTTGTAGCTACGGATCAGGTCCCACTCGCGGGCGTCCTTCGGGCCGTGGTGCTCTTCGCTGATCCACATGCGCTCGGTGCGTTCGAGGAAGCGCTGGATCGAGAAGACCGCTTCGGCGCGCGCGAGCGGGGCACCCGGGCAGGTGTGGATGCCGCGGCCGAAGGCGAGGTGCTGCCTGGCGTTCGCACGTTCGATGTCGAACTCGGCCGGATTGTCGAAGAGCCGGGGATCGCGGCCCGAGGCTCCGTGCAGGAGCATGACGACGGTGCCTGGGGAGAGGTCGTGTCCGCCGATGCTGGTGGCGACTTTGGTGAGCCGGAAGGATCCCTTGATGGGTGCTTCGATGCGGAGCGTTTCCTCGATGAACTTTGGAATCAGCGAGGGTTCACGGCGCAGCAGGCCCTGCAGGTCCTGGTCCTCGGCGATACGCTGCAGGGCGATGCCCATCAGCTGCACCGTGGTCTCCTGGCCGGCGGCAAACATGTTGGACGCGATACGGGCGACCTCAAGTGGCTCGGGAAGGGAGCCGTCGGGGAAGGTGGCCAGCGCCATGCCGGTGATCACGTCCTCCTTCGGATCATTGCGGCGTTCTTCGATCTTCGCGACGAAGTAGTCGTAGAGCTTTTCAATGCTGCTGTGATGGCTGGCCTGGAGCTCGAGGTTGCCGAGCACGGGACCCGGAGCCGAGGCGAGTAACTCAAGCAGCATTGGGTGGTCCTCCTCGGGCACGCCGAGCAGGTCGGCCACCGCGAGGATGGTGTAGCCCTTGGCATAGTCCCAGATGAAGTCGCAGTTGCCCCGCGGGATGATCCCGTCAAGGAAGCGGTCCGCGGTGCGTTTGAGGAAGTCCTCGTTCTCTTTTAGGCGCTTCGGTGTGATGAGACCCATCAGGAGCGTGCGGTGGTCGGTGTGAACCGGCGGATCGAAGGTGACAATCTGGTCGTTGTTCGGGAAGTACTCACGGTACTTCTCGAGGAGCTCGCTCAGGTCGTCGCCGACGAGTTCGACGGGCAGGTCGAGAACCGGCCCGCCCGTGCGGTTGAGCGAGGAGTAAACCTCAGGCTGGTGGTACACCTGCAGAGCTTCTTCGTATCCCGTGACGATTACGACACCGTACTTTGGCTCACGCCACACCGGATGGTTGGCGAGCATGTAGTCGAAGTAAGGCTCTGCCGTCTTCGCTGTCTCCGGATCGGTGAAGAAGTCAATCTTGGTGGGATCGATGTCGACGGTGGTCATCTGAGTCCCTTTCCCTTGAGTCTGAGTCCGCCCTTGCCTCGATGTCCGCGCGCCGTTGCCTCGGGACTCTTCGAGATCAATCAAGAACTCATGATGTTTTGTTGTATGGAACGCCTGTACTGTTAGACGCACTCCCAGCATGGGCTCCGGACGGGCTAGTGTCAAGCCCGCTTCTGTCGGACGTCCGCAATTAAGGGTGAGCGCTACCTGTTGACGCCGCACGGGGCGCCGTGCAACGTTTAATCGCAGTTCACTGTAGGGCATGACTGTTCCGTTGTAGAGGTCAGATGCTGGGGTCGGTTTTCCCGGATACACGCACGACGAAGGAGTCGGACTAGCCCCTGTGCGATTGGCACAAGTCAGTTTCAAGCTAGATGGCCCGGGCCCAACCCCGGGAGAAATGGAATCAGAGATGTCAGACGAAATCGGACCCGACCCCCTCGCCCCGTGGGTGCGGGAAATTGCAAGCAAGCACGACGCCGGCCGCCACGTCGAGGGCGTGCAGTGCCGTGGCTCCGTGGCGCTCATTGACGAGGTAGCCCGGCTCCGCGGGGTCGGAGGGGTGAAGTTAGGCAAGGCCATCTCTCTTGAAAAGGAGATCGAGACCCGCCCCGATCGTCTTGCTGGCAGCCGGAAAGCTGCCGATGAAGAGAAGGAACAGTGGCGAAAGCTGGGTCTGTCAGAAATGCCTAGCGGCCACGGAGGAGTTGAACTTGAGGTGCAGATCGGCATTCATGGCCGCTCTGCTCACGGAGGCGATGTCATCAAGTACGACGCGCACGGCGTGCATAACACCCATCTGGACGGTCTTGCTCACATCGGCGCGGACGCCACCTGGCACGGCCCCATCCCCGCCCGGAATACCGAGACCGATGAAGACACGATGGTCAACTGGGCACAGCACGGCATTGCGACGCGCGGCGTGCTGCTCGACATCCCCGCCGTGCGCGGCGTCGAGTGGGTCACAGCAGAGGAACCCGTCACGGCCGCGGAGCTCGACGCCGCCCTCACGGCGACGGGGGTGTCCCTTGAGCTTGGTGACGCGCTGATCATCTACCAAGGCCGCGACAGGTACGAGGCTGCCGGGAACATCTACCCGAGCGGTGCCGCCACAGTGAAGCGCCCCGGCATCGGTGAGGACGGCGCAAAATGGATCGCCTCCAAGGATCCGGGCCTTGTGCTCTGGGACTTCCATGATGCCCGGAACACTCCGACAGGATCGCTGGAGGTACACAGCCTCATTTGGGCAATCGGCCTATGCCTCGTCGACAACTGCCTCCTGGGCCCCGCCGCGGCCGCGCTGAAGGAAGCAGGCACCTCCACTGGCCTGCTCGTCGCCGCGCCCACCGCCATTCACCGCTCCACGGGCGTTCTCATCAACCCGCTCCTCCTCTACTAGGAGGCATGAAAGCGGCCGGTCCCGGATGTCTTCGCCCGGGATCGGCGCTTTCGCTGGCTCCGCAACCCATCAAGCTGCGAGTGCCATTGACACGCTGGGCATCGCGGATGACACCAATTCTGCTGTAGAGGTCGGATGTTTCTACAGCGAACCAGCTTCAGGTCGGTGATGATGTGGCCACTGACATATTTCGCAGAGATCGTATGAGTCCCGGCCACGGCGGAAAGTGTCGTTCGGGCCAGGGGACACCAAGCCGCCATGTCGCCTCGCGGCAGGCCCTCGACGGAGAGAGTGACTAGAGATGACGGCGTTATCGCAAGAGACCGGCGTACGGCGAGTTAACGGGAGCCGGATGCCGGCCAGGGCCTGGCGTTCGATCGGCGCGTTCACGCAGACGCGAATTGCCCGCCTGATCGCGGTGGTCTTCCTTGTCACCTTTGCAACGACTCTTATGCTGTCACTGGTCCCGGGTGACTTGGCGGTGCTCATCGCGGGAGAGGGGGCGCCTCCGGAGGCGGTCGCCGGGATAAACGAAATGTACGGATTCAACGATCCGCTCATCGTCCGTTACTGGCACTGGATCACCGGTCTGTTCCGGGGCGATCTCGGATCCTCGTACATCAACCGGCAGGCTGTTCTCGGGCTCATCGCCGAGCGTGCTCCGGTGACCTTGCAGCTTGCGCTGTCGGCGATCGTCGTCGCGCTCCTGGTGTCGATTCCCCTTGCCCTGATCGCTGCCTATCGGGCCGGGAGGATACTGGACCGGACGCTGGATGTCGTCACTAGCATCTTCATCGCCGTTCCGAACTTCCTTGCGTGCATCGGCCTGGTGTACGTCTTCTCGGTGGAGTTGGGCGTCCTCCCCGTCTCGGGATGGACGTCATTCAGCGACGATCCCCTCGGGAACCTCAGCCATGCCATGCTGCCGACACTCGCTCTCTCGCTGCCCGTGATCGCGGTGTTCCAGCGCGTGCTGCGTGCCGACGTCATCGCAACGTTGCAGCAGGACTTCATCGCACTGGCCCGAGCCAAGGGGCTGCCCACCCACACGATTCTCATCCGTCACGCGTTCAGACCGTCGGCGTTCTCGTTGCTGACTGTTGCGGGCCTGCGACTGGCTGAACTCATTGGTGGCACCGTCATCGTCGAGACGGTCTTCGCCATCCCAGGTATCGGCAGTCTGCTCGTGACATCGATTCTGAACAAGGACCTGATCACGGTCCAGGCACTGGTGGCCCTGATCGCACTCTTCTACCTACTGGTCAATCTGGCAGTCGATCTGACCTACCGGCATCTTGACCCACGATTGGGAAAGTGACACATGAGTACAGAGACCGTTGCCGCCGTCAGCGCCCTGCCTTCGGTGCGATCGCTGCGACGCCGAATGGTGCGAAAGGGCTCGCGCCTTCTGGTTGTTTTCAGTTGTGCGTGGGTTCTGGCGCTCCTCTTCGTGGCGATCTTCGCCAATATCCTTCCCATCGCCTCACCTGACGTGGACGCGGGAATCGGTGTCCGGCTTCCTCCCTTCCAGAACTGGCCCGAATTCCTCGGTACGGATTCGCTCGGGCGCAGCACGCTCTCCCGGGTGATTCTGGGCGCGCGCACCTCGCTTGCCATCGGTGTCCTCGCGGTCCTGGTCGGAATGGTCGTCGGCGGTCTGCTCGGCCTCCTCGCCGGATATAGGCGCGCATGGATCGACAACCTGATCGGCACGTTCACCGACGCCATGCTGGCGTTTCCTGCGCTCATCTTCCTCATGGCACTCGCTGCGGTCCTCGGACGCGGAGTGGGGGTGCTTATCATCGGCCTCGGGGCCGTGGCGATTCCGTCATTCCTTCGAGTCGCCAGAGCCAATGCGATTCGTTTCTCTACGCGGGAGTTCGTGCATGCCGCCCGCCTGTCGGGCGCCTCGGTCGGTCGGATCCTCATCAAAGAGATCCTCCCCAACATCGTTCCGCCGATGATTGCGTACGCGGTCATCGTGATGGCGGGCCTGATCGTTGCCGAGAGCTCGCTAAGCTTCCTCGGTCTCGGGGTGGCACCGCCGACGCCGAGCTGGGGAGGAATGATCGCCGATGGCCGATACGATCTGCGAGCCGACCCCGCCCTCGTCTTCGTGCCGGCTGCCGTGCTGTTCTTCACGGTGCTCTCGTTCAACGTCCTCGGAGATGCCGCCAGGCGCCGACTCGATGTCTCAAACTCTCGGCTATAGGAGCGGATTATGCAGAACTGTGGCGTATCGGCGTTGCCGGGGTGGTCATCTCGATGAGCGATGTGCAGCCCCCCGCCCTGGATGTGCGGAACCTCCAAACCCATTTCGAGACGCCCCAGGGCATCGCCCGAAGCGTGGACGGGGTCTCCTTCACCCTCCCGACAAGCCACGTCCTCGCGGTCGTAGGCGAGTCCGGGTCCGGTAAGAGCGTGCTTTCCCGCACCATTATGCGCCTAACACCCAAGGCGAACAGCAAGTCCTCAGGAGAGGTGCTGCTCTCGGGAGTCGATCTGATGAAGCTGCGTGAGAAAGACATGCGCAGCATCTGGGCTGACCGCCTGTCCATGGTGTTCCAAGACCCCATGACAGCGCTGAACCCGGTCATGCCCGTCGGCGACCAGATCAGCGAGTTGCTGCAGCAACACAAGCTGGTGCCCAAGGCGGAACTGAAAACGGCTGCCATTTCGGCGCTGGCGTCCGTCGGCATCCCCGATCCCGTGGCCCGGGCGAAGCAGTACCCGCACGAGCTGTCTGGCGGAATGCGCCAGCGAGTCATGATCGCCATCGCCCTCGCCGGCAACCCCGAACTGCTCATCGCAGACGAACCGACCACTGCCCTTGACGTGACGATCCAGGCGCAGATCATGACGCTGCTGCGTCAGCAGCAGACCCAGCGCCGCATGTCGATGATTCTCATCACTCATGACCTGGGAATCGCCTCCGCCTATGCCGACGACCTCATGGTGATGTACGCCGGCCAGATCGTTGAGAGGGGACCCGCCGCGGAGGTACTCCAGAGGCCGCGCAGTCCCTACACCGAGGCGCTGCGACGATCCATCCCGCGCCTGGCGAATCCATCACACACCCGGCTCGACGTAATCCCGGGCCGACCTCCGACGATGACAGACCTCCCCACGGGGTGCCGGTTCGCTCCGCGTTGCCGCTATGCGCAGGACAAATGCCTCACCGAGGTACCCGGCATCGAGAAGGAGACCCAGGCCGAGCACGAGTACCGCTGCTTCTACCCCGTGGGGACCACGGCGAACCGGGACGCGCTGGCCCTGAATCTCGAACGAGGCCGTACCGCCGCCGGTCTTCCGGTTTCTCAGCCGGTAGAGAAGCGCGCAGGCCAGCGATCAAAGGAGATCCTTCTGTGACGACGTCAACAACGATGCCCATCGAGGAAACACCCATCGAGGAGCGGGCGCTGCTCAGCGTGCGCGATCTCGTGGTCGAGTTTCCCGTCGGGAAGGGGCAGACGGTCCACGCCGTGTCAGGGGTCAGTTTCGAGGTGCGGGCCGGCGAGACTCTCGGTCTGGTGGGTGAATCAGGCTCGGGAAAGTCCACGATCGCCAGGACGCTCGTCAGGATGGAGGAGGCCACGTCAGGCTCCATCCTGCTGGAGGGAGAAGACCTCGGGAGCCTGGACGGAAAAGAACTCCGCAAGGTCCGCCGTCGATTCCAAATGATCTTCCAGGACCCCATCTCCTCGCTCAATCCGCGCCGGCGCGTCGTCGACATCGTTGCCGAACCACTCGCGATCTGGAAGGAAGGCACCCCGGCTTCCCGCCGGGAGCAGGCATCGAAACTGCTCGCCCAGGTGGGCATCGACCCGGATACCGTCGGCCGCCGTCGGCCATTGGAGTTGTCCGGGGGACAGTGCCAGCGCGTCTCTATCGCGCGAGCGCTGGCACTCGATCCGCGGGTGGTCATCTGTGATGAGCCCGTCTCCGCCCTTGACGTGTCGGTGCAGGCCCAGGTGCTCAACCTGCTCGAAGACCTCAAGCAGCAGCGACAGCTGACCCTCATCTTTGTTGCCCACGACCTCGCCGTAGTCAAGAACGTCAGCGACCGTGTGGCAGTCACGTACTTGGGGAGGTTCTGTGAGCTCGCCCCTGCGGAGAGTCTCTACGAGGCGCCCCTTCACCCCTACACAAGGGCGCTTCTTGACGCGATCCCCGAGGCTCCGACCGAAGAGGATCCAGACGAGGCGAAACTTGCGGTCCCGCTTTCGGGGGAGATTCCCTCCCCGCTGGACCCGCCGTCGGGCTGCCGGTTCCGCACACGCTGCCCGCGGGCGACGTCACTGTGCGCTGCAGAAGTCCCGGAGTGGCGGGAGATCCGATCAGACCACTGGATCGCCTGCCACTTCCCCCTAGACCAGACCCATGAATAGACCAGGCCGCTAAACGGAAGGAGCGCCGGCAACAGACACCGTTCCGAACCTTAGGAGGCCGTCGGCAGCTTCGATACGGCCACATCGACAACGAAGTCCATGAAAGCAAGGAAACCCATGCACCATGCCAAGAAGAAAAGAAGTATCCTCTCGCTGGTTGCGCTGACGGCGGCAGCCGCACTGCTCCTCTCGGCCTGCGCCTCCACGAAGTCGGCCTCCACGGAGCCGGTGACCCGCGTGAAGGGCGGCACCCTGCGGATCGCCTACTTCCAGGATCCGGCGAGCTTCGATCCGGCCGTGACGTTCTTCAGCCCTACCACCGACGGCGCCTACCTTACGGCGATTTACAGCCAGCTCGTTCAGGTTGACCAGGACGGAAAGGTCACGCCCGACCTCGCGCTCTCCGTCACGTCGAAGGACCTGCTGAACTGGGAGATCAAGCTCCGTCCCAATGTCAAGTTCAGCGACGGAACCCCATTGAACGCGGAGGCTGTCAAGTTCAACTTCGAACGCTATGCGCAGCCGACTTCCACCCAGACCTTCAACGCGGCGAACAAGATCGCGAAGACCACCGCGGTGGACGACGTCACGGTGGACGTTCAACTCAAGTCCGCGAACGGGCAGTTTCCGACCCTCCTGATGCAAAGCCTCGGAATGATGGTCTCTCCCACGGCTGTCAAGAAGTCCGGGGCCGATTTCGGCGTCCATCCTGTGGGAGCGGGGCCCTTCATGCTTACTTCGCGGACTCCCGGAAGCAAAGTGGCCTTTGACCGGAACCCCAATTACTGGGACGAAGGCAAACCATACCTGGATAAGCTCCTGTTCACAGTCCAGTCGGACATGGACCAATCCGTACTCTCCTTCCAAGCAGGCGAAGCGGACGTCTGGGCCGGCGATAACCCGACGCTGGTCAAACGCCTCGTCGACGCCGGGTTCAACGCACACAAACAGCCAAACATCGGTGGTTGGGGATTCCTCTTCAACTTCAACCGGGCGCCCACCGATGATGTAAGGGTCCGTCAGGCCCTCGCATATGCGACGGACCTCACCGACTGGAACGCCAAGGTGCAGTCGGGAAACGCCACCATCGCGACCTCCATCTTCCCCGAGGGGAACCCGCTTCGCACGGAGGTCAGGCAACCGCTGAACGACCTCAAGAAGGCCCAGGCCCTCATCGACAGCTACGTGGCCGACAAGGGCCCCGTCACGCTGACGATCAATGCGACGGCGGGCACGTTTGCCAAGTCGGCGGAGGTTCTGCAGCAGCAGTGGAGCCGGCTTCATGGAGTGACGGTTAAGATCGAAATGGCGGCGCTTGCGCTCAACGCGAAGAAGTTCGCCGAACGGGACTTCCAAGTCACTGCCACGGGCTTCTTCGGAATCGATCCCTCCTGGGATATGGAGGGCCGGTTCTCCTCCGGTTCGCGCACGAACTTCTCCGGGGTGGCAGATCCGGGGATCGACGCGCTGTTCAAGACGGCGGGCAATACGCTCGACCTCGGGGAGCGCAAGAAGGCCTATTCAGAACTTGAGCAGAAGCTCTGGGCCATCATGCCGCAGATCGACCTCTACTATGCAACGACGAGCGTCATCGGGAGTTCCAAGGTGGTGGGGCTGAACCTCTACGGACCTGGCTACCTGAAGTATCAGGAGATCGGCTTCTCCAAGTAAGGGATCTGGCTGGCGAGCCGACAAGCTCGCTAGCCAGGCTCAAGGTGATGTCGCGGAGGTGCGAGTAGGAATTGGCTGGTGAGGCCTAGCCCGCTGCTGTCTGGACGGTGCGGAGGGTCGTAGGCGGTTCGTTGCGTTGTTCCAGCCAGTTCTCTGGCTTCGTACGATTCATCGCGTATCGGGCCATCCAGCGCGCAACCCAGCCCATTAGACCAAAACCCGCCATCTATCGCCCACAGAATGCCTACCGAGCGACCAAATCTACACTCACCCAGGCTTGCGACAAGTTCGGCAATCCTGACAGAAGCCGGCTGGGCCATGGGACTGTCAGGATCGGGCGGTGTCGAGGGAAATGGGACACGCCCCTCTCCCGAATATGCTCAGGGCATGACGGAGAACGAGACGGGACTTGTTTGGCATTACACCGATGGCGCTGCCTTGATGAACATCCTTGCGAAGAACGAGCTGTGTGCCGGGTCGGCGGCCTTCATGAACGACGCGAATGAACTCCTTAGCGGAAGCATCCGGCTTCGAAAGCATTTTGAGGATCAACGTTCAGCACCTCAGTGGACGTGGTCGAGGGGCTAGAAGAGTACATTCCTGAAGTGAGGGCAAGATCACGGGACTCCTTTATTCTGTCCGCCTCATCGGATGGCGACAGCCTAACCATGTGGCGTTACTACGGCCGCGATCAAGTTAGCTTTGCCGTCGGACTCGACCGTAGCGAAACCTTGGTTCCTGTGGCGCGGTTCGAAAAGGATAGCCACCCTAGCCCCTTTGCGGATTACTACGTCGATAAGTACGACCTGAATGACGACGGTCAAATCTTGAAACACCCAAATGGCAGCCCCGTTGTCAATTTTGACCCAGACTCCATGAGTATCCTAGGTGGTGAGTGGAAGCTGGTGGTCTACGATCAGGCGCAACAGTCGAAGATCGTCACCGAGATATTCGAATCGCTCCGTCGAGGTGTTGAGAAGAGCATTTCGACACCTGAGGATGGTCGGCTCGGGATATGGTTTTTCCCCTACTTCATGAATGAGTCTTTGGACCTCATCAAAAATGACGGCTTTCGCGATGAACGGGAAGAAAGGATCATCGTGTGGCTCAACCCCGACTGGAAGTTTGTCTTCCATCGTCCTGGGCCCTTCGGCCTAGTGCCTTCGTGAAATTGACTTCTCGGGGTGAAGACCACGTTGACCCGTATGAATATCGCTTTGCCACAAAAGCAGGGAAGTTGCCCGTACGTGAAATTCGCATAGGTCCGACCCCGTACAGTTCTGAGGCTACTGCCAGCCTGAAACAGTTGCTCGACTTCCACGGCTTACATGACGTTAAGGTCACTCACAGCGAGATTCCGTTCCGCCAGTGACAGACCGAATACTCGCGTCCCGTTCTCAGCATGCTGTGGATACACGAGTTAGAAGAACGTTTCCTAATCGGATGAATACCCCGTCAGGAGGAGCCGGAAGTCATCGGTCCGGCCGTGGGCCTGGAGGCGGCCCCGGAGTTCCTGGGAGGGCACCATCTGGTCTCGCCGCCAGCCGCCGGAGCGGCGCGTATCTCCGCGGATACTAGAGGTATCTACGGTCGGTTTATGGTTCCGCGAAGGAACTGCGGAACGCTGCTAGCGGACGAATCTCACAACGATGTGTCGAACGTTGCGGTTCAATCGCGGTACGAACCATTAGTTACGAGAGACCTGGGGCCGTGGCGACGAGCCTGATCGGATGCGCGAGGACCCGAACTCTTATAGTTGCAGGGGGCCTCAGCGTCCACCGCACGTTTACCCCACGGAAACGATGAAAAACGATGACATGTCAGTGACCTCGCGCAGCACAGCAATCCGCTAGGTTCCGCGGATTTTCAATTCAACACAAGCCCTTGGCATACAACGAAATACCCGTCCGATGAGAAGAGGTCAGGAGTTTGAATCGTCCTCACCTCAGGATTCACTGGTACTGGTTTGGTACCATGAGGTATGGCCATGAATCTGCGTGTTCCCGAAGACCTCGACCGCCGACTTGATGAACTTGCTGCCGAGGAGCACACGTCCAAGTCCGCGCTGCTGCTCCAGGGGGCTGAGCTGGTCCTGCAGCGGCACGGCCGCCGCCGCGAGATCAATGAGGGTCTGGATTTCGTGATGAGCCATGACTCGGAGCTGCTCAAACGCCTTGAGGATGCATGAGTTCGTACCTCGAAATCGAGGACGCCCTGCAGGTGATCGACCGGTACGGGTTCCACATCCGTGACATCGGCCTACTGGCCTCGGCTTTGGTGCGCCCGGCAACGACGGTCATGGGCACGGAAGCCTATCCTCAACTGGCCATGAAAGCGGCAGCACTCCTCGAGTCCGTGGCGAGGTTTCATCCGCTCATCGACGGCAACAAGCGCACCGCGTGGACGCTCATGGTGCTGCTGCTGTGGATCAACGGTTACCGGCACGACTTCAGCACCAAGGAGGGCTTCGACCTGGTGGTGGGCGTGGCCGCCGGTGACATTGATTTACAGCGCAGCGCCATCCTGATAGAGAAACACCTGATCCGACGGTAGGTGCTGTGGAAGGGGTGCCAGGCTGATGTTCGGAATTCTTTGACGTGCGGTTGGCGGGGGAGCTTGAGGGCGGGATTTGGGGTGTGTACAACATACACACTTTTGGCGTCGGACTGGGCCGTACATCGGCCGGACTGGCTCGGATTGCCTATGTTTTCTGGAGTTCACCGTGTTTCCCCGGGCTTGGAATGCGGTTCGAGTCCCACCTCGGGCACAGTGTTGTCGCAGGTCAGGGTGCCTTTGGCGCCCTGACCGTGCACAAATCAGCTTTTTATGGGCCCTTCGGGGCCGTTTTTGTTGGTGGCCTTCGGTGTGGCCGGGTGCCTCTTTCCTTCGGTTGGGCGAGGGTTCTGTGTTCTTGCTCTTTCATGGTGCGGTCGTGGCTCGGCTACATGATGTGGTTGTGGTCTGGGGTCGCCGTGGCTAGAGCATGACGACGGGGGTGATTCTGCTCGTTGTCGCGAACCAGCCGGATGCGAGCCGGTACGAACCAGTTCTTCCGGATGTCCGAGCCCTTTCCAGCAGTATCGTGCTCCGCCACTAACGCGTGCCGCCGCCCACCGGTTCACGGGAAGTTTTCGAAATTCAGGCGTTTCTCCGGTCACAATGGAAATTGTGAATGAAGACACGCCGGATGTCGTCGGGCAAAGTGCGCTGCCCTGGTTTACCGATGTGGCAGGCAACGCCATGACCCGCGAACTTGAGGAACTGCGCCTCGAGAATGCCAGGCTGCGGAAACTGCTGGTACTCACCGAGCCGGAATCAAGAGCTCCCCGCCAGGACCAGCCGGCCATTCCTGCAGTTGTGAGCCGTGGCCTCGTGACCATGGAGTCGTCTCCGGAGGCAAAAGTCTGTCTGTTCCAGGACTTGTTCCGGGCACGCAGCGATGTCTATGCACTCCGATGGGAGAATTCACGGGACGGTCGATCCGGCTGGATACCAGCCGTCGCTGGTGGTTGGCGCAAGGGCACGAACATGGCTGATGCTCGTTTCTTGCCGCTTACGCCGACCGTTGTGGCTGAACATCTGCGCGGGCGGCAGCACATTGGCCTGTATCCCTTGACTGAGCAGGAAACATGCTGGTGGGTAGCGGCGGATTTCGACGGCGGTGCGGCAATGTTGGATGCGTTGGCGTACGTCAAGGCTGCGCGCTTTCGCGGGATCCCGGCTGCGCTTGAAGTCTCCCAATCTGGACGTGGAGCTCATGCGTGGATCTTTTTCAGCGCGGCCGTACCGGGCTCGGCCGCGCGACAGCTCGGCACCGGGCTGATTCACGAGGCAATGGGATTGCGCGGCAGCATGAGCTTGGCGAGTTATGACAGGCTTTTTCCGTCCCAAGACGTGCATTCGGGCAAGGGCATGGGCAATCTGATTGCTGCGCCGCTGAACGGCAAGCGCCGCCAGCACGGCACTACGTTGTTCCTCGACACCACTACTCTCGAACCGTATGAGGACCAATGGGCGTACCTGTCCAGCCTCGACCGGCTCTCGGACGGGGAAGTCAACACCCACATCCGCAGGCTGCCTGCCGTGAAGTTGGGACAAGAGGTTCGCCGGCTCGAACTGCCCCAGTCGTCCAAGATCGTTCCTCGCCCGGCGCTCATCATTCGCGCTACCTTCGCTTCACGTATAACCATCAAAGCAACGGATCTGGGGCCAGCCATGATTTCGGCAGTCAAACATGCCGCGTCAATGCCTAACCCCGAGTTTTACGATCGTCAACGCCAGCGCCGGTCGACCTGGGACATCCCGCGTTTTCTACGCAACTATGACGAAACCCTTGAGGGGGACCTTATTTTGCCTCGCGGGTTGTTATCCCTCTTGCATCAACTGGTCGAGTCGAGTGGCAGCACACTGCGCATTGATGATCAGCGCGCATCCGGCACCGCTCAAAGTTTCGAGTTCACAGCGCTACTCCGTGGGGAGCAACAAGGCGCAATGGATACCGCTACTTCCACTGAGCAAGGCATTTTGGTGGCTCCGCCCGGGACCGGTAAGACAGTCATCGCCTGTGCCGCCATGGCGCGTCGTGGCGTATCCACGCTGATCCTGGTTGACCGCAAGGCCCTGGCTGACCAATGGCGTAGCCGCATAGGCGAGTTCATGGATGAAAAGTGCGGCCAAATAGGTGGAGGGCGTGCAAAGACAACCGGACGCATCGACGTCGCGCTCTTGCCCACGCTCGCGCGGCGCGACAACGTCGCCGAGCTGACCGCCGGGTACGGTTTTGTCATCGTGGATGAGTGCCACCATGTCCCGGCCGTGGCATTCAGCCACGTCATGAACCAGATCCCGGCACGGTACTGGTTGGGGTTGACGGCTACACCGTACCGGCGGGACAAACTGGACTCGCTGATCTACCACCAGCTCGGCAAGATCACGCACACCATTTCGCCCCCTGCTCCGCAGCAGCTGCCCCGCCACCCGCGGGAGGTTGCCGAGCCGTCGCTGGCTTTGAAGCTGCACCGGACGTCCTACAATTACGACGGCGTCGCGGAGCCCAGCGAGCCTGGCGGGATTTCCGCCATTTACAAGGACTTGATCGCCAACGAGGATCGCCTGCAGCAAATCTACGACGACGTTTTGGCGGCTTACGAACAGAACTCGCGAATTCTTTTGCTGACGACCTGGAAAACCCATCTTGATTCCTTCAGGTCCCGGTTCGAGGCGGATGGTCTGAAGCCGGTGGTCTTCACTGGGGCAATGAAGGCGAAGGAACGACAAGCCGCCGTCGAGCGTCTTTCCAACTCCGATGACTCAGAGCCGCTGCTGGTGTTGGGAACCGGCTCCTACATTGGCGAAGGCTTTGATTGTCCGAAGCTGGACACCTTGTTCCTTGCGGCGCCCATTTCCTTCAAGGGCAGGTTGGTCCAATACGCCGGCCGAATCATCCGACCATACCCAGGGAAAACGGTGGCGACCGTTCACGACTACCATGATGAGTCCACTCCGGTCCTGGCAGCTTCCCTGAACAAGCGGGCGCCGGGGTACGTCTCGCTCGGGTTCCCTGATCCGCGGAAACTGCCAAGCGCGTGACGTCGTCATCCCCGCAGGAACAGTCTTCGGTGATTTTGCGACGGCATCAGCCACCCAATGGTCCCCGTGACGACCACGGAACGGAAGCGATGTAGACGTACTTGACGTACCTGATGTACGTGCGGATGATTGATATATGAGCACCCCCACACATGAGACAGTCGGTGGACACGTCTACGGGTTTACCCAAGCACGGGATTCGTTGAAGACGATCCTCGATGCCAGCGAGCGGGGAGGGCTGTCCACGATACGGCGGCCCGACCGGGCCACGGCCGCCGTCGTCAATGGAGAGAGCTTGCGCCGTTATCTGGAATTGACGGTCGTCGCCAATGTCCAGGTCGTGAACGAGGACGGAGCATGGGCTGTCTTCATGCCGGGGCAGCCTTTTGCCGCTGAGGCCACGGAACTGGGTGAAGCCTTGGCGGACTTCGTCGATGCTTTGCGGGACTACGCGGAGGATTGGGAGGATCATTTGCACGCGGCGCCCAATCACCGCGAGAACTGGGCCTTGGTTCAGCTCATTGATCTGTGCACCGATCAGCAATTGACCGCTTGGCTCACCGGCTCGGTGGCATGAGCGTCCGACGCGTGGGCGGACGGGACGACCATGAGAAGTTCTGTCTAACCGAGCGCTGGGAGTTGGTGACGAATGCCCGCGGGAAACCAGTGCGCCATCACGCGACCTACCGGTTGAGTCTGCAAGATGGACGGATCTTGCGGACCAGGATTTCCCGCCCGGTGGATCGCACCACGTATTCGAGTTCGATCTGGAACCATATTCTCCAAGACCAGCTCGAGGTCAGTGAGGATGAGTTTTGGGCATGCGTCGATGACGGTGCCTTGCCTGCCCGCGGAATGGCATCCCCTCCCGCTTTGGCTATTCCCCTGGCGCTGGTCTGGCAACTCACCCACACCGTTGGACTGAATGAACGAGATGTTGCCCGGATGACGAAAGAGCAGGCCGTTCAGGCGATCAACGATTACTGGATGTCGCAAGGGGGAGGACAGGACGATTGAGACGGTTGTCCGGTTGGTCGGACAGGCCGCAGTTGCCATAGCGGACATTCGTCTCCGTGAAAAAAGCGGCGTGTGCACACTGATGCTCCTATTGTTGTCAATGGTCGTTGAGCCCGGCGCCGGGCAGGTTACCGGGGGCCGGCCTCTCCGGCCTCAAGGGTCTTGCGATCGCTGGCGCGACGGCCTGCGGCCGCCCTTGACCCCCGGAGCCTCCGCGGCCCCCGGTCGGGAAGGCAGGGGCGCGGGCCCGGCCGAGGCCCTTTCCATGGCGCACTGTGCTATGCCATTCCTCGGGCCTGCCCGTGATGTGGAGTCTGTACGGTTTGAGGGGATTGCGCGTTGAGCCAGGTTTCGTAGCGGTGGTGGAAGTCGTTGTCGTGGCTGAGTCCGCGTTCGAGGCGGGATAGCGTGGTCGGCCAGACGTGCAGGGCGTCGGCTGCTTGCTGAAGGGTCAGGTGCTTGGCTGTCCGCATCGTCCGCAGTGGTCCGGCGTCCGGGGCGGGTTGCGGGTGAAGGAGCTGTTCGTAGATTTCCCGGGCGACGTAGCGTTTGAGGCAGCGCATGATTTCCTTCGTGCTTTTTCCTTCCTGTCGTCTCCTGGCCACATAGCTGCGGGTCTTGCTGTCGTAGCGCATCCGCACGAGGACCACGGGGTGGATGGCCTTGTTGGCCTGCCGGTCCCCGGCTCGGCTGAGCCGGTGCCGGGTTGTCTTTCCCGATGAGGCGGGAACGGGGGCGACGCCGACCAGGGCCGCGAACTTCGCTCGGAGGTGACGCGTTCGGGGTTGTCGCCCACGGTGACCAGGAGCTGGCTGGCGACGTCGGTGCCCACGCCTTGAAGATCGCGCAGCATCGGGGCGTGGAGGGCGAGGATGGCGTCAAGTTCGGCATCGATCAGTGCCAGCTCGTGGTGCAGGTGCCGGTAGCGGACGGCGAGTCGTTTCAGCACGGTCGCGGTGCTGGTCAGCGGCTCGGACGGTGCTCCGGAGGGCCGTGTTTTCTCCAGTGCGGCCATCAAAGCCGGACTCGTCATGGCCCGGTACTTGGCGCGGAGGGTCTCCGGTGCTGTTACCAGGATCGCCTTGACCTGGGCCATCACGGCGATGCGTGCGCGCATTGCGGTGGAGCGCTCCGCGCGCAGCACCCGCAGGGATTCCACCGCACCGTCGCGGGATTTCGGGGTGGCAGTGGCGTGGCCGGCCAGCACCGATTCGGCGGCCTGGTAGGCATCGAGCGGATCGGATTTTCCCTGCAGCCGGCGGGCCTGCCGGTTGGGGCGCATGACCTCCACGACGTGCATGCCCTCGTGGCTAAGTACGCGTGAGAGTTCGGCGCCGTAACTGCCGGTCCCTTCCACGCCTATGGCGAGGACCGGGCCGAAGCCGGTCATGAAGTCGATGATCCCTTGGTGGCCGGATCCCGTAGCGGGGAATTCCCTGTCGGCCAGGTGGAGGCCGGTTTCGGTGATGACGGCGACGTGGTGGGTATCGGCGTGGGTATCGATCCCGGCGATGACGATGGAGCCGCACTGGCGACAGGTTCACGGTGGCTCATCGCCATCGGTGTGCTGGGCGCAGCAGCTGCAGCCCTGATCGGTTTCCTGGACCTGTTCGCCATCCCCACCGGAACCCGGGTTCCGCACCGCCTTGGTCCACATGGGCTTGAACCTCTCCATCACCATCGCCTTCCTAGTCAACTTTCTCCTCAGACTTGGTCAGCACGGACCCGTGCAGGCCGGACTGATTGTCTTCTCGGCCCTCAGTGTCGCCGCGCTTGGCGTCTCGGGGTACCTCGGCGGCAAACTCGCCTTCCAGTACGGCGTCCGGGTTGCCAACGACGAGACGCAGGCCGCCGGCTTCGACCGGACCTCCACAGCGAAGGACTAATTCAACGGGCATCGCCGCGCTCGTCACCTGGATTGTTACCGCTGGGCTT
Organism: Arthrobacter sp. MMS18-M83; assembly: GCF_026683955.1. Classification (NCBI taxonomy): domain Bacteria; kingdom Bacillati; phylum Actinomycetota; class Actinomycetes; order Micrococcales; family Micrococcaceae; genus Arthrobacter; species Arthrobacter sp. MMS18-M83. The sequence continues at coordinate 74,401 of NZ_CP113343.1, read as the reverse complement.
GGGTTCACCATGCTCGGCCTGTGGCTACGCAGCGGAGGGCTGCGCGCAGCGCAAAGTGACGCCGCCATCCCGACTCGACTTGTACCGCCGCTGATCTTCAGCCACTTCCTGCTCGCCGCCGCTGGCTTGATCCTGTGGATCGTCTACATCATCATCGACAGCGACATCCTGACCTGGACCGCCTTCGGACTCTTGATCCTCGTCGCAATCCTCGGGGATGTGATGGTCCTGCGCTGGAGGCGCAGCCGCAATGAGGCAACCCCGGAAGCTCATCTTCCAATCCCACTCGTCTACGTACACGGCCTGTTCGCGGTTACCACCATCGTGCTCGTCCTACTGACCGCCCTCGGAATTGGATCCAGAAGGTCCCGCCGGGGCTTAATCACTCCCGGTGGTCCTGCGGCCGGGACCAGGGCGTCACCGGCCGGGGTTGCAGGATGCCGTCGACTGTCAGGTCCACCCTTTCATTGAAGAAGCTCACCAGGCCGTGGATCTGTGCGGCGTCGCGGAAACGCATGTCGTAGCTCCAGGCGACATTCCTGCCGTCTTCGGTGCCGGGGTAGGTCCAGTAGCGAGCTTCCCCCTTGTACGGGCATACGGTCCTTTTGGGGCTCCCTTCCATGAGGTCCAGCCGCACGTCCTCGGGCGGGATGTAGTAGCGGACGGGGAGCAGCGTCTCGTACAGGAGTTGCGCACCGTTCGTGCTGGCGAGCGTGACCCCGTTGAGGGAAACCTCCAAGGCCAAGGATGACGCCCGGATGTCGACGCGGTGGAACGGGTCGCGGGGGTGGCCGATGATCTCCTCGTCGTCTTCCCGCCATTGAAAGGCGGCGTAATCGAGCACGACATACCCGGCCAGGTCGGGGTCGTCCGGTCGGAACGCGGCCCCGGGCGCCGTCGTCGTCCCTGTCACAACGTCGAGCTGTTCGCCGGGGGTGGTGTGCCGGCCGAACCCCGTGCGCGGATCCAGAGACGGAGGTGAGCCTGCGGAGAGCCTGACGGCGAGCTCCGGGACGTCGGCCGGAGGGCCGCCCGGCGGTGTCAGCTCCGCCAGCAGTTCTGCCTCCGGCACGGCAAAAACCGGTGTAATGCGCTTTGGCTCCCAGACCAGCCAGGCGTGCAGGGTGTCGACGACGCTGTTCCCGCCCAGGCTCGCGCGGATCCGTTTGGCCGTGGGTTCGTAGCGCAGTTGCGGGAAGGTCCCGAGGATCACTCCGGATAGTTTCGTGGCCATGCTCCAAGCGTGGGCGCGGGCCCGTTCGGCGTCAATGCCTTCGTGAACTGATGGTAGATGGTTGGCCGGGGGCCATTCGGTGCGCCCCAAAACTCCGGGCGCGGCGCGAACGCGACCGATCCCCGGCGTGTGACCTGGGTTCCGGTTTCCTAGCACTAGTGAGGCAGGATGTGGTTTATGTCTATAGATGTCGACGCGGTGCGCGGGCAGACCCGCGGCGTTCTGCGAGTGACCCATTTGAACAATGCGGGGAGTTCATTGGCCCCCGGCCCTGTGATGGACACCGTGGTGGGTCATTTACGCCGCGAGCAAGAGATCGGCGGCTATGAGGCGGCGGAGGAGGCTGCTAATCGGCTGGAGGGTGTGTACTCCTCAGTGGCTCGGCTGATCGGGGCGGGCACGGACGAGATCGCACTGGCCGAGAGCGGCAGCCGCGCTTGGGCGGGGGCGGTCTACGGTTTCCCCTTTGTCCGCGGGTCGAGGGTGCTGATCGGGCGCTCCGAGTATGCCGGCAATGTCATTGCGTTGCGGCAGCTTGCGCGTCGCAACGATCTGCAGATTGTGGTGCTTGAGGACGATCCCTACGGGCAGGTGGACGTGGAAGACCTGCAGCGCGAGCTTGAGCGCGGAAATGTGGCCATGGTTGCCCTGGCACATGTGCCCATGGCCAACGGTCTAGTCAATCCGGCTTCTGAGGTGGGCAGACGCTGCCGCGCCGCCGGGGTGATGTTTGTGCTCGACGCGTGTCAGTCGGTGGGGCAGATGCCGTTGGATGTGCAGTCATTGGGCTGTGATGTGCTGGCGGGCACGGGGCGGAAGTTCCTGCGTGGGCCGCGCGGCACGGCGTTCCTCTATGTGCGCGCAGCGGTCCTGGAGAGGCTTGAGCCTGCGATGCTGGACGGGCATTCCGCCGTGCTGGCCGGCGCCGAGGGCTTTGAAGTCCGCGGTGATGCCCGGCGTTTCGAAAGCTGGGAGACCAGTGCTGCCGGACGGCTGGGACTGGGGAGGGCGGCCGATTATGCCCTGGCCCTGGGTCTGGACGCCGTGCAGGAGCGCGTCGTCGGGCTTGCGGAGCAGCTGCGGGCCGAACTGGCGGCGGTTCCCGGGGTCATTGTCCACGACCGTGGGATCACCCGGTGCGGCATCGTCACCTTTTCGGTGAAGGGAAGCGATGCCCGGAACATCAGGGCCCGGCTGGCGGAGCACCGGATCAATGTCTCCGTGGCGCCCGCTTTCTTCCAGGCCGGCTCCCTCCCTGTCGGGACACGACTGGGGGAGGACATGGTGGTGCGGGCCTCGGTGCACTATTACAACACCGAGGCCGAGATCCAGCGGCTGGTCGGTGTCGTTTGGTACCTCTTCGCGGGTAGCTGACGGTGTCGGTTCACCGGCCAGCCTAGATGGCTTCGGCCAGGGTCATGGCGTAGCGGTTCTGCCGGTCGGTCCACTGACCGACGGCGGTGAACCCGGCTGCCTCCATCTCTTGGACCACGCCCCGCAGGCGGAACTTGGCCGAAATCTCCGTTCGCAGTTCCTCCCCCTCCTGGAAGTGGACGTCCATGTCCACCCCTGGCAGACGGACCAGCATTGGTCTGCTGGCGCGCAGCCGCATCTCGATCCACTCGTCCTGAGGCATCCACACCGCCACGTGTTCAAACGCCATCACGTCGAAATCGGCACCGAGTTCGGTGTTCAGCACGCGTAGGACGTTCCGGTTGAAGTCGGCTGTGACTCCTTCGGCGTCGGCGTACGCGGGAACCAGGACGTGGGGCGACTTCACCAGATCCGTGCCGAGCAGCAGGGAACCGCCGTCGTCGCCGAGCAGTCCGCGGACGTCGGAGAGGAAGCGGGCCCTGGCCTCCGGCTCAAAATTGCCGATGGTGCCGCCCAGGAACGCAACCATGCGGCGTCCGGCCCGGGGCAGCAGGTGCAGCTGGGTCTCGAAATCCGCGGCCACGGCCTGCAGTTCAAGGTCGGGAAACGCAGGAGCCAATTCGTTCCGGGCATCGAGCAGTGCGCTGTCGCTGACATCCACGGCAATGTAACGGCGGAGGGATCCGGCGTTCGCCAGGGCGTTGAGCAGCAGCGGGGTCTTCCGGGAAGACCCCGACCCGAGTTCGATCAGCGTCTCTGCAGGGCTCGCGGCCGCCATCTCTGCCGAGTAGAGCTCCAGCACTTCGCGTTCGGCCCGTGTCGGGTAGTATTCCGGCAGTTCGGTGATGCGCTCAAACAGTTCGCTGCCGAGCTTGTCATAGAACCACTTGGGCGGCAGTGTTTTCGGCGAGGCGGTGAGCCCGGCGCGAACATCGGCGCGCAGGCTGCGCCCCAGATGGTCCGGGGGCAGGTGGTGGATGATGTCGGAGCGGTTGGTGGAGAGGCTCATGGGGCCACCTGTTCCTTCGTGAGGTTCGGAATCGGACGTACGTCGACGCGGCCGGCGGTAGCGGTCAGAAGGCAGTTCTCCGGCACCTCATGCCAGCCGGGGCCGTCGTCGAAGGGTTCGCTGGCCACCACGACACTTCCGGGGCCTGTTCTCCAGAAAAGGGTGTCCCCGGCGGCCGTGGCCGCGATGTGCGTGCCGTCGGTGAGCAGAAAATTCAGCCGGGCCCCGCTGGCGGCGGCGACGTTGCTGACGACGTGCGTGAGCGCCTCCCCGGCGGTGTCTCCGGCGTCGAGCTGTTCCAGGACGAATGCCCAGAGGAGGGCGGAGTCGACCTGGGCTTCGAGTGCCAGCAGACGCGCGGTCGGAAGCGACGCGGCCAGGCCTTCCAACGCGCCCGGCCAGCCCTCGATGCGTCCGTTGTGGCTGAATAGCCAGGGTCCGTGCGCATACGGCGCAGCAGCTGACTCCTCCTGTGTCATCCCTGGTGTCGCGGACCGGACGGCCGCGAGAACGGCCCGGCTGGAGGTAACCCTGGCGACGTCGGCGAAGGACCTGTCCGCCCAGATCGGTATGGCGCGCCGGTAGCGGGCAGGCAAAGGGTCGCCCGGGGCGTACCATCCGACGCCGAAACCATCGGCGTTCACGGTCCCGTGCCGCTGATGCCTGGGCGCCCAGGACTGCGTCAACAGCCCATGGCCGGGGGTGAGCAGCAGATCCGCCAGTGACACCGGGGACCCGATGTAGGCAAGGTGGCGGCACACGGGCTAACGCACCTCGTCCGGTGCGGCGTCACGGGCTGTGCGGAACCCGGAAAAGATCTGCCGCCGGATCGGGTAGTCCCAGTTCCGGAATGTCCCACGGCACGCGGCCGGGTCCACAGCCCAGGACCCCCCGCGCAGCACTTTGTAGTCAGAGCCGAAAAACACTTCACTGTATTCCTGATACGGGAAGGCGTTGAATCCGGGGTACCCGCGGAAGTCATTGGAGACCCATTCCCAGACATCACCGATGAGCTGGCGCACGCCCAGCGGTGAGGCTCCGCACGGATAGGAACCGGCGGGGGAGGGCCGAAGGGCCGATCCGCCAAGGTTCGCGTGATGGGGTGAAGGATCTTCGTCGCCCCAGGGGTAGCGGAGCGAACGCCCCGACTGGGGATCATGACGCGCGGCTTTTTCCCACTCAGCCTCGGTCGGAAGCCGGCGCCCCGCCCAGCGGGCGTAGGCGTCCGCTTCAAACCAGCACACGTGCTGCACCGGCTCGTCCTCCGGCACCGGTTCAACGACGCCGAACCTGGTCCTGATCCACTGGTCACCGTCGCGTTCCCAGTATTTGGGGGCCACCAACCCGGATTCCTTGACGTGAGTCCATCCTTGGGCCGTCCACCAGCGAGGGTTCCTGTAGCCGCCGTCGCCGATGAAGGACCGGAAAGCGCCGTTGGTCACCGGAACGGTGTCGATCCAGTAGCCCGGCACGTGGACTTCATGGGCGGGGCGTTCGTTGTCCAAGGCCCACGGCTCCACCGAGGTCCCCATCATGAACGGCCCGGCAGGAATCAGCACTTCTTTCGTGAGCGAGTGCCGGTCCGGGGGCAGGACGTCGACCGGCAAGGTCCGGGCCTGCAGGACCGGCACGCCGACGCGGAGCTGGTGCGTGGCCAGCATCGTCTCGTCGTGCTGTTGCTCGTGCTGGATGATCATGCCGAATGCGAAGCCCCGATCCAGCAGCGGCGGGCCTTCCAAAGGGGTCCGGTCCAGGATGTCCAGTGCTTTGGCTCGCACTTGGGCGAGGTACTTCCGGGACTCCTCGGGCGAGAGCAGCGGTAGCGAGGGCCGGGCGCTGCGCGGGTGCTCGAACGCGTCGTACATCTGGTCGATGTCGCACCGCACTGGCTCCATTTTGCCGACGTCGCGAACCAGCCAGATTTCCTCTTGGCTGCCGACATGCGCTAGATCCCAGACCAACGGTGACATCAGTGGTGAATGCTGCTTCAGCAGGTCTTCCTCGTCGCAGGCCGTCAACGCGTGTGTCCGTTTCCGGGCCCTTTCCAGCCCGTCGGCGATGAAAGCCCTGAGAGTTTCCGGACCCATATCTGATCCGGGAAAGTTATCTGGCATTTTCGGGACCCTTCTCACATTCTGCCGAACCAAAATAGCTGTCGGTTCTTTACCACCGGTCCAGCCGGTCGTCCGCAGGGCATAGGCCCCGCGCCGTATAACGGTCAACGAAACCTTCCGCCCGGCTTCTCGCGGCGGCGTCAGCTCCTAAACGGGGCAATGCCATCAGAGCGGCCTCGGCGCAGCCGAGGGCTGCCGAGGCGAGCACGGGATCCGCCAGCGCGTCACGGGCGGCCGTCCTGATCGGATCGGTCAGGGAAGCAAGCGGGGCGCAGGCCTCTTCGGCGAGGTCGGCTGCCCGTTCATCGTCCATGAGCGCGGTTACTATGGCGGTGACCGTCTCCCATTCGCTGCCTGCCTGTGCGTCGATCACCCGGATCTCCAGGAACCCCCGTGGCCGGACAGGCGGGAACAGGGTTGTCAGGTGGTATCTCAGGTCATCCAGTGTCGCGGGCCGGGGGCCTTCCCCGCGCAGCCAGTTGCGCATCGTCAGCCCGCGCGGGGCGTTCCAGGAAGCCGTCTCCGAGGGAATGCAGAGCACCAGTGCGTCGAGCGCGTAGCGTGCCCAGGCCTGTCGGGGGTCCGCGGCGCGGGGGACCACGGCGGTCCGGGTCGGGTCCGTGGCCAGCCAGATTCGCTGACGGTTGCTGTGCCAGCCGCTGGGGACGCCGTGAAGGAACGGGGAATTGGCGAACATGGCAACGAGAACCGGCAGGAGATTGTGCAGGCGAATCCATCGTTGGGTTGCACCGGTGGAGCCGGGGCCGTCGAATCCGGCGTTTAGGGAAACTTGCAGGGAAGCCGTGGAACACATCATCGTTCGCCCGGCAGGGCCAAGGCGGTCGAAATGGTGCTCCATGGCGGCGTACCGTGGATGATCCAATGACCGCACAGGAGGCCGACTGGGGTCCAGCGCCACCGCGCCGAAGCGAAGGCCCGCCTCCGTCAGCAGACCCTCAACGGCGGCAAGGTCTGCGCGGGTCGCGGTGATGAGAGCCGGAAGATCAGCCGCGCAGGCGGAGCTGATTTCCAGCTGACCGCCCGGCTCAAAGGTGATCGCCCCTCCGCCAGGCAACGGTTCCTCCGATGCCGTCATGGCGCCCCTGACCCGTGCAACCGGCACGGGGAGCCGCGGGTTCGCGGCATCGTGGACCAGGCGCTCGACCTCCACCCCGGCAGCACCCGGCGGCCCGGTCTTGAAGCACACCGAGGCTACATACACCTCAGCGTCTGACTCGGAGAGCGGACCCATGTCACTCCCGGGCTGCAAAACAGAAATCATGCAGCACCACTCCTTCCATGGCGGCGGTCTTAAGCGGCAAGCTAAACAGTCCCCTTTCTGCTCTGTCAACCGCCAAACCAAACTCCAAGCACGTCCACAGCTGCGACGGAACCGTCTTCTGGCCAAACAAACAATGCTTTCCGGACCGCGCACGAAGCCCGCCGGATGGAGGTGATTTCACCAGGGAACGTGCGGGCCGTGGCAACGCGGGCACGGATCCGGGGGTCAGGTACTGCCCTCGGTGCCGGTATTTCCGCGATTCGCCGATTCCCGTGCCCTGATCGCCAGCCAAGCGTCTCGTGGTCGGCCTGGCTGTCCGAAAATCAGATCCTGGACGTGGGTGCCCGGGGTTCTCTCTGAGCACGCACCGCGAGGATGTCACGGATCTGAGTCAGGCATGACGCGTGGCCCCGGCGACGCTCCGGGGCCACGCGACGGATTCCGGCGAAATTGTGGTCCATTGGCGGCGATTTTCGTAAACGGGAGCATCCTGCAGTCGCGTTAGAACCGAAGGGTTTCGGTGCCCATGCCGCGGCAATGCTGGGTTCGGGGAAATGTTCTTGGTTGCCACCTGGGGTTCCCTCTGGGCCCCTGTCCAACGTGTGCTGCTCAGCGTGTAGGCGTGGAGGAGGATTTGCTGCGCCCATTCGACGCGGGCCCACTGCGGCTTGCCGGGAGTTTGGGCCAGAAGGATCTTTTCCATGGGACCGTCGACGCCGGGGATGTCAGCCATCAGCTGGTCGCGGATGGCGGCGAACTGCAAGTTCGCGATCAACGCAATCGTCTGATCGTCGCTCGGGTAGGTTTTGGCCTCAAGGATCCCAGCCCAGAGCGTTCGCGCCTTTTCGATCGCGCCGTGGTCACGGGATTGTTCGATTGTTTTGACGCGATCCTCGACGGCATGAAACGTCGCCTCCTTGTTTGACGGCGGCAAAGTGATTCGGCCGGTTCGTGCGACCGAGCTCCCGCGGTACACGAGCTCGGCGTTGATTTCACTGGAGTCGACCATCGACAGGGGCAGTGCGCAGTTCGGGTTGGGCTCGCCGTCGTACTGCGAGACTGTCTCTTCGCCGATTAGGAGGCCGTCCCGGATGGTGATGTGTCGCTCGGCTAGCGCCCCGGTCAGGGCAGCGATCATGGTTGCGTATGGTTTGTCCTGGCCGGAGCGGTCGAGGTGTAGGCGGCAAACAGGGCGCTGGTGGCGTTGGTGTCGTTCGCTAGGTAGCTGGCGACTGTTCGCGCATAGGGCCCGTTCCCCGCCGTCGTGTTTGGGAAGGTCTACGCGGAGCGTTACGCCGATGTGATTGGTGTACAAGGTGATGCACACAAGGCTTTCCTGCGGCCAGAAGCCCAGGGTGTGGCCGATGAAACTGAGGACATCGGCAGGGGTCTTGATGGTGAGCGTTTCCATGATCTTTCTCCCTCAGAGGCGGCGTCGGCCACGGGCGTTAGTCTTTCGGCGTCGTTTTGATACGGGGACCGCTGCTGGGCATGAGGGGTCGGAGTGCAACTTGGGGAACCGGCAACGCTCCAAAAGTTCGCGAGGAAATAAGCGGAGCGCCGAGCGAAGTTTTGGATCGGGGCCGGCGCGTGGCGCCCTGGTTGCGCGGAGGACCCGCCCAGCGATGATCGAGCATCAGAACGACAAACGGCGAAGATTCTTCCGGCTATTCATGGCTGGGTTGTTGCGGCGCAGCATGACCCGGGAGTTGTGTGACGTTCGCAGGAAACTATTGGAGTTCCGGGAGTTCCGGGTGCTGGGCTTCTCCAAACAGGCCTTCTACTCACGGAAGGCAGCGCCGGTCACGGACAGGAACCAGCTGCTCCAGGCAGCGGCTTTCGTTCATCCCGGGAGCCGCCCGGGATTCGCCGTAAACGGGGATCCCCAGCGTCGTCTGGCTAGTGTGTTTCCGAGTGGACCACCCCTTCGAATTCGGGTATCGGCTACTCGTGCTCACATAACGGATGCCCCGTAGCATGGGACCTGGTCTCGGTACAGCCCCGCCCGGTGCGGGCCACACGGCCCCGCACTCCTGTCAGGAGAACCCGATGACCACCCCGCCCCGATTACTCAGTGCCGTTGCAGCCTGCTGCCTCGTACTCGCGTCCCTCGGAACCGCCCCGGGTGAAGCCGCCCCCGCAACTAGCACGCCGGCCACGCACCTGACGTGGAACAGCGTACAAGGGCCGCTGACCGAGGACGCGGAGGGCGGGATGCCCGGCACCACGCGGAACCCGCCGAGCCCGATCTGCTCCACCACGGGTTCGCCGGTGGTGAACGTGAACACGGATTGCGAAGGCACCGCCCCTCGCAATGAGACCACGATTGCCGTCAACCCGGTGAACCCACGCAACCTGATCGGGGGAGTGAACGATTTCCAGCTGTCGGTGAGCCCCGGCGGCACGGTCCACGAAACGGGCTACTCGCGGGCTCACGTCACCTTCGACGGTGGCGCGACCTGGACGACGTCTCCGATCCCGGACGAGGACCGCTACAGCAGCACCGGCGACCCGGCGATCGCCTTCGACGCGGCCGGCACGGCCTATTACGCGACCCTGGGGCTAACATCCAGCCAGGGCAAGTTCTGCTGCACCAATCCGGATGTGGTTGTCTCGCACTCCTCCAACGGCGGACAGGCATGGTCAGCGCCCGCGGTTGTCGCTGCGGGCAGCGGAATCATGACCAGCGCCGGGATCTTCAATGACAAGGAGTACATCGCGGCCTGGGGGACCGGCAACGCGATCGTCACCTGGACAAGGTTCAACCTCGGCCTCAGAGGCACCTTCACCTCCTCGCCGATATTCGACTCGGTGACGCACGACGGCGGGAACACCTGGAGCGAGCCGCAGCAGATCTCCGGGTCGGCTCCGTTCTGTGTGGGCGCGTTCTCGACGCCCGCGAACACCTGCAATCAGAACCAGTTCTCGGTGCCTGTTGTCGCGGCCGACGGCAGCATTCACGTCGCCTTCGAGAACTTGTCAAACTTTGCCACATTCCGCGACCAGTACCTGGTCGTCAAGGTGAGTCCGTCAACCGGTGCTCTGGTGGCCGGCCCCAACAAGGTGGCTGATCTCGTCGATGGGTTCACCGACTACCCCATCGCCTTTTACGGACGCCAGACCCTGCAGGACAGCGAGTTCCGGGTGAACTCGGCCGGAAACCTCGTCGCCGACCCCACCAACGCGTCCCACCTCGCGGTTGTATGGTCGGACATGCGAAACTCGACGCTGCCCGCGCCGAGCGACCCCTACAGCGCGGTCACCAACGCCGACGTGGTCCTCAGCCAGTCCAACGACGGCGGGGCCACCTGGTCGGCGCCGGTTGCGATCAACGAGCCGAACGACCAGTTCTTCCCGTGGGCGGTCTACGGGGCGGATGGGCTGCTGCGGGTCGGGTACTTCGACCGCTCTTATGACCCCGGTAATCACAAGTACGGCTACACGCTAGCCACCGAGACCGCGCCAGGCGCGCTGTCGTTCACAACCCATCAGGTGAGCACGACGCTCTCAGACCCTACTCAGGGCGAACGCTGGTTCTCCCGCACTACGGTCAACGCGGCCTTCCCGCACCCCACCACCTTCATGGGGGACTACAGCGGGATTGCCGATCTGCCGTCTGGGGCGACCGCTGCGCTGTGGACCGACATGCGCAACACCGTCTGCTTCACCACCCGCTGCGGTTCGGGCCAGGATGCCTTCTACGGAACCAGTGGTTGATCGTAAAGAGTCGAACGGAGGGCCGGCATCCGAGGTGGTCGCTAGGCCGCCCAAGCCTCGGCACTGGCAGCCCAGAAAAAGCCTCACACCTGGAGATCGAACAAAAGGCCTGTGAAACTATCGGCGGAAACGTACGAGGAAACCTCTTCGGAGATCTGTGCGTGTCGAACAGCCACGGCAGCACCACCGACGGCAGCAACACATCCTGCGGTTACGCGCAGATCGGATTCCTACCAGACGGAACACTAGACAGTGCAGAGGTTGCCAGTTTCAAGGCCGGGTACCCGGGCTGCTTCCCCTGATGTGAGTCACAATGTGGACCTGGGCGGCGTTGAGCGGAACCATCTCGGGCCGCCTCGGGCCCCCTCAGGCCGCCCTCAATCTCATCGCTCATCGGCATGCCTAGGGACAGCCGGAAGAGACGAATGATGCCGCAGCATCGCTCCGCGCCGAATGTTGGCCGATTCAGCGCGCGTGTGTCTAGGGAAAGTGGACACGAAAGAACGTAGACATGCGCCCGAAGCGCCCCTAGAGTCGATACTGCCCCAGTTCAGCGGCAGGGACTGGGTCAACGGAACGAGTCCTCATGATTAGCCCGCTAGCAGTTCTAACGCTCATGCTGATCGGCCTAGTGATGACTTTCCCCTACGCCATCTTCGAGTCGCGCCACCCGCGTCAGAAAGGCAAGCCGCTGGGTTCCCAGCGGATCGCGCTAATAAGCCTGGCTTTCACGGGTTGCATGCTGTCCCTAGCTGCAAGCGCTGTCCCGTTCGTTACGCCCCGCAAGTAAAGGCCCGCAATCAGGATGCCCGGCTGCTAGTGCGGACTGACCCGTAGAGGGTCCCCGAACCGGACAGCTCTCCTCCTGCTTGTGGCGGGACTACCGGTTGACTGGCGACGGTGGTTAAGTTCCTATGGACCCGAGGAAGCGTCGGCATTCCAGGTTGCACCCGCAAGCCAAGAAGTGCAGCGCAGATTCCGTCGTCTCGGCCGCTTCAGGACGGTCGACGCGCCGGTCATGCCGTCAGCCAATCGGCAGGTGATGGTTTTGGCGGGGGCCGACCCACCAGCGCAATCCGGGCGCTGCGGAGGATCTCAATGTAGTTCCACGCGTGCACGGGGCAGACCCCGTCACCGGGTTGTCGCGGTGGGGGACCGGCATACGGAACAGTGTTCTCCTTGCAACACTTCTCACTCCAAAACGGGGCAGGTATTGAAAGCATCGGCGGCTCCCGCCACAATGCGAATACTAGAGTGCGTAGTTTCCTCCCCACGGGGTATCTAGGCCTTCACCAGAAGTATTCGACAGCGACCGATGGATTCAAGAACAGGAGGTAAGAACGATGGGTTCGATAGCATTTCCCGCCCCCGTCCTACCCGGCAAGGAAGCGATGCCGGCCGAGATCGGCGCTCGTCTGACCGGGCATCCCGGACTGCAGGGCTTTCTCGCCAACGGCGGCCTGAGTCTTGTCAGGGTCTACCAAATGACGACACCCATGGGGGACGTGGTCACCACGTATCAGGAGGCCGACTCGATCGAGCGGTCCTTCCAGAACCAAGTCGACGATCCGTCCGACGTGGCGCAGCAGCTACGCGATCATATCAAGGGCACACACGGAATCGACATCGGAGCACAGCCGCCCCCATCCGCCGAGCAATACCTGGAATTCTCAGTGCCGGGCAGCTCACGCCATCCCGGGATCGCTTTCTCGGCGCCGATACAACCCGGGAAGACGGATCTTCTTCGCGCCCTCGGTCGGGAGACCGCCGGGCCCCGGAGTGCGGAGTGGGAGGCCAACAATCGAGAGAACGGGGTCAATCTGCACCGCGCCTACATCATCTCGACACCCATGGGCGACTTCACGAGCGTCTACTTCGAAGCGCCCGATCCAACCGAGGCCAACAGGCGCTTCGCGGCAAACGCTTCCGACTTCGCAGCCTACTTCAAGAGCCAGGTTGCTGACGCGCTCGGCATCGACTTCAACGAGCCCTTGCCGCCCATCACGACCGTATTCGAGGCGGTCAGGGCCAGCGATTGACTGACCCGGCGGCCTGACGTCGGCCGGCAAACGTTCGTCGCCGTCGACGCCCTGACGGTGAAGGTCCCGAGGAGCGGGTCGTTAAGGTCTGCGTCCTCGTCGCCGATCGAGGGCACCTCCGGTGAGGCCCCCTGGAGAAGGGCCTGGCGTTCACCGGTTCCCCAAGTCCATTGGCTCCATTGGCGCAAGAGATCGCCGCCAAGCGACAGATTCGCCACCCGGTCCACGGTTATCCCGGCCTCCAGGATGTAGACCCCTGCTGCGGCCAGGTCACCGGCGTCCTTGGCGACGGCGGTGATCCCGATGATGCCGCCGGTGGCGCATCCGCCGCGGTCGGACGGCAGGACTGACGCCGTCCCAGATCGGCGGCATTCTTTCGGTCGCGACGCCGGCCAGGCTCCGTGCATCCACGTGCGGGACCTGCTGGCTAAGCAGTTGTCCGAATTGGACGCCCGGATCGCGGAGCTCACGGCGCTGCAGGCCACCGTCCATGACGCCGCTGTCGCAGCGGATCCAGCGGACTGCGACCCCGAGCGTATCTGCAGCTACCTCTAGCCCGCCCCGCGGTGATGTTGTCCGTCCCCGGAGACCGGCGCACCTGGGTGCCGCGTCCATCACGGCGCTACAGGGTACATCTCCGGAAGTGATCAACTTCAACAAGTCCGTGCCGGAGAGCGGCGCGAACGTCTACATCCAGCAATAGCAACCCCCTGCGAAGCCCGGTCTTTAGCGGATCAAGCCGCACGAATGAGGCCGCCTGGAAACTTGGCGGCAGCCAGCATCTGGGCGCCCGGAGGGCCCGCCCTGACCCGGCCGCCAGGGCGGCGTCCACTTCACGACCAGCAATCAACGGTTCTCCATCCCGCTTCCACTCGCCCCAGCGCTGCAACCAGTATGCTCCGGACCTCCAGCGGCAAACAGGGGTTGGAAAACACCTCGTAATTCCGTTCCTCCGGTGACCCGATGCCCGGAGAACTCCGGGCCTCCGTCGGAGCCCGGATGGTTCCCCGAGCCTGCGACCGTTATCCTCACGTTGTGTGTCCCAGTTCACAGAACGACGGACTGGCCTGGGCCTAGATTTCGAGGGTAGGCACGATCCGTTCCGCGAGAAGGAGTCAAAATGTCCGCGACATCTCCGGTGGCCCGCCACCCCCATCTTTCCGCTTTTCATCTGAGCAGGCGCGTCACGGCCGGGGTCACCGGCGGGATCGCCGGAGGCCTGGTGTTCGGGCTGCTCATGGCGATGATGGGCATGCTGCCCATGGTCGCCTCCCTGGTTGGCTCGACTTCCGCCTGGGCCGGCTTCGGCATCCACATGGTGATCTCGGTCCTGGTCGGCCTCGGCCTGACGGTACCCTTCGCCGGGGTCCTTGGCTCCTACGGCCGGGGCGTTCTGGTGGGCCTGGGCTACGGCGCAGTCTGGTGGGTCCTCGGCCCGCTGGTCATCATGCCGGCCATCCTGGGCATGCCGCTGTTCATGGTCAACATGATGGCGGGGCTGTCCCTGATGGGACATCTGGCCTACGGGGCCACCCTGGCCCTCGTGGCCGTGCGCGTGCTGAAAGGCCGGGCATGAGCGATGACATCGGACGGGACCTGGAGGCCGCCGCCGGCGGCCCCCGGCCCTGGGCCCCACGGCGGCGCGACCTCGACCCCTATGAGTCCGGACCGGAAGATCCGTTCACCTGCCTGGACGAAGTGGATCTGTTTGCCGACCTCGCCCCCGAAGAAATGCGGGCCATGGACCTGATGGCCCCGGCCCGCATGTTCCGCCGCGGAGAGCTGGTCTTCAGCCAGTCCCAGCCCGTCACGGCCCTCTTCATCCTCAAGACCGGAAGGGTGCGGATCTTCCGGGTCGCAGAGGACGGCAAGGCCCTGACCATGGCCATCCTCGAACCCGGAGCCGTCTTCGGGGAAATGCTGCTGGTCGGCCAGCGCATGTACGACAACTACGCCGAAGCCATCGAGGACTCGGCGATCTGCCTGCTCGGCGCCGAGGAAGTGGAACGCTTCCTGATCTCCGATCCCCGGATCGCCATCCGCATTGCCCGGCTCCTCGGCGAGCAAGTTGCCCGGCTCGAAGAACGACTGGCAGATCTGGCGCTCCGCCCCCTGGCCGCCCGCGTGGCCTCGACCCTGCTCGGTCTCGCCGGGACCGCACGGACCGGCAGATTCGGGCAGAACCGGCCGATCCGGCTCACCCACGAACAAATCGCCGGGCTGCTCGGTGCCACCCGCGAAGCGACCAGCAAAACCTTGGCCGACTTCGCATCCCAAGGCATCATCCGGCAAGGCCGCGGCCGGATCACGATACAGAACCTTGCCGCCCTGCGGTCAATGGCCCGGTCCACTTGATCACCGTCAGCCACGCCGGCCATCGGGTAACTTCGTCCAGGACGAGGGGCCGTGTACCAGCGACGCCATCAGGGATGAAGGGTCTCTACACCCGGCCAAATAAGCTGACGAAGCGTTCGGGGCTCCTCGGTCCCTCCGGCATATGCGATTCTGACGCGGAGACCCAACGGCTGCAGCCGATACAGGAGGAGTGAGGTGACGATCATGGCCCCGGCAAGGTAGGCGAGGATCGCCATCCCTTCGAAGCGGTGAGTGGAGGCAGCAGCAAGGCGATGACGACTGCCCCAACGTGGAAGACCGGATTGATGCGTCCCAACACCCGGTGGAACAACGAACCCCGTTTGATCGGAAGCTTAAACCGTTCGAGTATCCGATGGCGTACCCGTCGCACGGACCGCCGTTCAGCGTGATCTTAGCCAACGGCTTCACTCCCTCCTTGTGCACGGGTAGGCTGGCGCTGCATTCACGCCACAAGAGAGGGGATCGTCATGGCTGAAAAAACGTTCGTGCATACCGGAGGTCAGATCTACCGGGTAGATCAGTCGAAGGAATCGGTGGACAACCAGATCCTCACCGCGCTCCAGCGTTCGGAGCCCGCCAAGTTCGCTGCAACTCAGGTGCTTGGCTCCGAGTCCGGAGTCAACGGGCGTCTGTTCGTCGGCCACGGCGCGGTGCTCTTCACGACGGAACACGGGGTGTGATCGGTTATGGCGAAGTACGTGGTGGGACATCCAGACGAGGCCGAGACTGTTATTGAGCCGCCTGGCGTCATTCAGGTCGGCGATGGCTATGTCTGGTTCCTTCAACCGGGAGCGGACGGTCACACACCGCCGCGATACCTCAGCCGCGCGGCGCGGGCAAATCCAAGTTCCAGTGACGCGAGACCATCAGCAGCCACTCGGCCTCGCGTTCATGGCCAAGGCCGGCAGGTCCTGGAGTAATGAAAAAGCGAGAGACAACACGCTGCGAGCCTTCGGCGTCTCCGTAGAGCACGTCGACAGCGAAGCCGTCACCGGCCGCTCCCTCGGTTGCGTTACGGTAGTCGGCCGACTCCGGGTCCCGGATAGCGACCTGGCAGAACCCGGCGTCGTTGGCCGGCACGTAGATGTCGCGGGTCAGCCGGTGGAACTCCTCGACCCGAGACAGCGGTGCCCTGGCGTCCGGAGGCAGGTGCCATCCGTGCAGGACCGCCACCCCTGCACCGGCGTTGCGAACAGACATCAACAGGTATACGGCGTCGTCGGCGATTTCTAGGGCGGCGTGGCCCCCGTGCACCACCATCCACTTTCCTTCCATGAACCGCACCTTCTGCGGGGTGTCCGACCAGTTGGAGGGCAGCAGGATGGGGCGCAAACCATTCAGCAGGGCGCGCTCGGCCAGCCGCGCCGACCGGTTGGCCGATCTCGTGGAAATGAACGTTGCGACGGCGAGCACCGTCGTGCCGAGAGCGGTGCCGAGGTTGGAGATTAGAACCCAGTCGACCATAAGGCACATTCAACCCCCTTGTCTGCCCTGTCAGCAATCGATTTCGGGAGTCTTCGGCGGTGGCATGGCATCATCCAGCGCGTGCCGCGGTGAATTCCACTCGAACACGATTTGCCGAGATATCTCATCCACGTCTACTCGTCTCACTTGACGCCGATAGCGGACGTTCTGTCGTCGGGCCATTCAGGCGAATCCACGACGCCAGTTGGCCGCTAAGCGGTTCGTCGGTCCCTGAGACCGACTGAAGACTCTAAGGTGGCCCAAAATAGGGTGCACAATGTGCACACCTTTGCCGTTGGACTGGGCCGTACTGCCGCCGGTTTGGCTCGGACTGCTTATGTTTTCGGGAGTCCCCAGTGTTTTCGCGTCCCGGAATGCGGTTCGAGTCCCACCTCGGGCACAGTGGTTCCGCAGGTCAGGGGGCCTTTGGCCCTCTGACTGTTGACAAATCAGCTTTTTGTGGGCCCCTTCGGGGCCCTTTTTGTTGGTGGCCATTGGTCTGGCCGGGTGCCTCCTTCCTCCCGTCGGGCGGGCATCTGTGTTCTTGCTTCTTCATGGGTTGGCGAGGGCGGTCTACATATCTTGTGAGGACTTTGGGCGCCCCGGATTCGTGGTCTAAGCGGGGTTTGGGCATCTAGAGCCCGGGATTGCGCCCCCGTCTGAGATCCCGCGACGTTCGCAGTGCCTTCCGTCCCGCCCGTGTCCTGGCAGTGTGACCGTCGTGTGGGATGACGAAAGGACCTCGGTCAAGGAACCCGGTTGGTGAGGGCACGCACATGCTCGCTCGTTCCTCGCTTAGACGCACGCTTGCGGATGTCTGCGGCTTGTAGCACGGGTTAGAAGCTTGGCCGCCAGACCTCGACGGCGTCATCACTGACTGCGACGACCTCGCGCCAGCGGTCGAACACCGAGCAGGGGTGGGAGATGCCCAGGTCCACGATGTCGCCGACCTGCAGGCCTTCGGCGTCGTCCACGATGGCGTGGTGGTCGAAGAGGCGGGTCAGCGTGGCGCCTGCACCGGCGCACAGGAGGGCCCCGTTACGGTACCGGGAAACGATCACCGGCAGGCCGGCGTCGTACGCCAACTCGCGCTTGCCCGCGTTCAGGACCACGCGCCCGGCTTCGGGGGCGGAGATGACCAGCGCCCGCACCACCGCCGCGGCGGTGAGGCCGGGAACCGCGGAAACGCCCTGGTAGGTGCCGTGATCGTGCACCACGTAGCAGCCTGAACGAAGCACGTTGACGGAGGCGCTGTGCGGCAGGAAGGCGGCCGCCCGGTCCTGGAACGCAGAGCCGCCGTTGCTGAAGACCGGCAGCTCCACCTCGAAGGCGGGGTGCAGTTCATCGAAAATGTCGCGGGCCAGGCGGCAGTGTGAATCGATCCCGGCCAGGTTTTCATCCGTCCGGGTGTTCGGTGCCACTCCCTCGTAGGCGCTGACGCCGGCCAGCAGCAGGCCGCTGGCGGCACGAATCTCCGCGGCCAGGGGCCCGGCCTCGGCCTCGCTGCGGATCCCGGTGCGGCCACCGGGGGTCCCGACGTCGATCAAAACGTTCAGCGGCCGGGGCGAGTCCTGGAACACCTCGGCCATGGCCCGGACGCCCGCCGCCGAATCCGCCAGGCAGTAGATATCCAGCTCCGACGAGGCCGCCAGCCAGGCACGCAGCTGCTCGAGGTGGCCGCGAAACAGCATCTCGTTCGCGATGAGGATCCGGGTGGCACCCCAGCCGATGGCGTGGGCGGCCTGCGCGGTGGTCGCCACGGTCACGCCCCAGGAGCCGGGCAATTGTCGGCGGACAATCTCGCCCGTCATCGTGGTCTTGATGTGGGGGGCCAGCACCATGCCGTGCTCCCGTGTCCAGGCCTCTTTGATCCCGATATTGCGCTCGACGGCGGCAACGTCCAGGAGCATCTGCGGCAAGGTATGGAGCGGGAGGGCGGCGTCAAGGTGCGGCATGCGGTGCGATTCTTTCAGGGTCGTTCGGGAAGCTGGGTACCCGGAGATTCTATCCGGGTTCAGAAAGGCGCCCTTTTGCCGTGGCGGCGGCGCAGCACGTAAACGTTCCCGGTAAGCGCAACGCGTTCGACGTCGTCGCGCATCATGGCGGCCGACTCGCGGGCCTAGCTGTTCGCGCACGATGTTTGACGGGTTCGACTCCACGTTGCGCTGCGTTTCCGGGGCTTTCATGGCGGCGCCCCCGCAATGGTGTGGGACGTGAAAGCGGGTATCACAGGCGGATGTACGCCCACCCTTCCCACTGCCGCGTCGCCAGATGGGCAATTGCCGCTGGCACGGATCCGACACCGGCGTGGAGCTGCCCCGGTGTCAGGTCCGCTGAACGCAGGCTATTCCGGCACGCAAGGATCCGGATGCCGTGACCGATTGCTTCGTTGATGGGCTTCCCCAGCGTTGAACCTGTGACCAGCAGACCCACTCCCGGGCCCTGGACAACGACCTCGACTGGGACGCCGGGAGGGAGGGCTGCCACTGCGTTTCCGGCACTGCGCAGGGTTGCCGCGAGCCTGGCGCTCTCCGCCGGTCCTGCGCTGTGGACCAGAACACCCCGCGAGGTATCGGCCTCAGGGGTATCGTTAGAAAAATCGGTGTCCGGCATGAGCGCTCCTTCAGCATCGGCAGGCCAAACCTCGGTCCGGGCAAGACTTGCGGTGATTATCCCATTGCACACCATGGGAGTGGCGATCCCACCTGGCACATCGAGCTTCCAGGCGTTGAGGGCGAGCGTCTCCATTGACCTTCCGACGTTCTCCAGATGGGGGCAAGCCCTGGCCGATCGAATTCCCGTCGGAGGAAGAGCTTATCCTCACTGGCGTGGCAATCGACGGCCGTATTCTGGCCACCGCCCTGGGAGCCGCGGATGCCGGCCGATATGTGTCACGGTGGTCGAGGACGCCTGCGCTGGCCAGAGCGACGCCAGGTAAACCCCCACGCATCCGCGTCCAGGACGGGGGGGGTCATCCAGGATCTATTCCGAGCACGTCGGGGCGCTGCCGGTTGTCGTAACAGGGTCCCTGAGCAGCGTGGCGGCCAGGGACGCCGTTTCGGCTTCTCGGAAGCCATGTGGCCGGCGAAGAACGCCTTGTCTCGGCGCCCGGCGTATTGCGCCAGCCTGTCGCGACGATGGCGGTGTGTATAGAGACGCGAATCCTTCGCTTCTTTCCTCTGCCGGGTGTTGGTCGTGAAGTCTACTTTTGGGATGTTCTCGGGCTACGAACAAGCCGTACGAGCTCTGCTTCTGGACCTGACAGTTGACGGGGGCCGTTCCACACTGCACGCAACGCCCGATGGAGGACAAGATCTTGGACTGGCACGATCTTTAGTTCTCCGGTCTTTACTTGGTCTGCCACTGCAAGGGTGCTCATCACCGAGGGACCCATGCCGGCCAAAACGCTTGTACGGATAGCGGCCGCGCTGCCAAGTTCGAGCAAGGGAGCTGCACGCGGGTACTCGAGCAATGCAAGGTCAAGCGTGATCCGGGTACCTGACCCCGGTTCGCGGACCAGCAAGGGGGTTGATGCTAGTTCGGCAATGGAGATCGGCTCCCGTCGCCGGGTCCACGGGTGTTTAGGATGAACGACAACGACGAGTTCGTCTCGGGCCACGGTGAGGCTATGCAAGGTGCGGGGGATAGTTGGAGATTCCACGAAGCCTATATCGCAGGCTCCGCTGGCCACATCCTCGAAAACCTGTGCGGAATTGTGGACAAGCAGGTGTATCCGCACTCCGGGGTGAAGCCTTCCAAATTTGCCAAGCCAACTGGGCACCAGGTGCTCGGCGACAGTCATGCTGGCAGCTACCGTCAGTGCGTTCCGTCTCTCAGCGCGCAGGGAATCGGTGGCCTCGAGCATCTGCCGTGTTTCGGCGAGGATTCTTCGCGCCCAATGGGCGACGACTGTGCCTTGGGGGGTGAGTGTGGAACCTGTTGGACTTCGCTGCAGCAGGGTCATGCCCAGCTGGCGCTCCATCGATCTGATCGATCGGCTCGCGTTGGGTTGAGCTAGGCCCGCCCGTCGGCTGGCAGCGCTGAGGCTTCCGTAATCGTCCACTCCAACCACTAGTTCCAGTACGGTCAGATCCGGCCACTTTGCCATGCGCTAAGCATATAACAATGCGGAATGTGTTGCGATTTTGATATATCCCTATGTCAAGAAGACGGCTATCCCCGGACCATATCTCGGCCGAGAATTGGGAGATGAGCAGCCAAGAGATCCAGAGCGAGCCTGGCGCATGCCGGCTCCGGGAGGATCGCAGACAAGTATGAGACAAGACGTTGCCACACCCGCCAAAGACGTACGGCAGGATGCGCTGCTTCCCCGAGGCTTGAGGAACAAGCGGTTGCCCGGACTGACCGCGGCAGCGGCCGCCGTCGCCATTGCCTGGCTGATCCATTCGACCCTCCCGGTGGTGCCTTTCCTTACAGCGGCAGTAATGCTGGGAATTCTTTCTGCAAATCTCCCCGGGATCAGTACCGCCGTAGAAGGAGTCCTGCACCCCGGGCTGGTATTTTCCGCCAAGCGGTTCATGCGGCTGGGAATCATTTTGCTGGGTCTCAAACTCAGCCTCATCGATGTGGCTGCGCTGGGCTGGAAGACGCTTGCGATCGTGGTTGGCGTTGTCCTTCTGACCTTTGCGGGAACGCTGGTCTTGGGCAAGGCACTTAAACTTCCGGGCGATCAGCCCTTGCTTCTCGCCACAGGATTTTCCATCTGCGGCGCCTCCGCCATTGGGGCCATGAGCGGGGTCACCAAAACGGATCACCGCGACACCGTTGTTCCAATCGCCCTTGTGACCCTGTGCGGGACGCTGGCGATCGGGGCCCTTCCCGCGCTCAAGGGGCCCCTTGGCCTGGACCCTGTGCAGTTCGGATACTGGGTGGGAGCCAGCGTCCACGATGTGGGGCAGGTTGTGGCAACGGCGCAGACTGCGGGTGCTGCTTCCCTTGCTGGAGCGCTCATCATCAAACTCACCCGTGTCCTGATGCTTGCGCCGATGGTCACCGGAGCCGCGCTGGTGGGACGCTTCCGCCGCCGACGGACGGCAAACGGCGCTGAGGACACCGGCATCAAGCTTCCTCCCCTGATCCCGCTCTTCGTGGCCGGGTTCATGGCGATGATCGTTCTGCGGACGCTGGGGATCCTGCCGCCCGTCGTCCTCGAAGTTGCCGGCACGGTCCAGGACCTGCTGCTTGCCGCAGCCCTGTACGGGCTGGGGGCGTCGGTGCAGGTCCGGGTACTGCTCCAGACCAGTGGCAGGGCCATCATCGCAGCGATGCTCTCCTGGGGTCTCATCGCAGCGCTGGCATTTGTCGGCGTGCACTTCATCTAGGAGCAAACCGTCATGACCACCATGGAACTCATGATTCGGCCCCGATGGTGGCGGCCGCCGTGGTGCGTCGGACCGTTCTTTGAAATCCGGTACGACTACTTCAAGGTCTCGGCCCTTCGCGCTGCCGGCACGACTCGCTCGTGCTGGCCGGCCGCCTGGAGTTCGGGCAGACCAACGGGGTCGTCCAGATCTGGGCGCACCCTGACGAGTAACGTGCGCCGGTAGTCATGTTCCCGCACGAACGCACCGTATTTGGTGGGTACCGTCTAGCGTGCGACTTCGAAGAGGCCCGCAGCCCCCATGCCGCCGCCCACGCACATGGAAACCACGACGAATTGTTGGTCGCGGCGCCGCGCCTCGAGCAGGGCGCTGCCCACGGCCCGCGAGCCCGTCATCCCGTACGGGTGGCCCAGGGCGATCGCGCCGCCGTTGACGTTCATCTTCTCCGGGTCGATCCCCAGGAAGTCCCGGCAGTAGACGGCCTGCGAGGCGAAGGCCTCGTTCAGCTCCCAGATCCCGATGTCATCAACGGTGAGCCCGTGGTTCTTCAAGAGCCGTGGAATGGCTGTGACCGGACCAATGCCCATTTCATCGGGTTCGCACCCCGTCACGGCAATGCCGCAGTAGTAGCCAAGTGGCGCCAGACCCAGGGACGCGGCATGGTCGCTGTTCATCAACACGTTCGCCGAGGCCCCGTCGGACAGCTGCGAGGCATTGCCGGCTGTCACGGTTGGGTTTGCTGTGAAATCCCCGGGATTCAGTACCGTGCGGAGCCCCGAAAGGGTTTCGAAGGTGGTGCCGGCGCGAACGCCCTCGTCCCGGGACACCAGTTGCTCGAACTCCGTGACCTCGCCGGTTTCCTTGTCGGTCTTCAGCGTGCTGACCCGGATAGGCGCAATCTCATCACTGAACCTGCCGCTCGCCTGGGCATCGGCTGCCCGCTGCTGGGAGGCCGCCCCCAATTGGTCCTGCGCCTCGCGGCTGATGCCGTAGCGCTCGGCCACGAGTTCAGCCGTCCGTAACATCGGCATGTAGGTGCCGGGGTGGTTGGCCTCAAGCCACGTATCCCTGCTGCGGTATTTGTTGAGATGTTCGTTCTGCACGAGCGAGATGGACTCGACTCCGCCGCCCACGGTCACCGCCATGGAGTCGACGAGAATCTGCTTGGCCGCGGTCGCGACCGCCATCAGGCCGGAGGAACATTGCCTATCGATGGTCTGCCCCGGAACCGTTACCGGCAGCCCTGCGCGCAGCGCTCCCTGGCGGCGACATTGAAGCTTTGCGTTCCCTGTTGCGCGGCGGCACCCATGATGACGTCCTCGACCAGCGACGGGTCGATTCCCGTCTTGGCTAGTGCCGCTGCAATCGCGTGCCCGGCCAGCTCCGGGGCGGAGGTGTTGTTGAAGGCCCCGCGGTTTGCCTTGCCGATGGGGGTGCGGGCTGTTGCGACGATGGCTGCTCTGGGCATGGAGGTGCTCCTTCAGGAAGGGGGTCTTTGGCGTATGCGGGGCAGCGGAGGACGAGCGATCTTGCCTCGGTTTAGGCGGCAGGTGCCTCGTAGAGCCGGGAGACGACCTCGGCGACACAGCCTGGCTTCTTCGCCTCCCCGTCGAGTTCCTGTTCGACGGTGACCTGGACTGTTGCCTGTGCCCACGTGTCCTCGCGGTCAAGGGACACCAGCTTGATCCGGCCGCGCAGGCGCGAGCCGACCAGGACCGGGGCGGGGTAACGGACCTTGTTCGATCCGTAGTTCACGCCCATGGACAGCCCGTCGATGCGGTAGGTGTCGAACATGAACCCGGCTACCAGCGAGAGCGTCATGTAGCCGTGCACCAGCGTGGTGCCAAATGGGCCCGAGGCGGCACGCTCGGTGTCGACGTGGATCCACTGGTGGTCGTTGGTCACCTTGGCGAAGGCATTGATGTCTTCTTGGGTGATGGTGCGCCATTCAGTGACGCCTATTTCCTCGCCCACACGCTGTGCGAAGTCGTCGATGCCGTTGAAGATCCTCATGCCTTCGGGCCACCTGCCACGTACAGCACCTGGCCGGAAACGAACCCGGCGTTCTCGGAGGCGAAGAAGGACACGGCGTTGGCGATGTCCGCGGGCTTTCCGGTGCGGCGCACCGGAATCGCCGCGGCTGCCTTGGCAGTGAAGTCCTCGAAGGTGATGCCCATCCGCTCGGCCGTGGAGGCGGTCATCTCGGTTTCGATGAAGCCGGGGGCGATCGCGTTGGCGGTCACGCCGAAGGGGCCCAGTTCCAGGGCAAGGGTCTTGGTGAAGCCCTGCAGCCCGGCCTTGGCCGCAGAGTAGTTGGCCTGGCCGCGGTTGCCCAGGGCCGAGGTGCTGGAGAGGTTGACAATGCGGCCCCAATTGGCATCGACCATGTGCTTCTGGGCGGCGCGGGCGACGAGGAAGGATCCGCGCAGGTGCACGTTCATGACCATGTCCCAGTCGGTGACAGTCATCTTGAAGAGCAGGTTGTCACGGATGATGCCTGCGTTGTTGACCACCACGACCGGAGGGCCCAGTTCGTCTGCCGTGCGAGCGACGGCGGCCTCGACGGCCGTTTCGTCCGAGATGTCCGCGACGATGCCGATCGCCCGGTGGCCGGCTGCGGCCAGCTCGGCTGTGAGGGCTTCAAGCCCGGCCTTGTCGAGGTCGATCGTTGCGATGTTGAATCCGTCGGACGCCAGGCGCCGGGCAATTTCGGCGCCGATGCCGCGTCCTGCTCCGGTGACCAGCGCCGTGCGTTCTTGATCAGTCATGATGAAACCTGTTTCCTTACTCTTGGGCGAAGTTGATACCTGTCCCTGGCCGCCTAGCGGTACGTGACCCAGGAGCGGGGAAGATGGCCATGGTCGTTGAAAGTCACCATCGTCTTCCCGGATGAACCGGTGACGATCTTGGTGACACCGGAATTTACTGTGACCCGGTTGAAGGCGAGCCATTGTGGAAAGCCGCCGTTGACAAGCCGGGCCGCTGCCCAGGCAATGGCGCCTGAGCTCGAGACGACCACTGCGTCCTGCCCCGATCCGAGCCCTGCGACGGCGTCGTCGAGGGCCGTGTCGATCCGCTGGGTGAACGCAGAGAAAGACTCCAGGTAGTCGGCGTCGTGGTTGTTGGAGGCCCAGCGCGCAGAGGCTTTCTCGAGCAGTCGCTGGAAGGCTCGCGAGTCGGTTTTGGCGCTGGGGTCTTCTTCCGGATAGGCGTTCAGCAGGTCGGGGGCGTTGAATTCGTCCCAGCTCGGATCAACGACGGGGGACGTGTCCCAGCCGGCAGCCTCGATGAGTCCCTGTGCCGTCTGGCGCTGGCGTTTCATGCCGCCGCTGACGACGCGGGTCGGAGTTGAACCAGCCCGCATCAAGTAGGTGCCGAGGGCTTGACTCTGGTCTTTGCCGCATGTTGACAACCGGTCGTAGTCCTCGGTGCCGAATGATGCTTGTCCGTGCCGGACCAAATAGAGAACACTCACAGTCCCGACCGTAGCCAACGTGGCGGCCGGGAACCATCCCTTGTTGGCTATCGGGGTGCCAGCAGGATGCTTGCACAACCCGTGGGGCGCCCGAGATCTTTGCGGGCTTCCGTGACCGGGATTGCCCGGCGGGCACGTCAGTGGGTATCAGCCTGCCGTAGATCCGTGGCGGTCCGCCCGCTCAGGTGTACTTCTTCTATGGGTTGATCTGGAACAGCCAGCCTGCGCAAGCCAAACGGTGCCAGGATCATCATCACGCTTGCGGCCAGCAGGCTTACCCAACTGGCGGAAAACCCCCCGTGGTCGGCCAGCAATCCGAAAAGCACCGGACCTGCGGCGAAGCCGGCGAACAACCCCATGGAGATCCGTCCCGTCGCTGCGCCGGCCTGGGACGCGGGGACCAGGCGCATGACCACAGTGAGCAGGATGACCATGGCGGCGGTTCCGGACAAACCATAGAGCGCGGTTCCGGTCCACATGAGGACTTGTGTTCCCCAAAGCGATGAACCGGCTACCAGCGCTACGGCCACGGCGCTGAAGACCGCAATCAAGGCCAGCGGCACCCCGGGGGCCCTGAACCGCTCCGTCAGCCGGCCCCAGACCAACCGTGACACCAGGCCGCTCACCCCCAGCACCACACCGCACAGAGCGGCGATTTCGGCCCGCAGGTGGAGGCCCTCGAAGGCGAAGAGCGGCAGGTAAGTGGCCAAGGTCTGGTACTGGACGCCGGAGAGGAAGGCATAGGCCACGAGCCACGCGAGTCCTACCGCCTTGACGTGGCGCGGCCGGTTCCCGGATGCGCGTGTTGGAGCGGCGCATTGGGGACGGACGTGGACGTAGTGCAGGGCGACCCAGAGCGACAGGAGGGTGACCACAGCGCCCACCAGGAACCCTGCCTGCCAGGACACCAGCGTGGCAGCCAGCGGGTAGGCCAGGCTGGTGAACACCTGGATGAGCTGGACGCCCGTTTGTTTCACGCCCACAAACATGCCGCGGCGGCCCGGCTCCACCCGCAACGCCACCATGCCATTGGTCAGAGGATTGGCCAAGCCAAGGGCTGCCCCGCCGAAGACAGCACTGACCCACAGGCCGGCCATGGACTGGGACAAGGCTGCCGCGACCATGGCACTCAGCCCGAAGCCATGGAGCATCAGGATGCCGGTGCGTTGTGACAACCGGTCGGCAGCCCAGCCGAGCGGCGTGGACAGGAGCGCCGCGGAAACACAGGCCACCACAGCGAAGGAGCCGAACTCCAGGCGCGTCAGGTTCAAGTCCCGGGACAGCAAAGGACCCAGGGCACTCACACCCGTGGTGAGCAACGGACCGATCCCCGTGGCCAGGGTCAGGACAACGCCGAGGCTCATCAGGCCCGGGGTGGTCGATCTTGAAACAGCGGTGGTCACGGTCGGGTTCTCCTCAGTATGTGGCAGGACAGGCAGGCCCCTTTTGCCGTAGCGGCAGGGGTCCAACGCCGAGCCACGGTGACATGGCCTGATCAGGCAGCAGTCCTAAGCTGTGCCATCACTCGCGCCGAGTCACGGTCGGGATTCACCAGGATCATGGCCAAAATGGCGCCGACGATCGCAACAATGCCGAATATCTGGAAGGACTGTGCATATCCGACAGCAGGTGAAACTGCCTGGTCCACGATCATTCCGGTCAATGGCGGAGCGACGATGCCACCAATGGCCATCAAGGAAAGGAACATGCCCAATGAACCAGCTACTTGATTCCTGGGACAGATCTGTGAAATGGCTGCGTTCATGATCGGAGCGAGGATGCAGCCGATTCCGTAGCCGATTGAGACAACTGCGACGACAATGATCGGCGTCCCGATGTAGGGCAGCACTGCCATCGACACGCCGCACACAAGGAGTCCCACTGCCGGGACGATTCCCCTCATGATCCTCGAACTCACGCCCCGGCTCATGAACTTGTCACTGAGGTACGTGCTGGAGAACATTGCGAGTATTGCCGCGATGCTGGGGAATCCGAACATGGCTCCGGCCTGGAAACGGGTGAAACC
This sequence comes from Arthrobacter sp. MMS18-M83, assembly GCF_026683955.1. Classification (NCBI taxonomy): domain Bacteria; kingdom Bacillati; phylum Actinomycetota; class Actinomycetes; order Micrococcales; family Micrococcaceae; genus Arthrobacter; species Arthrobacter sp. MMS18-M83. The sequence continues at coordinate 46,949 of NZ_CP113343.1, read as the reverse complement.
CAGTCCGACTTCGAAGTACGACGGCAACCACGTGAGGACAACGGTCAGCAGCGCGTACATGGGGGTAACAGCTGCAAGTGCACCCAGGAAGGTCCGCGTGCGGAAGATCGACATCCACGGAACAGCGGGAGCCGGAGTAGTGGCGGAACCTTTGACACCCGGAATCCCGACTTCGCCGTAGGGTCCCGGCCGCCAGGTGAAGTACCACAGCACGCACCAACCCAGGCCGACGACCAACATGGCAACGAAGGCCGAATGCCAGCCGAATTGCACGATGAGGAAGGCCAACGCCGGTGCAGCGGCGATCTTTGCCAACGAACTTGAGGAAGCGATGAACGCTCCGGGCATGGAGCGCTTTTCCATGGGGTGCCATGAATACACAGCCGTATGGATGAGCGCACCCGATGGGCCTTCTGTCAGGCCGAGCAGGAATCGGCTGACCAGGAGGACCACGAAACTGCCTGCGAGGATCATGGGAACCATGCAGGCCGCCCAAATGACGGCCAACCCTATCAGGGACCATTTAAGAGTGGCCCACTTGTTGATGAGTCCGGCAAAAAAACCCCCGGCCGAGAACGCGAAGAAGAACACGCTCGCGGTCAGCCCGATTTGAGATGACGTGAGCCCGAATTCGTCTTTGAGGGGTTGGGCAACAAGTCCGAGCAGAATCTTGTCGGTGTAGTTAATGGTGTACAGCAAAACCAATACGGACGTCAGGCCCCACGCCTTTGCGCGTGACTCTTGACCCGGTGGCGTCATTATTTCCGGCACTGCTTGCTGTGTGGTGACTTTGGACATGTCATTACCCTTCTAGTGTTACGCACCTTCGCCCAACAGCACGGACGGTTGACGCCTGGCATTTGGCCGGCCCGTGTCATGCCAGCGGGGGCGCCTGGCCGGTCTAGCTCGTAAGCCTGGCCGGGATCGGCGCGTTTCGGTTTAGCAATATCCGGGTATCTACCCGCCAGACGTCGAGTCCGTCGTTGACGTGAATCATGACGCGGCCTCTTCCTGTTGTCAGATGTATCCACATGATGGTGCCATCAGGGCTGACGTCATCGACCCAGCCGGAGTCTATTTCCCGCCCCTCCCGGCGCAGCTCGACGAACTCCTCACGCCACAGGTACTTCCACCGCGTCATCAGATAGGGTTCATTTCGCCTCAACGTTTGCATGAATTGAGTTCCTTCGCGTGGGGTCCCGGTAACTTCGCTGTTTCTCAAGGGACCTTATTGTTGGATCGAAGGCCGCCGCTCCCGGCTTAGCGGAAGGCGGAGACGCCGGTGAGGCGCTGGCCCAGAATGAGGGCGTGGACTTCGTCGGTGCCCTCGTAAGTGCGAACGGATTCCAGGTTGTTCGCGTGGCGCATTGGCGAGTAGTCCAGCGTGATGCCGTTACCGCCGAGGATGGTGCGGGCCTCGCGGGCAATTTTGATCGCCTCGCGGCAATTGTTCAGTTTGCCTAACGAGATCTGGTCCGGCTGCAGCGTTCCGGCGTCCTTCTTGCGGCCCAGGTGCAGGGCAAGCAAGAAGCCCTTGTTGATCTCCAGTGCCATGTCCACCAGCTTCTGCTGGGTCAGCTGGTAACCGGCCAGCGGTCTGCCGAACTGCATCCGGCCCTTGGAGTAGTCCAGGGCGACCTCGAACGCATCGCGGGCAGCGCCCATGGCGCCCCAGATGATTCCGTAGCGCGCCTCGTTCAGGCAGGAGAAAGGGCCCTTGAGCCCGACGACGTTCGGCAGCACCGCAGATTCGGGCAGGCGAACGTCGGTGAGTTCGATATCGCACTGGATGGAGGAACGCATGGACAGCTTCGCTCCGATCGGCGTGGCCGTGAACCCCGGGGTCGAGGTGGGCACCAGGAAGCCCCGCACGCCTTCGTCGGTCTGGGCCCAGATGATGGCGATCTGGGCCACGGAGGCCAGTCCGATCCAGCGCTTGGCTCCGTTGAGTACCCAGTCACTGCCGTCGCGGCGGGCGAAAGTGGTCATACTGCCCGGATCCGAGCCCGCAGTAGGTTCCGTCAGCCCGAAGCAGCCGATCGTCTCGCCTTTGGCCATTGCCGGCAGCCATTCCTGCTTCTGTTCCTCCGAACCGTGCTTGTAGATGGCGCTCATCGCCAGCGATCCCTGCACGGAAACGAGGGTCCGTGTCCCTGAGTCGCCGGCTTCCAGCTCCGCACCTGCCAGGCCGTAGTCAACGGCGGAGCGTCCGGCGCAGCCGTAGCCTTTCAGGTGCATGCCCAGCAGGCCGAGCTTGGCCAGTTCCGGGACGATCTCCACCGGGAAGTGGCCCTTTTCATACCAGCCTGAAATGTTCGGCTTGATCTCGCTGTCCACAAAGGACCGTACCAAATCGCGCAGCGCAAGCTCTTCCGGGGTGAGCAGGGAGTCAAAGTCAATCAGGTCACTGATGTCAGACATGGGGGCCTTTCGCCGTGGTCGAGTGGTCGGGGAGCGAAGACGGGCTGGAGGCGCTGCGCGCCGCCGCCCGATCAGTTCCAGTTGTAGAAGCCCTTGCCGGTCTTGCGCCCCAGATCACCGGCAGCAACCATGTCGCGCAGGATCTGCGGCGGTGCGAAACGCTCGCCAAGGGTGGCATGCAGGTACTCGGCGATGCCGAGGCGCACGTCAAGACCCACAATGTCCGTTGTCTTCAGGGGTCCGGTGGGGTGTTTGTAGCCCAAAACCATGGCGTTGTCGATGTCCTCGGCAGAAGCGACGCCTTCCTCGACCATCCGCATCGCCTCCAGTGCGATGACGACGCCCAGGCGGGAGGAGGCGAAGCCGGGGGCGTCCTTGACCACGACGGCGGTCTTGCCGAGCCCGGACACCCAGCGCCTCGCGGCAGCGACCGTCTCTTCGGTGGTCTTTTCACCGACGACCACCTCGATGAGCGTCGAGGCCGGGACAGGGTTGAAGAAATGCAGGCCCAGGAACGACTCAGGCCTGGGCAGCGCCTCGGCGAGCCTGCTGACCGACAGGGACGACGTATTGGTCGCCAGGTAGGCGTGCCGGGAAACGTGTTCCGCCACGGCGCTGAGTGCGGTCGCTTTCAGCTTTGCGTCCTCGGGAACTGCCTCGACGACGAGGTCGCAGGAGGCGAAGGCGGCGTAGTCGGTGCTCGTATCGAACCTCTTCAGGACCTCATCGCGGTCCCCTGATACGGTGCCGCGGTCAAACGACGCGGCGACGGAAGCGGCGACGCGCTTCTGGGCGCCGCGGGCGGAGTCGTCGTCGCGCTCGACGACGGTCACTTTCGAACCGTTGAGAAGGAAGGCATGTGCGATGCCGGCACCCATGCGGCCGCCGCCCAGCACCCCGACGGTGGCGGGCAGGAGCCCGGAAGGCGTGTCGAAGGGCGCTTCGATGGTGTTTGTCATTACTGCTTCTTCCTGTCCAAGAACTGCTGCATGCGGTCGAATTTGGCCGCGGATTCGAAGAGGATGCCTTGGGCCAGGTTGTCGATGAGTGGATGGACCTCCCGCGGCGAGTGGAAGACGGTTTTTGTCAGGCGCACGGCGAGGGTGTCCTGCCGGGCAATGCGGTCGGCGAGGGCGTGGGCGGCATCCAGGAGGTGCCCGGGTTCAACGAGTTCTGTGATCAGACCGGCGCTGAGGCATTCCTGGCCTGTCAGGGTGCGTCCGGCGAGGAGGATTTCCTTGGCCAAGGGTTCCCCGATGAGCTCGCGCAGTCGCCATGTTGCCCCGGCGGCGGCCATGATGCCCAGCCCGGTTTCCGGGTTGCCCATCCGCAGGCCCGGCGTGCCGATACGGAAATCGGCCGCGTAGGCCAGTTCCGCCCCGCCACCCAGCGCGAAGCCGTCCAGTGCCGCGATGACGGGCATGGGAAGCTTCGCGATCCGGTCAAAGACGCCGGAGTTGATCCCGGCCAGGGCGTCATCCCGACGTCGTCCGCGCAACTGGGCGATGTCCGCGCCGGAGGCAAAAATGGCCTTTGTTCCGGTGGCCGGATCACCGGGAGTGCCGGAGAGAATCAGGACTTTGGGTGTCCGTTCAAGGTGCGCGCAGACTGCATGCAGCTCATCGACAATGGTCTGGTCGATTGCATTACGCACCTCCGGCCTGTGCAGCCGTACCGCCAAACGGTCCCCGCGTTCCTCAATCAGCAGCGCCGCGAAGGACGATGGGTCCAGCGAGGTCCCGGCGTCGATCACCACCGCCGTCATCAGACACCCTCGATGAGCAGGGCTGTTCCCTGGCCGACGCCGACGCACATGGTCGCGAGGCCGAGCTTGCGGACGTTGCCGGTGAGTTCGCGTTCGATGCGTCCGAGCAGGGTGACGACGAGCCGGGACCCGGAAGACCCGAGCGGATGGCCGAGGGCGATAGCGCCGCCGTCGGAATTCACGATGTCCTCTTCCAGCTTGAGCTCCCGCATGACGGCGAGTGACTGGGAGGCGAAGGCCTCGTTGAGTTCGACGGCGCCCAGGTCATTGACCGAGAGCCCGGCGCGATCCAGCACCTTCCGGGTAGCGGGGACGGGACCGATGCCCATTACTTCAGGCGCCACTCCCGCGGAGCTGCCCTCGAGGATCCTTGCGCGGGGCGTCAGCGCGTATTTCTGCACAGCGGCCTCGGAGGCGACGATGATGGCGGACGATCCGTCGTTGAGGGTGGAGGCATTGCCGGCGGTGACCACGGAGCCCCCTCTGACCACGGGCTTGAGTCCGGCGAGGACGTCCAGGCTTGTCCCGGGGCGGGGTCCCTCATCGGTGTCCACGAGGGTGATGGCGCCCTTGCGTCCGGTGATCCTCACGGGCACGATCTCGTCGGCGAGCCGGCCGGCGTTGATGGCCGCCAGGGCCCGTTCATGGGAACGGACGGCAAAGGCGTCACAGTCGTCACGCGACGTCCCGAACACCCGGGCGACTTCCTCGGCGGTCTCCGGCATGGAGAACGCGGCCTTGCCGTCGCGGGAATGCTGCCCGGAGAGGAACGCCGGGTTGGTGAAGCGCCAGCCGATGGACGTGTCGAAGACGGCTCCGGGCTTGGCGAAGGCCTTGTCCGGCTTTTCCATGACCCAGGGGGCACGGCTCATCGACTCGACGCCGCCGGCCACCACGATGTCCGCGGCGCCGGCCTTGACCATGTGGGAGGCCATGATGATGGCGGACAGGCCGGAGGCGCACAGGCGGTTGACGGTGATGCCCGGGACGCTGTCCGGGTAGCCGTTCAGGAGCCAGGCCATGCGGGCCACGTTGCGGTTCTCCTCACCGGCGCCGTTGGCGTTGCCGAGGATCACCTCATCCACAACGGTCGGGTCAATACCGGCGCGTTCGACGGCGGCGCGTACGGTCATTGCCGCGAGGTCGTCCGGCCGGATGGAGGAGAGGGCGCCGCCGTAGCGGCCCACGGGCGTGCGGGCGCCACCAATCAGGAAGGCCTCAGCCATATCTTTTTCATTCCTTAAGTTCGTGTCTGTGGTCGTTCTGTCGATCCGCGCTAAGGGACCGGGAAGCTCAGTTGAAGGCGGAGATGCCGGTAATGTCGCGGCCCACGATGAGCGCCTGCATGGAGTCGGTTCCCTCATAGGTGGAGACGACTTCCATGTCTGTCATGTGGCGGATGACGTGGTTCTCAAGGAGCAGGCCGTTGCCGCCGAGCAGGTCGCGTGCCTCGTTGCAGATCCACTTGCCTTTTTGGGCCGTGGCCATTTTGACCATGGACGCCTTGGCGTTGGTGAGCTGGCCGCGGTCGGCGAGTTCGGCCATCCGCGTACACAGCAGCTGCATGGTGGTCAGTTCGCTGAGCATGTTCGCCAGCCGGGATTGAACCAGCTGGTAGGACGCGATCGGCTTGCCGAACTGGTGGCGGGTCTGGGCGTACTCGGCGGCAATCTCGAAAACTGCCATGGCATGGCCGACGGCTTCCCAGGCAGCCCCGCCACGGGTCGCCTGCAGGACCCGGGACACGTCGCGGAAGGAGTGGCAACCTTCCAGCCTATTGGCCGCGGGCAGGCGCATTTCCTCGATGACGATGTCGGCCTGCAGGATGGCCCGCTTGCCCACCTTGCCGGTGATCACGGTGGGGGAGTAGCCCCCCGGGTAGCGGCCGTCGGCGTCCTTTTCGACAACGAACGCGTTGACGTTCCCGTCCTCGGTGTTGCGGGCGAACAGGACAATAACGTCCGCGACATGTCCATTGCCGATCCACCGCTTGTGCCCGTTGATCACCCACTGGTCCCCGTCGCGCCGGGCTTGGGTTTCCAGCGCGACGGAGTCCGAGCCGTGGTCCGGTTCGGTCAGGGCGAAGGCTCCTGTTTTTTCAATCCGTGCCAGGGAAGGAATCCAGCGTTCCTTTTGCGGGTCGCTGCCGAGGATATTCAGTGCTCCCATGCACAGATTGGAGTGCACACCCAGGAAGGTGTTCAGGCTGCCATCCGCGCGGGCCATCTCACGAGCCACCATGCCGGCGGCTTTGCGGCTCATGCCCGGGCAGCCATAGCCCTGGATGATAGTGCCGGTGATGCCCAACTCGGCCAGCGGCGGCAGCAGCACGGCGGGGAACTCGGCCCTCTCCCAGTACTCGTTGATGACAGGCAAAACTTGATCCTCGGCGAACGCCCGGACCTTGTCCCGGATGCCGATCTCCTCCGGGCTGAGGTCATCATCCAGCTGGAAGTAGTCGGAGGTTGCTGTTTGACGGTCGGCCGTTGTGGTCATCTGTGAACCTTTCAAATGCAGTACTGAGCCGGTCTGCGCCGGTGCCGGTCGGGCTGTGGTGAGGACCTTGGAGGTCAGCGGCGGATCGAGCCGCCGTCGACTACGAGCGTCTGTCCAGTCACGAACCCGGCGCCGGGGGAGAGGAAGAAGCGGGTGGGGCCGACATAATCTTCGACCACCGAGGCTCGCTTGATGGCCCTGGTCTCGATGTTCTTTGCCTCACCGCCGGCGAGCTGGGTCGCCAGCGGGGTCATTACCAAGCCGGGGGCAATCACGTTGACCGTGATATTCCGTGCGCCCATCTCCGCGGCGAGGCTCCGGGAGAAGCCGATGATGCCAGCCTTGGAGGCCGCATAGACGGCCGCGCCCGCGGGGGCCTTGAAAACGGTGCCGGAGGAGAAAAGCACAATCCTGCCACCGTCCTCCACCAGGTCCGCAACGCCCTGGACGAAGTTCAGCGTGCCATGCAGGTTCAGCAGCAGCACGCGCTCCCACTCAGCCTTGGGCATCTCCATGAACGGGCCGAACACTCCGATGCCCGCACAGTGGACCAGCGAGTGGATGCTGGTGCGGCCCTGTGCCGCCAGGGATTCGCGCACGGCCTGCGGAGCGTCGCCGGCGACATCGCCAGCGACGTAGTTCACCCCGTCAAGCGGGTTGCTGGGCAGGGACCGGGAGACGGACGTGACCGCCCAGTCGTTCCGCAGGTCCGCGGCCAACGCCTCGCCGATGCCGGAGGATCCGCCGCTGAGGACCAGTGCCGGGAAGGAGCCGTCTTGCGCCATTACTTGCCGCCTTGGATGGTCGAGTCGAGGAATCCGCCGATCAGGTCCCAGGTCTCCCGCGGGTGGGTGATGTTCGGGCAGTGCTTGTACGGCAGCAGTTCGGCCTGTGCGTTGGGCAGCACGGCCTGGAGGGCCTTGGACCAGCCGCTTTCCAGCAGCGTGTCCCCGGTGCACTCCACGAGCAGGACGGGGGTTGCCACGCCCTGCAGCGGCGCAGGGTAGGGATCAGCCGGGCGCTCAACCCTGAGCGCCGCGGGTACCGGCATGTGTGGTCCCCGCATGGCGGTGAAGTGCCCGGGCACGGCTGCCCAGCCAAAGCGGGCATCGAGCTGGGCTTCCTGGCCGTCGGAAGGGTCGCAGAGGATGTCGAGGATCTCCTCAAGGCGTGCCCTGGTGCCGTCGAAGTCGCCGATCTTGGCCATGTCCGGAGCCTTCCATGGGCCGCCGGTACCGTTGATCGTGGTGACCGAGGCGATCCGTCCGCGGTAGGCCTCATCGGCCAGCGCTCGCAGGCCGATCGACCCGCCGAAGGAGTTTCCGACCAGGTGCACCGGCTCGGTGACGCCCAGGGAATCGAGCAGGGAGAACATGTGGCGGATGCGGAAGGCGAACGGCGAGACGTCCACGCGGATCGACTTGGCCGATCCGCCGTAGCCGAGGAAGTCGGGGGCGATGACGCGGAATTTCTCCGCCGCCAGCGGAAGGACGTGGCTCCAGGTGACGTCGGAGGCACCGCCCCAGGCGCCGTCATGCAGGAAAACTATGGGAACGCCGTCGTCGGGGCCTCCGGCAAGGTAGCGGGTCTCGAGGTTGGCGACGAGAATCGTTTCCTCGGTGATCAATGATGTCTCGGTGAGCAATAGAGCCTCCGGTGATGTGGTTCGGATGGTGGAAGTAGGAGGAGGAGCTGGTCAGCCGAGGTTGTAGTCTTCGGTGCGCACATGGCTGGTGCGTTCGAAGTATTCGCGGGCCGGCAGCGGCCACATGATGGTGGATCGGCCCTCGGCGTTCATATACCAGCTGTGGGTCTTGGACCAGCCCCAGGTCCGCTTGGCGCTGGCTTCGGTGATTTCCTTGTCGTACTCGGCAAACACATCAGGGCGCAGGGACATGGAACGGTTGCCGCCGGCGGCCAGCGTCTTCACCGCATCGATCATGTAGTTGGCCTGGCACTCGAGGAAGAACACCAGGTTCCCGTGAACAACAGTGTTGGTGTTGGGCCCGTACATGCAGAAGAAGTTCGGGTAGCCAGGCAGTGTCAGGCCCAGGTAGGCGCTCGCGTCGATGCCCCAAGTCTCGTGCAGGTCCTTGCCTCCGATGCCGGATACGGACATGGGCAGCAGGAAGTCGGAGGCCTTGAAGCCGGTGCCGAGCAGGATGATGTCGGCCGGGACGTGCTCATCGCCGAGCCATACGCCGTCGGAGTCGATGCGGTTCACGCCCTGGCTGACCAAGCGGACGTTGTCCCGCTTGAGCGTCTTCACCCAGGTGCCGTCGTCGCAGATGACCCGCTTGGCGGCCGGCGGGTAGTCGGGGATGATCTGCTTGCGCAGTTCCGCGTCGTCCCCGGCCTGCTCCTCCAGGTATGCGGTCAGCTCCTGGCGCAGCGCTTCGTTGGCGGCGGACACTGAGACCTCGGTCGGCGGGAAGTCCGGGTCCACAGTCGCGGCCGGCAGGTTGCCGATGAGCCGGGGCAGGAAAATGGAGAAGCGGTAGTAGGCGCGGTACTGGTTCAGGTTGCTCAGAAGCCAGCGTTCGCCGTATTCGATCTCCTGGCGCAGCACCGGGGTGGGACGCAGCCACGGGGCGCTGCGCTGGAAGATGGTGACCTGCTCGGCGACTTTCGCGACGGCGGGTGCGAACTGCAGGGCGCTGGCGCCGGTGCCGATGACGACCACGCGCTTGCCGGTGAAGTCGATCCCGTGATCCCACTGTGCGGAGTGCACCACCGGGCCGTTGAAGGAATCCAGGCCCTGGAGGTTGGGGATCGAGGGCCGGTTGAGCTGGCCCACGGCGCTGACCACAATGTTGGATTCGATGGTTTCACCGACGCCTCCGGCGGTCTTGGTTTCAACGGTCCAGGTTCCGGTTTCCTCGTCCCAGCGGGTGGCCGTGACCTCGGTGCCGAAGAGCATGTGCTCGAGCAAGCCGTTGTCGGCGGCGAACTGGTGCAGATAGCCGTGGATCTTTTCCTGGCGGCCGTAGTGGGATTCCCAGTCGTGCTGGACGAAGGAATAGGTGTAGATGTGGCTGCGGACGTCGGTGCGGCAGTCCGGGTAGGTGTTTTCCCACCAGGTGCCGCCGACGGCCAGGCTCTTCTCGATGATCCTAAACGGAACACCCGCCTGCTTCAGGCGAAGGCCGGCCAGCAGGCCGGAGAATCCGGCACCGATCACCACGGCGTTTAGTGCGTTGTCCGGGGCGATGTCCTGGAGCGTCCAGTCCGGCTTGCGCGGGTCCACGTTGTTGGGAGTAAACGCGACCGCAGCCATGGCCTGGGCGTCTTCGTTCTCCTCGCCCATCAGCCAAATGGCGAGCCTTCGCCGCAGCGACTCGTCGGGGACCGCTGCCCATTCGTCCTGGGTGGCCAGGAACGGCGCGAGCAGTCCGAAGCAATATGTGCGGGCCTCCGCCTCGGTTGCCGGATCCAGGCCGCTGAGCGGAAGCGTCTTCAGGTTCGGCCGCCATTCATCGCGCAGCACACTTGTGTCGCCAGTGACGTGGGCCGTCAGCATGACGAGCGCCGGCACCTGGGCCGATTCAAGATGGGCGCGAAGAGCTTCTTCGCTCATCTCCGTCATGGCGCGATCGAGTGTTTTGTTCATGTTGTCTCCGTAAAGCAGGTATGTGGAACAGTGTGTTCGCTGGCCGTCAGCGTGGCCAGCAAGCCAGATTTTCGAGGAAGGGCCGCAGTGCTGCGGCAACCTGGTGGGGGTTCTCGAACGCGAGAAGATGCCCGCCCGGGGCGATGCGCAGCTCGGCGTCCCTGATTGAGGCGGCGAGCTGTTCGATCACTGCACGCGGGGTGCTCTGGTCGTCATCGCCGGCGATCACGAGGGTTGGTGGCGGTGAGTCCGCGTTGAAGTCGCCGACCTGGGTCATGGCTTCGAAATACTCGGCGATGGTGTTGCCACCGGCGCCGAGGAATTGTGCGCGGGCTTGCCGGACCAACGGGTTCGCGGCATCCTGCGAGCCGGCGCCGAACCAGCGGCGCATTGTCGTGTCCACGGCAGCTTCAAGTCCGCCGGGAGCCCGGACCTCGGCCGCGCGTGCCCGGGTTCCTTGGGCGGCTGCTTCATCGTAGCCGCCCCGGGTTGCCATCAGGATCTGTGCATCGACCCGATCCGGGAAGCTGCCGGTGACCGCCTGGGCGACCATGCCGCCCAGTGAGATGCCTAGCACCACGGAACTCTTGATATTTTCGGCGTCCCACATGGCGACGACGTCCTGGGCAATAAGACCCAGTGTGAGGTCTGAGGCTCCATGCGCGCTTTGTCCATGTCCGCGGAAGTCAGGTACGAGCAGGCGATAATCTTCGTCAAGTGCCTCGGCCAATGGTGCGTACCACGACCCGTCCAATGCCAAGGAGTGCAGGCACGTAATCAGGCGCGGGCCTTCGCCATACTGGCGATAGGCGACAGTGGTGCCATCGGCGCCGGCAACCTTTTGCAACGTCTCAGCCATTCTGGCTCTCCTCCCTGATGCGCTGTTCGGCGAGTTCGACTTCGCTTCGAAGTCGATCGGACATATCGTGAAAATAGGACTTGAACAGATCGGAGTCCCGACGCATCTCCTGGCGTCGCGGCCGCTCGAGTTCGATCTTCATGTCGACCACCATGCGGCCGGGCCGGCTGGCCATCAGGATAACCCGGTCGCTGAGCAGGATGGCTTCCTCGAGGTCGTGGGTCACGAAGATGACCGTTGGGCGCTCAGCTTCCCAGAGCTGGGTAAACTCCTCCTGCTGGATCGCGCGGGTCTGTGCGTCCAAGGCTGCGAACGGCTCGTCCATCAGCAGTACTTTGGGGTTCTGCACCAGGGTCCGTGCGATTGCGACGCGCTGGCGCATGCCCTGGGACAGGTGGAGGACGTCGGAGTCCGCAAACTCGTGCAGTCGAACCCGGCGCAGCCAGGCGTCAGCGCGTTCGCGGCGCTCTTCCTTGGGAACTCCCCGGATTTCCATGCCGAGTTCGACGTTGCTGCGGACCCGGCGCCAGGGCAGAAGAGCGTCACGGGCGAAGAGGAAGGCCGCGTCATTGCTTCCGGGACGTACCTCGGCGTTATCAATACGAACATTGCCATTGCGCGGCTTCAAGAGGTTGCCCACCATCCCGAGGGCTGTGGTCTTGCCGCAGCCGGACGGGCCGACGATGCTGACGAACTCCGACGGTCCGATGTGCAGATTGAAGTTGTCCAACACCCGCACTGGTCGATTGCCGTGGAGGAAGCTGTGGTTCACATTCTTGAACTCGACTGAAACTCCCCTGGCTGCGGTGGGCTGCGATGCCGTTTCACTCATGAGGGTCTCATTATCGCCGGTTGAGCGGAGGGTTGTATTGGGCATTGTCGCTCCAGTCGTTATTTTGCGGGGCCGACCCGTTTGGCAGTCTTCGTTGGCTGACGATTGCGGAGCCGGCCCCAAGGATGATCACGCTGGCACAGCAATGAACACGAGGAACCGGGAAGTCTGATCCTGTGGTGCACGTCACCCACTGGTCAATGAATCGTTGAACACCTTGGCTGCAGAGTCAAGAAAAACAGGCCCGATCCGGGCTATCACCTCGATAGCGATTCTGACGTTGCCCACGGCCTCGAATGGAAGGAAGCTTTCTCAAACGCACCATTGCCATGGAGGGCCCGCCATGCGTGAAGTCCGCCGCACACACCGGGCACACATCAATCAGGAGGACGTCACATGACGAACACAATCACCACCACCGGCAAAAAGTCGGGTCAGACCACCTTCGATTTCACCGGCCAGGTTGTCATCGTGACGGGCGCTTCCGGCGGTATCGGCTCGGCGCTTGCCGACAAGTTCGCCGAAGCCGGCGCGGATTTGATCCTGCACGGACGCAAGGCCGAGGCGCTCGAAGCGAAGGCCGTGCAGATCCGCGAACTCGGACGCAAGGCCATTGTGGTCACCGGCAACATCAAGGAGCCGGAGACTGCCGGTGCGCTGGTGCGTGCCGCCCTGGAGGAGTTCGGCCGGATCGATATCCTGATCAACAACGCCGGCGGCAACTTCGCAGCACGCCTGGAAGACCTGTCGGCCAATGCATGGAACGCAACGATCGGCACCAACCTCAGCGGTGCCTTCCACGTCTCGGTCGCCTGCCTCCCGGTCTTTGAGAGGCAGGGCGGTGGAAGCATCATCAACGTCGGGTCCGGTTCGGCGAACCACGCCCACCCGATGCGCGGGGCGTATGCAGCCGCCAAGGCAGGGCTTGCCTCGCTGACCAAGACGATGTCCTGGGAATGGGCCGACCGCGGCGTCCGCGTCAACTGCGTTGAGCCTGGCGCCACGCTGACTGCGTCCTCGCGCTTTGCCAACGCGGATATCGAGAAGTCCTTCGGAGAGTTCCTGGCCCTGGGCCGCGTGGGGTTGCCGGAAGAAGTGGCCGATGCGTGCCTTTACCTGTGCTCCGACGCGTCGAGCTTCATCACCGGGACGGTCCTGCAGGTCACCGGCGGACCGCACACCTCATCGCCCTTGGACGCAAAGCTCGTCCGGGAACCGCGCAATGCATGATCCATCCAGCACTACCGAAGACCGCAAGGGAAGGGTTTGACATGGAAACGATCGCTAAGGCGGACACTCTGGTCGCCTCCGCAGGCGCACCGCCCTACGACGACAGATCGATCCTCGCGGAACGGCGCCGATCACGCATCAACCGGCAGCTGGGCGTCTGGGCCCTGAGAATCGGTGTGCTCGCCGTCTTCGTCGTCAGCTGGGCCTTTGTGACCGGCCAGCGGATCATGGATCCGACGCTGGTTTCCACCCCCGGTAATGTCGCGACGTCCTTCATCAAGCAACTGGGGGATGGCACGTTCTGGGTTGATGTGGCCGCGACGTTCGGCGGTGCCATGGCCGGCTTGGTCTCTGGTGCGATCCTGGGCATCCTGGCAGGCGTCATCTTCGCCCGCGTCGAGGTTCTGCATATCGCGGCCAGGCCTTTCCTGACCCTGATGAACAGCCTTCCGCGTCCGGCATTGGCACCGATCTTTATCCTCTGGTTTGGTCTGGGGTTTGGCCCGAAGGCACTTGTTGCCTTCAGTGTGGTGTTCTTCGTCCTGATGACCAGCACCATGGGCGCCTTGGAGGGGATCGACCACGACATCAAACAGTTGACCAAGTCGCTGGGAATGACGCGCAAGCAACGCTTCTTCAAGATCGAACTGCCGTCCGCGTTGCCGTCCATCGTGGGCGGACTACGGCTCGGCGCCGTGTACTCGGTGCTCGGTGCCGTGGTCTCGGAAATGGTCGGCGCGTACACCGGTCTTGGCCAGCGGTTGGTGGTGGTGACCAACAACTTCCAGGTTTCGGAAACCTTCGCCATCCTGCTCGCCATGGGCTTGCTGTCGATGGTCCTTGACCTTTCCATCTCGGGCTTGCAGAAGCTCGTGACCAAGTGGACGAGGTAGCCCTGACCCTCGTCCGCGTCAGTGCTGTAGCGCCCGGTCAGAACCCCGTCGAAGAGGGCGCCCTGTCAAGGGACTCAATGGGGCTCGATGAGTTATTAGGCTGACCTCGGGAGGGGCCATCCAGTTCGGATGCTTTGTGACCGGGGAGGAAATAGCCCGGGAGTTGTGATCGGAGTAACGTGGTCATCCACCGGTAATGGACCGCGACAGAGGAGAAAATGCCATGAGGTTCGCGCAGTTGCGCTATCTGGAGGCAGCGTTGCGGACGGGCTCATTCCGGCAAGCTGCCAAGGAACTCGACATCTCCCAGCCGACCATCACGAACCAGGTACAGCGGCTCGAAGAGGACTTGGGTGTCATCCTGGTGACCCGCGGTGCCAAGGGTGTGCGGCCAACCTATGCGGCAGACAGGATCATGCCGCACGTGGTTGCGGCTGTTCAGGCCGAGCGTATGCTGCGCGAGGAAGCCAGCGCTATCGGCGGCCTGAAGTTGGGCACGGTCCGGCTCGGAACGGTGCCGGCAGGGTCCCAGTCGATTCTTCCCACGGTGGTCAAACGACTCTTGACCGAATTCCCCAATGTACGTTTCGAAGTCGACGAGGGCCCCTCGAAGATGGTGGTTCGCGGCGTTCTCAGCGGCCATTTCGACGTCGGCCTGGTGACCCGCCTGCCCGGTATCGAACTGACTCCTGCCGAAGATGCCTTGCTGCACCACATCGATCTCGTCTCAGGCCGGCTGGTTCTGTCCGTTCCCGAGGGCCATCGGCTCGCCGGCAAGGATGACTTCGAACCCGCAGACCTGGAAGGGGAAGCGCTGATCTTTCCTGCAGAGTCAAGCATCCTGCGCGTGGCCTTTGAACGAATGCTGGAAGGGATTGAGGCCAGAATCGTCTACGCCACACCCAATGCTGAGGCAGCGCAAGCCATGGTGCGAGCCGGCGTCGGAATTTGCATGGCGAACACGCTTCTCGATTCGACCATCAGCGGCAAGGGTGTTGCGCTCGTGCCGCTTCCCTTCGAATGGGCACGTGCCAGTACTTCCGCCATCGTCAGGAAAGACGAGGCCAGGTCCTCGGCAGTGCAGGCGTTCCTGCGTCTCTTGCGGGAAGCCGCCAAGACCTTCTAGCCGCCTGACGCGCCCGCTGCCCGCCTTCTCGGCGAGCCCGACGGCGGCCCCGCCTGCCCTGCCTCCCTGCCACTTCCGTAAGGGTTCCGGGCGGTCCCATGTCTCGAAGAGGGTCTCCTTGTCGCGGTCCGGCGGACCCGATAGGGGCGTTCAGTATCCGTGCCGATAGCGCAGGCATATCACCCCGCCAGCGCTGGCGACCTTCCCAGGCCCGGATTGGCTGGCGAGACTGAAATCACACCGGACGCGAGAGTATGCCGTCCGGATCCGACGTTCAGTGAGGTGCCCCCCGTTGTTAGTTGAAACAGCCCTGTCGAGTCGCGCCGAGACAATCGTCGAGTTCATCGCACAGGCCAGAAACAGAGAATCGGCCATGTTTACCGAGGCCGAAGGAAAATCCCTGCTTTCGGCATTTGGCATTGATACCCCCCAAGGCGTCGAAATTGCAGTGGGCCAGGAGCTTCCGGTCCACCTTCGCGAACCGCTGGTCGTCAAAGCGATCTCGGCGACGCTCGTGCACAAGTCCGACGCCGGTGGAGTGCGTGTCGGTGTGACCCGCGCCGACGCTGACGAAGTAGCGGGACAGATGCGCGAGAGCCTGGCCGACTTCGGGCACGAGCTGGATGGCCTCCTGGTCGAGGAAATGGTGCCGGCCGGCCACGAGATCATCGTTGGCGCGGTGCGGGCTCCCGGACTGGGCTGGACCGTCATGCTCGGCCTCGGCGGGATCCTTGTGGAGGTATTCGAAGACGTTGCCTTTGGCCTGGCGCCCCTGTCGGACGAGCAGATTCTTGACATGCTGCACGAACTTCGCGGCATGAAGGTACTCAACGGTGCACGTGGCGGCGTGAAAGCCGATGTCCCGGCCCTTGTCACGCTGATCTCGCGACTTGCCGGCCCCGGCGGCCTTCTGGCTTCCCTTCCCGATGACGTCGTCGAAATCGATCTCAACCCGGTGATCGTTTCCGACACGCGGGCGGTCGCAGTGGATGCCCGCTTCGTCGTCGGGCCGCTGGGAACCGACGGCGTCGTGGCCGCTGGCCGCAACGATGGCCGGGCCACCGACTTCTCCCCGCTGTTCCAGCCCCGCCGCATCGCGGTCCTGGGTGCAAGCGGCAAGCGCCCGAACCTCGCCAACCGGTTCATCCGCAACATCCGCGCCGGCGGCTTCGACGGCACCATCGTCCCGGTCCACCCGGCCGCCGACGAGATCGAGGGCCTGCCCACCATCGCCTCGCTGGCCGACGTGGACGAACCCATCGACTACGCCTTCGTGGCACTGCCAGGAGCACGCGTCGCCGAGGCACTGGGCCAGGGCGCCGGCAAGGTGCGTTTCGCCCAGGTCGTTTCCAGCGGTTTCGGCGAGGTCGAAGAAGGCAAGGAACTCGAAGCCACGCTCGTTGCAACGGTGCGCGGGGCAGGCATCCGCCTGATCGGCCCGAACTGCCTGGGCACCCACGCCTCGGCCGGGAAGCTCTCCTTTGTCCCGGAGGCCCCGCTGACACCCGGAACCACGGCTGTGGTCTCGCAGAGCGGCGGGCTGAGCGTCGACATCCTGCGCGTCGGCGCTGCCCGCGGCATCGACTTCCACTCCGTGACAAGCATCGGAAACAGTGCCGACGTCGACGCCGCCGAACTCGTAGAGTCCTTCCTGCGCAACGACGAGGTCCAGGTCATCGGCTTGTACCTGGAGTCGCTGGCCGTGGCCCGCCAGGTCCTGGACGTGCTTGCCGCGGCCGAAACCCGCAAGCCCGTGGTGCTGCTGGCCGGCGGCCGGACCGCGGAAGGCTCGCGTGCGGCCACCAGCCACACCGGCGCCCTTGCGGGCAACCACCGCCTGTGGCCGGCCATCGCGCGCCAGGCCGGCATGACCCTTGTCGACTCGCTCGCCGATTTCGCCTCTGCGCTGCACGCCCTGGCGACACTCGACTTGAGCGTTGAGCCCAACGGCCGCGAGGCAGTGCTCTTCGGAAACGGCGGTGGTGCCAGCGTGCTGGGAGCCGACGCCCTTGACCGCCAGGGCGTGGCAACCTCGCCGCTTCCCGCCCGGGTCATCGAGGCCCTCGAGGCCCTCGACCTGCCCCCGGGCAACGGATTCCACAACCCAATCGACGTGCCGGCCGGCACGCTGGCCGTCAGGAGCGGCGCGGTCGCGGAGGACATTCTCAAGACCGTACTCGCCGACAGCCACCCCGCCGTGCTGATCTCCCACCTGAACGTGGGCATCATCCAGCGCAACCTCGGGGCCACCCACGGTGACGTGACGGGCAACATCATCGACTCGATCGCCAGGGCACGCGACGAGTCGCGTCCGGGAACCCACCAGATCCTGGTCTTGAAGACGGACGGCAGCGCAGGAACCGAGGAAATGATCAAGACGTACGCACATCGCGCCCGCCAGATCGGAATCCCGGTCTTCGGGGCCTTCGAAGACGCGGCACTGGCCTCACGGGCGGTGCTCGAACAAAGCAAGCAGATCCACCAGGCGTCGCTTGGCGCAGACGGAAGGCAGTAGAGATGACGACCGAAGCAGTCAAGACCGACGCGATCGCAATCGGGGAAGCCAAGCTCACCCGCGAGCAGGAGCACGAGAAAAGCGTGCCGCGGCGTTGGCCATGGGCGGCACCAGGAAGCTTGAGGCCCGACTCGCCAAGGGCGAACTGAACGCACGCGAGCGCATCGCGCTGCTGCTGGACCCGGGAACCTTCCGCGAGAGCGGGTTGTTCGTGACCTCGGCCGTTCCGGCGGACCGCGACAAGACCCCTGCCGACGGCAAGATCACCGGTTCCGGCGAGGTTGACGGCCGACGCGCGAGCGTTGTTGCCTACGACTTCACCGTCAAGGGTTCCTCCTCCAGCCCGGTCAGCAACAAGAAGATGGCCCATTTCAAGGAACTGGTCGTCAAGACCGGCCAGCCGCTGGTCTACCTTTCCGAATCCACGGGTGTGCGCATGCCCGACGCCATGGGCGGCACCGGCATGGGCAGTGCCAGCGGCAAGACCCGCTTCCTGCGCCAGCGTGAAAGCCCGTGGGTATCCGCGGCCTTCGGCTTCTGCTTCGGTTCGGCCGCCTGGCACACCATGGCCTCCGACTTCGCGGTCTTCCGCAAGGGGGCCGTGCTCGCCGTGTCCAGCCCCAACCTGGTCGCCCGCGCCACCGGCCAACAGGTCGACGCCCAGGAACTCGGAGGCTGGAAGATGCACGCCGAGGTCACCGGCTTCGCCGACGCCGTTGCCGACACCGACCAGGAAGCGATCGAACTGGTCCGCCGCTTCCTCTCCTACCTGCCCTCGCACAATGGCGAGACCCCGCCTCTCGCGCCGATCCCCCACGGATCCGGCGAGCGTGCGGAGGAGATCAAGTCGATCGTCCCCGAGTCCCGCACGCAGACCTACGACGTGCGCAAGGTCATCGACATCGTCGCCGACACCGGCTCGGTGTTCCCGATCAAGGCCCGCTACGGCAAGTCCCTGGTGACCTCGCTGGCCCGCATCGGCGGCCAGTCCGTGGGCATCATCGCCAACAACCCGATGTTCAAGGGCGGCGCGCTTGACGGTGCCGCCTGCGACAAGGCGACCAGTTTCCTGGTCCTCTGCGACTCCTACAACATCCCTGTGGTCATGCTCGTCGACCAGCCGGGCTTCCTGATCGGCCTCGAGGCCGAGCGGAGCAAGGTTGCCGGCAAGATCATCAACTGGATGAACGCCCTCTCACTGGTCACCGTGCCGAAGATCGCGGTCACCATGCGCAAGAACTATGGCCAGGCCCTGATCAACATGGGTGGCGGCGGCACCGCTGACGCCACGGCCGGCTGGTGGTCTTCCGAGGTCAGTTTCATGGATCCGACCTCCGCTGTCTCCGTGGTCCACGGCATCACCCCCGAAAGTGACCCGGAGAAGTACGAGTTGCGCCTCGCGGAGATGAACAAGGGAACCACCGCCTATGACGTGGCCCAGGTCTTCGGTTTCGAGCAGGTCATCGATCCGTCCGAAACGCGCGAGTTCATCCTCGGCGCGTTGAAGGACCACTACCGGGCCCGGAGCAACGGCGTGGGCGAACACCTCTTGCGCACCTGGCCGACGAGCTTCTAAGGAGAGATCACCATGAATTCATTTCCAGAGAGTCTGCTGATCGCCAACCGTGGCGAAATCGCACGACGAATCATCAGGACTGCCAAGCGGCTGGGCGTGCGCACCGTTGCTGTCTACCACAAGGTCGATTCCGCCCTGCCGTACGTCAGCGAGGCAGATGTCGCAGTACAGCTAGAGGGTGAGCTGCCGGTGCAGGCTTACCTCGACGCCGAACAGATCGTGCGTGTCGCCAAGGACACGGGGGCCACGGCCATCCACCCCGGATACGGGTTCCTGGCCGAGAACGCCGGCTTTGCCCGGGCAGTGGCCGAAGCGGGGCTGACCTGGGTTGGCCCCTCTGCAGAGGTCATCGAGGTCATGGGCGACAAGGTCGAGTCGCGTCGCGCGGTGGCCACCGCCGGTGTGCCGATTTCCGGCGACGCAGGTGCGGCACTGAAGACCGGCGACGAGGCCGTCGAGGAAGCCACGCGCGTGGGCTACCCGGTGATGGTCAAGGCTTCGGCCGGCGGCGGGGGCATCGGCATGGCCGTGGCCCGCGACGACGAGGAATTGCGCAAGGCGTTCGAGAACACCAGGTCGATGTCCGAGCGTAGCTTCGGCTCCGACCGCGTCTTCGTGGAACGTTTCGTGGAGTCGGCGCGGCACGTTGAGATCCAGGTACTGGGCCTCAACGACGGTACGATCGTCGCCCTGGGCGAGCGAGATTGCTCCACCCAGCGCCGCCACCAGAAACTCATTGAGGAATCCCCGGCTCCGCACCTCGATCCGGACGTGCGTGCACGCCTCATCGAATCAGCCATCGCGGCCGCCGGCTCGGTGGGCTACCGCAACGCAGGCACCGTCGAATTCCTGCTCGATACCCGTACCGGCGATTTCGTCTTCCTGGAGATGAATACCCGTATCCAGGTTGAGCACCCGATTACGGAACTTACGCACGGCGTCGACCTGATTGAACAGCAACTGAGCATTGCTGCCTCGGGCACCACCACCGCCGACTTCAACCCGGTCGCCCGAGGCCACGCCATTGAGCTGCGGATCTGCGCGGAGGACCCGAAGCGGTTCTTCCCGCGCCCCGGTCCCATCAATGTCTGGGTAGAACCCACCGGCGAGGGCATCCGCGTCGATTCGGGTTACGTAGGGGGCACCGAAGTCACCCCGCACTTCGACTCGCTGGTCGCCAAGGTGTGCGCGTACGGCGAAACCCGCGAAGACGCCCTGGCACGGGCCATCAAGGCCTGCGAGGACTTCGAGATCGAGGGACTGGTCACCAACCAGCCCTTCCTTGAGGAGATCCTCTCCGATGACGAATTCACTGCCGGACGCTACGACACCGGACTGGTGGAGCGCATCCAGCAACGACTTAAAGAACAGGCCAAGCTGGCCAAAAGGAGTGCATGAAAATGGCAGAGACAATTGCGGCTGACATGGGTGCAAGCGTATGGAAGATCCTCGTGGCACCGGGGGACCGCGTGGAGGAAGACGACATCTTCATGATTCTCGAAGCCATGAAGATGGAAATCCCGGTCACGGCGGAGGACTCGGGAACTGTCCTGGCCATCCACGTGTCCGTGGGCGACGTGGTAGCTCCCGGGCAGCCGCTGATCAATTTCGAGGCGGAATAGGGCATGCCGATCCCCAGCACGTTGAAAGCGTGGTCGGTCACGGAACTCGGTGAACCGGTCGATGCCCTCCAACTCGTTGAACGCGCAGTGCCCGAAGCTGGCGAAGGCCAGGTAGTCGTACGCGTGCTGGCCTCCGCGGCCAACTTCCCGGATGTGCTGATGTGCCGCGGCGTGTACCAGGTCAAGCCCGAGCTGCCCTTCACCCCCGGACGCGAAGTCTGCGCCGAGGTCGTCGTCACCGGGCCGGGCGTCACCCGCGCCGCGGTGGGCGACCGGGTGCTGGGCCTGACCACGCTTCCGTACGGAGGATTCGCCGAGTACGCGCTGATGGACCAGGACAAGGTGCACCAGGCCCCTGCATCGCTCGATGACGCGCAGGCCTCCAGCCTGTTCATCGGCTACCAGACTGGATGGTTCGGGCTGCATCGGCTGGCCAGGATCCAGCCCGGCGAGACGCTGCTGGTCCACGCCGCCGCAGGCGGGGTGGGTAGTGCCGCCATCCAGCTCGGCAAGGCCGCCGGTGCAACCGTCATCGGCGTCGTCGGGGGCGAGGCCAAGGCCGAATATGCGAGGAAGCTCGGCGCCGACCTGGTCATCGACCGCCGCACGCAGGACTTCGTCGAGCAGGTCAAAGTGTTCACCGGCGGCACGGGCGCAGATGTGATCTACGATCCCGTCGGCGGCGAGACCTACCAGCGCTCGACCAAGTGCATCGCGTTCGAGGGCCGGATCATTGTCGTCGGCTTTGCCGGCGGGGAGATCCAGTCCGCCTCCCTGAACCACGCACTGGTGAAGAACTACTCGATCGTAGGCATCCACTGGGGCCTTTACAACACCAAGAACCCCGCGGCGGTCGACGAGTGTCACCGGGAGCTGACCAGGCTGGCGGACGCGGGCGCCATTGACCCCTTCGTCAGCGAAAGGTTCACGTTGGACGGCGTGCCCGCCGCACTTCAGCGGCTCGCCGACGGAAAGACCGTGGGCAGGGTCGTCATGGAACACGCCGGAAGCAACGGGTAGGCACGTTGCTTCAAAGCGGGCAATGAGGACCGCAAAGGCCCTCAGGCACGAATCAACCACACAGGAGTAAGAATGTTTGAGTCACAGAACGGTGGATCGCCCTTCGCGGGTCTGCGGACGTTGGACAGCGGGCCAACGCGCCGCTCGCTGTTGCAGTATTTCGGCCTTGGCGCGGCGGCGATTGGCTCGGCCTCATTGCTCACGGCCTGTGGGGGCGGCGGAGGTTCGGCTTCCGCAGGCGAGCCCCAGAAATTCGCCATTGCTGCCTTCCCCGGCGACGCGTACTTCCTTGATGCGATTAATCTTGCCAACAAGGATTACGCCAAGCACCAACTCGATGTCCCGAAGCACCTCAGCCCACAAAGTGGCGTCCAGGCATACCAGCTGCTTGTCGCCGGCGCCGTCGATGCATACGCATCGGACACGTTGCTGCTTATGGCAACCCACGCGAACAGTTCGAAGGGCAAACGCCCGCTGCTCGTTGGATTCCGGACTCTCGAAACAACTTACGGCATCGTCGGCAGCAAGAACCTCAGCTGGCCCGGGCCCGAGGCGAGTTTCGAAGAGAAGATCGCGTCACTGAAGGGCAAGAAGGTTGGTGTCTCATCTGTTGGCGCGGGTGGCGACCTGCAATTGAAGCTTGCCCTTGAGCTTGCAGGCATGAAATACAGTGACGTCACGGTCCTTGCGGTGGGCCCCACCGCGCAGGCGATTCCTAACCTGAATGCCGAACGCATCGATGCATACGTCACCGTCCAATGGACTGCCACGCGTTTCGTCGCCCAGGAGACCGGTGGGAGGATCCTGATTGACTTCGCCGAAGCGAATGTGCCCGAGCTGATGCGCAACCAGGCCGTGGTCGCAATGGGCGTCCGCGAGGAAATGGTGCAGCAGCACCCGGAAGCCGTCCAGAATTGGTTGGCTGCCCAGGACGATGCCAGCAAGTGGATCATCAACAACAAGAAGGCCGCGGCCGAACTGCTCAACACCTCCGGGCTCGGCGGCAAGGCCCCCGAAATCGCTGCAGCCTACGTCGAGCACTACGCGAGCGCGGTTGCCCACAACCTCAAGCCGATGTTCAGGGCAAGCAAGGAAACCGTGAACCACATGGCCGAACTTGCCCTGCGCTTTGGAAGCGTCAAGGAGGGTGACATCACCTACGAGGCGCTCGTACCGGAATTCGCCCGGGCATGAGTGACGCGATGAGGACAGCAAACGACGGCGGCGTGGCGACGCGCCAAGGATCGCCCACCGGGCTCGACCTTGACCGTCTGAGGGATTGGTTGGCCCGCGAATGCCCCGGACTGGTTGCGGGGGAGCTCTCGGCCAGCCTGATCCAGGGCGGAAAATCGAACCTGACATATGAGCTCACCGACGGCGTCCGCCAATGGATTGTGCGCCGCCCTCCGCTGGGTACGATCATGGCCACGGCCCACGACATGCGCCGCGAGTACACGCTGGCCGATGCGCTTCGACACACGGATGTCCCGGTGGCGAGGATGTTTGCCTATTGCGGCGACAAGGACGTCCTGGGTGCCGACTTCTACATCATGGAGCGGATCGACGGCGTGCCGTACCGGTACGCTGACGAGATCAAACCGCTCGGCGAGGAGCGCACGCGGGCCATCGCGACGGAGCTGGTGGGCACCTTGGCGAAGCTGCACCGGGTGGATCCTGCCGCCGTCGGGCTGGGCGGTTTCGGCAGGCCCGAGGGCTTCCTCGGTCGTCAGGTGAATCGTTGGAAGCAGCAGCTTGATGCATCCTTCACCCGCGAACTTTCCGGCGCGGACAAGCTTTACGAAAAGCTCGTTGCCGCAGTGCCCTTCGAGTCCGCCTCTGGCATCGTCCATGGGGATTTCCGTCTGGACAACGTGTTGATGGGCGCCGACGACCTGCCAGCCGCAGTCATCGACTGGGAGATGGCCACGCTCGGGGACCCCCTGCTGGACTTGGCGCTGATGCTGACCTACCAGCGGCGCGCACGGATCGTGGCAGCCCGGGCGTCGACGGACCCATCCACATACGACGTGACCATGGCGCCCGGCTACCCCTCGGAGGAGGAGATCATGGCGCTCTACGAAGCCGAGAGCGGTCGCTCTCTTGACGGATTCGGATTCTACGTGGGATTGGCCTGCTTCAAGCTGGCAGGCATTTCCGAGGGCGTCCGCTACAGACACATCAACCGGCAAACCGTTGGCGAGGGCTTCGAAGACAGCGGCAGCACTGTGCCTTTGCTGCTGGGACTCGGGCTCGAATCACTGAAGGAGTACAAATAGATGGAATTCTCAACAGACGAGCGGACCGAGCTCCTGAAGAAGGAGCTTGTCGGCTTCATGTACGGGCACATTTACCCCGCCGAAGCGGCATACCAGGAAGAGCTGGACAACCTCGAGAACCCGTACGCGTTCTCGGAATCCCCGATCTTGCAGAAATTGCGCGCAGAAGCGCGCAGCCGTGGCCTGTGGAACCTGTTCCTGCCCGGCGAAGGCGGGGCCGGGCTGACCAACGTCCAGTACGCCCCGCTTGCCGAGATCACCGGCCGCAGCCGCATGCTTGCTCCGGCGGCCCTGAACTGCTCGGCCCCGGACACCGGCAACATGGAATTGTTGGCGGAGTTCGGCACCAAAGAGCAGAAGGAGAAATGGCTTAAGCCGTTGCTCGAAGGTGAGATTCGTTCGGCCTTCGCCATGACGGAGCCGGCCGTTGCCTCCTCCGACGCGACCAACGTCGAGACGAGCATCGTGCGTGACGGCGACGATTATGTGATCAACGGTCGCAAATGGTTTATTACCGGCGCGATGAACCCCAACGCCAAGATCTTCATCGTGATGGGCAAGACCGATCCCACCGCCGAGCGGCACCGCCAGCAGAGCCAGATCCTGGTGCCGCGCGATACCCCCGGGGTCGAAATCAAGCGGGCCATGAAGATCTTCGGGTACGAGGACCACTACAACGGCGGCCACGCCGAGATCGTGTTCACCGATGTCAGGGTCCCGGTCGGGAACATCATCGGCGGCGAAGGTGACGGCTTCGCGATTGCCCAAGCGCGTCTGGGCCCCGGCCGCATCCATCACTGCATGCGTGCGATCGGCATGGCCGAGCGCGCTATCAAGATGATGTGCGAACGTGCCGACGAGCGCGTTGCCTTCGGCAAGCCGCTGAGCGAACAGGGGGTGATCCGTGACTGGATCGCCGAGTCCCGCGTCCGGGTCGAACAGCTGCGCCTGGTGGTCCTCAAGACTGCCTGGCTCATGGACACGGTGGGCAACAAGGGCGCCCACACCGAGATCCAGGCCATCAAGATCGCCACCCCCTCGACCGTTGAATGGATCCTCGACAAGGCCATTCAGGTCCACGGCGCCGGCGGGCTCTCGCAGGACTTCTTCCTGGCCTCGGCGTTTGCCTATGCGCGCACCCTCAGGTTCGCCGACGGCCCCGACGAGGTGCACAAAAACGCCCTGGCCCGCAATGAGCTGAAGCGCCAGCGCGCGCGACGCACCGCATAACGCGAGCAACGCTCAAGATGGCTCAAAGTCCCCTTCACCACAACCAGTGGTGAAGGGGACTTTGTCATGTCCGCAGATCCTCGTTGATTGCTGTCAAGTTCCCTGGCATGCATATGTGGCTATCGCCTTGATAAGTTATGTGAGATTGATTACAGCTGTGCTTTGCGCGGATGATCGTCATATGCCTACTCATGCCGCTTCGCTCACGGTCGACGCTTCGTCGGCCTCCAAGCCCGCTGCCGGTCACCCTGGAATCCAGTCCCTCCGGGTCACGCGGAAGGATGTCATCGCCGACGGCGTGGTGCGGTTGCGCCTCGAGGAACCACACAACGGCCGCGTCCCTGACTGGACGCCAGGCTCACACATCGAACTGGTGCTCCCGACCACGGACGCCGGAGCCCTCTCGCGCCACTATTCGCTGTGCGGGGACCGCTGGGACGCACACGCCTACGAGGTGGCAGTGCTGAACGAACCGAACTCCAAGGGCGGCTCACGCCACATCCATGACGGGCTCGCCGTCGGAGACATGCTCACCGTGGGAACCCCTCGCAATAACTTCCACCTGACTCAGGCGACCCGCTACGAATTCATTGCCGGCGGCATAGGGATCACCCCGATCATGACGATGATCGCCGCCGCCGAACAGCTGGGCATCGACTGGCACCTGCACTACGGCGGCCGCACGCGCGCCTCGATGGCCTTCCTCGACGAGCTGGCCCAGTACGGCGACAAAGTCACCATCTGGCCGCAGGACGAGCTGGGCCACCTGAACCTCACCTTCCTGAACGAACCTCTTGACGGGGGACGGGTCTACTGCTGCGGACCGGAGCCGCTCCTGAACGCCGTAGCCGGTGCCGCAGCCGCCTGGCCGTCCTGGGCGGTGCGTTTCGAACGCTTCGTGCCGGCAACCCTGCCAGCCCCGGTGCGGACCGAACCGTTCACGCTCGAACTTGCGCTCTCGAAGCGGTGCATCACCGTCGGGACCGACGAAACGGTGCTCTCGGCCTTGAGCGACGCCGGCGTCCCCGTGCTCTCCTCGTGCAACGAAGGCGTGTGCGGCACCTGTGAGGTCAGCGTCCTCGGGGGTACCCCAGAGCACCGTGACTCGCTCCTCAATGACGCGGAGCGCGCCAAGAACGACCGAATGTTTGTCTGTGTCTCACGCGCGATCACCGATCGCCTCGTGCTGGATCTTTAGGAGCAACCCCCATGTCGACAGTGACGAAGTGCCCCGTTAACCACGGAACCATCCCGGTCCTCGACGACGACCCGTTCTCGCCGGAAATCCTGGACAACCCCCTGCCGTTCCAGGAGCGCCTGCGCGAGGCCGGCCGCGTGGTGTTTTTGTCCAAGTACAACGCGTACGCGATCGGACGCTACGAGGACCTCTCGGCCGCCGTCGCGAACTGGCAGGAACTGACCTCAGGTTCCGGCGTGGGCCTTAACGAGCCGTGGCGTGCCCGGGGCCTGCTGCAGATGGATCCGCCGCAGCACGACGCACCACGCGAGGTGCTCCAGGCGATCATGTCCTCCAGGGTGTTGCGCTCCATGAAGGCCGGCTGCATGGAAATGGCCGGTGGCATCATCGACGGATTGCTGGCCGGCTCCATCCCTGGCGGGCAGGTCGAGGTCGATGGGCACCGCGATATCGGCTCGAAACTTCCGGTGAACTTCTTCCCCGAGGCTTCCGGCATCTCCGAGGAAGGCCGCGAAAACCTGGTGCCCTATGCCGACCACATCTTCAATGCGCTCGGTCCCGATAACGAGCTCGTAGAGCAGGGCAAGTGCAAGGCCGCCGAATACACCGAGTGGGCCACCGCCAAGTGCCAGCGCGACGCCTTGAAGCCCGAGGGTTTCGGCGCCGACATCTGGGCCGCCGCCGACCGCGGAGACATCCTGCACGAACAGGCCCCGCTGCTGACCCGCTCGCTGCTCTCGGCCGGCGTGGATACCACCGTCTACGGGATCTCCGGCATGCTCTATGCCTTTGCCTCCAACCCGGAGCAGTGGGAGGCGCTGCGCAGGAACCCCAACCTGGCGCGCGTTGCCTTCGACGAATCGCTGCGCTGGGAATCCCCGGTCCAGCAGATCTTCCGTAAGACCTCGAGCAACGTCACCATCGGCGGTAGCACCATCCCCGAAGGCAGCAGGGTCATGCTGTGCTTCGCGGCGGCAAACCGCGATCCGCGCCGCTGGGAAAACCCGGACAAGTTCGACCTCTCCCGCGACCCGTCCGGGCACCTGTCCTTCGGCATGGGCATCCATCAGTGTGTGGGCCAGCACGCAGCCCGCCTCCAGGCGGCGTCATTGCTGGAACAACTGGTGCCTCGGATCAAGGGCATCGAACTTGCCTCGGCGATCGAACGCCACCACAACAACACCCTTCGTGGCTGGGACTCCGTGCCCCTGCGGTTGACGCTCGCCTAAACCACGGACAAGGAGGACCACCCTGGTCGGATGATCGCCGATGCCACGCAGCGCCTGAAATCCGGCAGGGCATCAAGCTTGATCCTGGGGAAGACGGCGTCGGGAAGAACCATTTCCTGACCGGGATGATCGATCAGGCGTGCCCTAATGGTCTTGGGCGCGCGGCCGTCCGGCGGCCTCGCCGGGCGAAACAAACCGTCGGCCCCGTTCTTGTGGGGAACGCACAAAATCCTTCAGCCAGCCGGAAACTACTGTCGCCGGTGAGGCATATCCCAGAAACCCAGCGAAAAGGACAATCAATGACGATTGAGGCACTTCCCGGGACCATCAGCAACGCAATTCTCGATACTGCCCGCCGGCAGGTCCTCGACGAAGGCATCGGTCTCGCTGAGGACCAGCTTGTCGAAATCCTCCAGCTGCCGGACGAAGCGCTGCCCGCCGCCCTGCAGTTGGCCCACGAAGTACGCCTGAGGCACTGCGGCGAGGACGTCGAAGTGGAATGCATCATCTCCATCAAGACCGGCGGCTGCCCCGAGGACTGCCACTTCTGCAGCCAGTCCGGCCTCTTCGACTCGCCCGTGCGCGGCGTCTGGCTCGACATCCGCGAACTGGTCAAAGCCGCGACGGAGACCGCGGCGACCGGAGTAACCGAGTTCCGCATCGAGGCCGCCGTCCGCGGCCCGGACATCAAGCTGATGAACCATCAAGTTCGCGACCGACCGGATCAACGAAGAGGTGGCCATCACCATCGCATGAGGATGCAGCGTCGGACGCAGGCTCCAGGGCCATGGTCAGACACGTGCTGGCCACCGGATCATCCGTCCCGACTTGGCGCCTCGTGGCAACGCACGACACGACCCTTGGGGGCGCGCAGATTAGGGCTGGGTCTGAAATCCTCCTCGAAATGAGCGGTAACCAAGTCACCTCACCGTCCGGGCATGAGCGCCAGTCCTCGGTTCCACGGACGGCTCCGCAGGCGGATTTGTGGGAGTCCTCTGCGTCTCCGGGCCTGGTGTTCGGATCAGGCATCCACCGCTGCCTCGGTGCCAGGCACCCCGGACGGTGGCCGTTATCCAACTCCAAGGACAAAGTCGGCAGCCCCGCCGCCGAGACGTGAGCACTGAAAATGCCGTGAAATGCCTGCGGACACTGTCCTTGACAGCTTCTATCGCACCGATAAGGGATAGTGCGTCAAAAGATTAGACCACAGTCCTTTTTGGGAGTCGAAATGCTGAGTTCTTGAGAATTCGCGAAGAAATGAATTTCTTTCCATGGTTTTCTCTGGAAAGCCTCTGGGAAGTGCTGAAAAGTAGTGAGCAAGTAAAGATTTACCGCATCGGGACAACCGGCCGGGACGGCAGCGAGGCAGCAACGGCAGCGTGTGGCCTGGCTGTGGTTCGAGTGAGGTCCCGTTCCATAGCGCCGTCGTCGGAGTCTCGGTGCTGAGAATTACTGCACTCAAGTCGGCGCCAGACATCGCAGGGCCGCGAGACAGGACCTGGGACCGCCGCCCCGTAACCCCGAGATGCTCGACGGCCAACGTCTGTAGGCTCCCTCGGGGATTCAACATAAGCCGGTACGCCCGGGCGGCGGATTCCCCGTCCGGGCATATGCATGATGAAAGAGAGCAACAAATGACGCGTATTGGGATCGTGGCCGAATTGGGCCGCGAGACGAGGGTGGCAGCGACGCCTGCCACCGTCAAGCAGTTGTTGGGATTGGGCTACGAGGTTGTGATCGAGAAAGGTGCGGGGGAGTCCGCGTCTTTCCGCGATGAGGCCTATGCCGAGGCGGGTGCCCTGATTGTGGGCGCCGATGAGGCCTGGGGCAGTCAGGTGGTGTTGCGGATCAATCCGCCCACCGAGGATGAGATCAGCCGGCTGGCCGAGGGTTCCACGCTGATCGGCACGTTGAGCCCGGGGCTGCGGCCCGAGCTGGTGGAGGCTCTGGCGGCGCGCCCGATCACGGCGCTGGCGTTGGATGCGGTGCCGCGTATCTCGCGGGCTCAGTCGATGGATGTCCTAAGTTCGATGGCAAACATTGCCGGGTACCGTGCCGTGATCGAGGCGGCCCATGAGTTCGGCCGGTTCTTTACGGGTCAGGTGACGGCGGCGGGCAAGGTTCCGCCGGCGAAAGTGCTTGTCGCGGGAGCCGGTGTTGCCGGTCTGGCCGCGATCGGGGCTGCGAGCAGTCTGGGTGCGATTGTGCGGGCGACGGACCCGCGGCCCGAGGTCGCGGACCAGGTGAAGTCGATTGGCGGTACCTACCTCAAGGTTGAGGTCGAGGAGGAGATGAAGTCCTCCGACGGGTACGCGAAGGCCACGTCCGAGGCGTATAACGCCCGCGCGGCGGAGATTTACTCGGAGCAGGCAGCCGACGTGGACATCATCATCACCACGGCCCTCATTCCGGGCCGTCCCGCGCCGAAGCTGCTCACCGCCGAAGACGTGGCCGCCATGAAGTCCGGCAGCGTGATCGTGGACATGGCTGCCGGGCAGGGCGGAAACGTGGAGGGCTCGGTCGCCGGGGAACGCATCGTGACGGACAACGGTGTGGTGATCCTGGGCTACACGGACCTCCCGGCCCGCCTACCGGCCCAAGCGTCCCAGCTGTACGGGACGAACATGCTGAACCTGCTCACGCTCCTCACCAAAGACAAGGACGGCCAGCTCCGGATCGACTTCGACGACGTCGTGCAGCGGTCCGTGACGGTGGTGCGGGACGGCGAGAAGACCTGGCCCCCGCCCCCTGTCCAGGTCTCTGCCGCATCCCCGGTGCAGGTTGACGCCACCCGTGCGGGGTTGTCCGCTGCCGACAAGGCAGCAAAGAAAACGGGACTCAGCCCCGCCCGTAAGGCGGGCCTGTTTACCGCGGGCATCGCTGTTCTTTTCGGGGTGAACGCTGTCGCGCCGGCACCGTTGCCGCAGCACTTCACGGTGCTGATGCTCGCCGTCGTGGTCGGCTTCTACGTCATCGGGAAAGTCCATCACGCCCTGCACACCCCGCTGATGTCTGTCACCAACGCGATCTCGGGAATCATCGTCGTCGGAGCCCTGCTGCAGGTTACCTCGGACAATATCGTCATGCAGGTCCTGGCCGCCGTCGCGGTCCTGCTGGCCAGCATCAACATCTTCGGCGGCTTCGCCGTGACCCGGCGAATGCTCGCGATGTTCTCTGCCGGGAAGGCCCGTTCATGAGCGCCGCAACCATCGCCGCAGCAACACTTACGAGGAGCCTTACCGTGTCTGACACCGTCACCGGGACGTTGACCACAGAGTCCATCGCGGGGGCCGCGTACGTCGTCGCGGCCCTGCTGTTCATCCTCAGCCTCGCCGGGCTGAGCAAACACGAAAAAGCCCGGTCCGGGATCATCTACGGCATCACCGGCATGGTCATCGCCCTGGCAGCCACTGTCTGGCTGACCCTCCAGGGAGCCTGGGGCACCGGAGCCGGCCTGACCGGACTGGTCCTGCTCGTGGCCGCTGTGGCCGTCGGCGGGGCCATCGGGCTGTGGCGGGCCCGGGTCGTGGAAATGACGGGCATGCCCGAGCTGATAGCGCTGCTGCACAGTTTCGTTGGCCTCGCCGCGGTCCTGGTGGGCTGGAACGGCCACTTCGAAGCCCCCGCCCTGTCCCCGGATCTGACGGCGGTCCACCATGCAGAGGTGTTCATCGGCGTGTTCATCGGGGCCGTGACCTTCACCGGCTCCATCGTCGCGTTCCTGAAACTCTCCGCCCGGATGAAATCCTCACCGCTGATGCTGCCGGGCAAGAACGCCATCAACCTCGGCGCCCTGGTTGCCTTAGCCGCGCTCACGGTCTGGTACGTCAATGACTCCCGGCTGTGGCTGCTGGTTGTGGTCACCGCCCTTGCCCTGGCACTGGGCTGGCACCTGGTCGCCTCTATCGGCGGCGGTGACATGCCGGTGGTCGTCTCCATGCTCAACAGCTACTCCGGCTGGGCCGCAGCCGCGGCGGGCTTCCTGCTGAACGACGACCTGCTCATCATCACCGGCGCCCTGGTCGGCTCCTCGGGTGCTTATCTGTCCTACATCATGTGCAAGGCCATGAACCGGTCCTTCATCTCCGTGATCGCCGGCGGCTTCGGCATCGCCGCGCCCACCGCGGCAGACGCCGAGTACGGCGAACACCGCGAAATCACCGCCCAAGCCACCGCCGAGATGCTCACGAACGCCTCCAGCGTGGTCATCACCCCCGGCTACGGCATGGCCGTCGCCCAGGCACAGTACCCCGTCGCCGAACTCGCCCACCAGCTCCGCGAACGCGGCGTGAACGTCAGGTTCGGCATCCACCCGGTCGCCGGACGCCTGCCCGGGCACATGAACGTGCTCCTGGCCGAGGCGAAAGTCCCCTACGACATCGTCCTGGAAATGGACGAAATCAACGACGATCTCGGCGACACCTCAGTGGTCCTGGTCATCGGCGCGAACGACACCGTCAACCCCGCCGCAGCCGAAGACCCCTCCAGCCCCATCGCCGGCATGCCCGTCCTCCGCGTCTGGGAAGCCGAAAACGTCATCGTCTTCAAACGATCCATGGCCGCCGGCTACGCCGGCGTTCAAAACCCACTCTTCTACCGCGACAACTCCCAAATGCTCTTCGGAGACGCCAAACAACGGGTCGAAGACATCCTCCGCGCCTTCTAAGAGAGAACCCTTCCTGAGGTGTCCCGTTAGCTAGGCCGTAATGCTCCGCCCGGCTATCAGTGGTCTCGACATATACACCCGCCCCGGATCTCATAATGAGAGGAAGACACGATGCGCAGACGGCGAGTTCCCTTCAACATCCCCGCACGGAGGGGTTTCAGATCCAGCTTCCTGGACCGGATCTCCTGCCCAGAAGAAGCGCCCTCACACCGTCACGATTTCGACATCGACGAACTGACTGCATCACCGTGGATCGGTCTTCACTATAGGCATGAGTTCTTGCTCCACCACAGGCACGAATTGCTTGAAAAATCCGTGAAGTAGAACATCGGAGGACGTCGTAAACAATTGATTGTGATCTGAAAAACGGACCGAGAACCGGCGTGCTCCGCCCGTTCGGTGCACTGCAGGCTGGAACCGGTCAATCATCGAGGAACCGACCCCCAGCCTGCAGCGCAAGGGGGTCGGCATTCCTCTAGGCTGCCTCTTTTGCTAATCGCTTTTGCGGCGGTCCGCTTGCTCCACGAGTTCGGTCATCCATGGCCGGTGCCCGTGGTGCAAGACCATTCCTTCGGGAAGCCCATGCACGGTTGGGACGGAGTTGGTGATGTCGATGGTGATCCTGCCGCCCGCCATGGGTGCGTTGGTGATGTGCAGGTCGCCGAAGGATTCCGGGAGCACGGGATCCATCCACAGGCCGCCGCGGGACACATGCGCGTCGTACCGCATCAGGCTGGTCACTAGCCGGATCGGTGCAGTCGCCGCCCAGGCCTGAGGTGAGCAAGCCGTTGGATAGGGGACAGGCTCGGTGAGCTGCTCTCGGCTGAAGCCGCAAAATAATTCCGGTAGCCTGCCTTGGAGTAATTGGACGCCTCCAGCAGGGCAGTGGCGATACGTTGTGCCTCCACTATGAAGCCGTAGCGTAGCAGACCAGCCACGATGATCGCGTTGTCGTGGGGCCAGACTGAGCCGTTGTGGTAGCTGGCGGGGTTGTAGGCGCCCATATTGCTGGCCAGGGTGCGCACTCCCCGTCCGCTGAACATCTCCGGCGACATGAGCCGTTCGGCCACCTGCGGCGCCTTGTCCTCGTCGACGATGCCGAGGAATAGACAGTGGCCCATGTTTGAAGCGCAGGCATCGACTTGCCGCTTTTTGCCGTCGAGAGCGATAGCGTAGTACCCGCGGTCGGGAATCCAGAACTTCTCATTGAACCGTTTTTTCAGCTGGGCCGCACGGTCAGTGAGCTCATCCGCTAAAGCCGTATCGCCGACGTCGTACGCCATCCAGGCGCGCGATATGTACGCGCTGTAGACGTAGGCCTGCACCTCGCACAGTGCGATCGGCGGCTCAGCCAGGGTCCCGGCGGCGAAGTTGATGCCGTCCCAGGAGTCCTTCCAGCCCTGGTTGATCAGCCCCTGAGGGTTGAGGCGCTCATACTCGACGAATCCATCGCCGTCCTTGTCGCCGTAGTCCCGGATCCAGTCCAGCGCACGGTCCGCGTGAGGCAGCAGCGCCGCGATGGTTTCCTTGGCGAAACCCCAGCGGCTCACCGATCCTAGTACCGTCACGAACAGCGGGGTGGCATCGACGCTGCCGTAGTAGGCGGACTTGCCGCCCAGGGAAAGCCCGCTGGAGACATCGAGCCTGATCTCGTGCAGGATCTTCCCCGGCTCCTCCTCGCTGATGGGATCCACGACGCTGCCCTGGCGGTCCGACAGCGTCTGTAGCGTGCCCAAGGCCAGTGACGGATCCACCGGCATCGCCATCACAGACGCTCACAACGAGTCCCGGCCAAACAGGGTCATGAACCAGGGCGCCCCTGCGGCCACGACGACGCGGTCCGGATGGTTCGGATCCTCGATGCGAAGGGCGCCCAAATCGTCGTAACTGCGGCGCAGGGTCCGTTCGATGGAGCGGTTTCCCATGTGCAGCACCGGGATCTTGGCCACCCATTCCTGTCGGCGCCGGTCCCGGGGGACAACCCGTCGGCGTCAGAATGGACGAATGCCGCCGCCGGACGGGTTCCCTCTGCGCTGGACACCACGGTCAGAACGGTGCTCCAGTGGCCGTGCGGCCGGACGGATACGTGGTAGCTGAGGGCCTCCGGTGTAATGTCCGCTCCGGGGGCCTCGATCGTGACGCCCTTCCGGACGTCCTGCCAGGAAGCCCGGATGGTCAGCGTCTCGCCGTCGGCCTGGCGGGTTTCATCCCAGCGCCGCTGGATCCGTGCCTCTTTCACCTCGAAGACGTCCGCGAAGTCCGCCTCAATGCTCAGGGTCATCACGCATTCGGCCAGCGCCGGCGAGTAGTTATGGACGGTAATCTGCTCCTGGATTCCGGCTCCTACTTCGCGCAGCCGCTCGACGATCAGTGCGCTGTCCGCATACCCATCGGAGCGGGGAACGCGGCCGACGAAAAGTGCCCGGTACGGCGCCTTCGTCTCCGCCGCCAGGGGCTCAAGAGGCTCGCCATCAACTGTGAGCCTCCAGCCAGACAGGATTCGGGTGTCTTGGACGAAGAGACCGTGAGGATGTTCGGAGTGCATATCCCCGTTCGGCAAGGAGATGCAGAACGATGATCCCTCCACCAAAGTGACCGCCCCGGCACCCAATGGCCCGGCCGCCGTATCAGCATTCCACCCAGCCATCCAGGCCCCCTAAACAAACCGACGCCGCGTAACCTGGCCCTGTGAGGCGGTTACGTTGCTGCCAATTCTTCAATCGACGCTACTCTTGCTTTTCCCCCTAAGCCAGAGCTTGGACACTTGATGCCCGAACGCAATGGAAGCGCACATTCGAGCAAGACGGAAGGTGCTTTCAAATGAGGGAGACGCCCCGGTCTATGTTTCTGGTCAACTGAGACTGCCTCTGGCGGGCCTGTTCTTCGGCGCCCCATCCCGTTCATCGCCACATGGATCTTCCAGAACACCAGAAACGGCACCGTGGCAATGACGGCAATCGCTCTTGGTCTCGTGGTGATTTCCATCATTGCCGCCCTGACGCTGCCGGAGCGCTACAAACAGTCGCTCCACGAGGAACACTGACCGCAGACCACCCCTGTGGTCGAGGTAAGGACCGCGGCAGCAGATTTCACCAGTCTTGCAACTTCCACCAGCCCGGGTCCTTACTAGTGGGGGGAGGCGAAGCTTCCCGAGCCTGCCACCAACAGCTCGTGTGGCGTGGAGGCTTAACCAACGGCTATCGGAGGACGAAACACAATGTTCGCTCGCGTCAGCACTTACCGGCCCGCTCCTGACAGCACAGGAGCACCTTCAGAAGAAACCGTCAGCCAGGTGCTTGGCCTGCCAGGATGCAGGGGGATCTACTACCTGCTGGGAAAAGAAAACACATCACTGTCGATAACGCTTTGGGATGACGAGGACGCGCTTGCAGGCAGCCGTCAGGTTGCGGATCGTATCCGCTCCGAGACCAGCGCGGAGCAACACATGGAGGTCCTTCGAGTGGACGAATTTGATGTGTTAAACCAACACCTAAAGGATTAAGCGTTCGTCGAGAGATCTTCTGTGCGGATGTGCTGAATTAGCGGACCCGATTGGTAGTCAGAGCGAGCATGTCTAAATTAGTTGGTCGAAGCCAGGCCCCGACGCCCTCGCTTTCGGAGCGGGAGGTTCATACCCATGTCCGTAGGCTGCCTGCCGCTAAGTTGGGACAAGAGGTTCGCCAGCTTGAACTGCCGCAATCGTCCAAGATCGTTCCGCGCCCTGTACTGATCGTCCGAGTCGCATTCGCATCACGCCTGACTATCAAGGCAGCAGACCCGGGGCCAGCCATGATCTCAGCCGTCAAGCATGCCGCGTCCATGCCGAACCCTGAGTTCTATGAACGCCAACGCCAGAGGCGATCCACCTGGAATCGTCCCCGATACCTGCGCAACTACGACGAAACGCCTAACGGCGACCTTATCTTGCCGCGTGGGTTGTTGCCCTTCTTGCAGCAACTGGTCGAATCGAGTGGCAGCTCGCTGCGCATTGATGATCAACGGGTGGTGGCCCCGCCTGGTACCGGAAAGACTGCGCCGGCGTGTGCTGCGATGGCAATTCGTCGTGTCTCAACGCTTATTCTGGTTGATCGCAAAGCCCTGGCGGAGCAATGGCGCAGCCGCATCCGTGAGTTCTTGGACGAGCATTGCGGCCAAATCGGAGGTGGGCGTGCAAAGATGACGGGTCGGATCGACGTCGCACCCTCGCCTACGCTGGCTGGGCGTTTGCACGTCAGTCAGAACAGGGTGTCCCGCATCGAGCGCGATGACATTGATTGTGCCCAGGTTGAGACCTTGCGAGAATACGTGGAGGCGCTCGGCGGTCGGCTTCGTGTCGAGGTTGCACTCGGCGACGAACGAATCCAGATCGCCTGACGGAGCGATTCGGAGCGATTCGGGACGGCAGCCGTCTTGCCTGCCCGGCGACGTTCAATAGGCTCGGCGCTACGGAGCTCCATGGGGGACTGCCCCGGCTTTTGCAGGTCAAGGAGTCAACAAAACCGGGGACAGTCCCTCCTGAAATTGTTGGTTCGACCAAGTGGAGATATGCCAGACCATAAGTGTCGAGCTCCTTGACCGCAGCCGTGTAAACCTCGAACTTGTCACTGCTGAACATGTCGCCGTACACACTCGACGGCGACAGCCTCACACCGACGCGGTCAGCCCCCCAGACCGAGATAACCTCCTCCACGACTTCGAGCAGGAAACGGATACGGTTTTTAACTGATCCTGCATATTCATCAGCCCG
The DNA here is from genome assembly GCF_026683955.1 of Arthrobacter sp. MMS18-M83. Taxonomy (NCBI): domain Bacteria; kingdom Bacillati; phylum Actinomycetota; class Actinomycetes; order Micrococcales; family Micrococcaceae; genus Arthrobacter; species Arthrobacter sp. MMS18-M83. The sequence continues at coordinate 9,638 of NZ_CP113343.1, read as the reverse complement.
GCTATTCGAGCCCTCGCACAGGAACTGGTTGATCAGGTAGCCACTGGCGCCATGAATCTCGACTCCATCGAAGCCAGCCTCCTGCGCATTGCGGGCTGCAATGCCGAAGTCCTTGACGATGCCGGAAATCTCCTCGGGCGCAAGTGCGCGGGGTGGTTCAAAGTCCTGCAGGCCCTCGCAGTCAAAATTTTGGCCTTGACGGCTGTCGCCGAAGGCGCGATCGGCAAGGCATTGTCCCTTTGCAAGGACGTGTGAGACTGTTGGCCCACATGCCAGAGCTGGAGAAATATCCTGGAGCTACGGCGATGCACCTCTTCCGTCACCAGCTTCCATCCCTCAATCCCGGCCGGCGCAGTCACGCCGTTGTCGATCGGCATCGTTCGCGACGAGCTTCCCGGCGAGAAGGTCAGCGTGACGATCGGACTTTTGTCCGCGATATTCGGAATCGGGGCCGGCGTCGGCATTTTGGCTGCGGGGCCCATTGTCGAGAAACTGGACTGGCACTGGCTGTTCTGGTTTCCGCTCGTGCTCGTTGTGATCGCACTGCTCGGCACCATCTTCGGCATGCCCCGTACCATCGGAAGCAGTGTCGGCACGGCGATCATCGCGGCGTTGATCTCTTCGCACAGCACAGCGAGAGGCCTGCCGACGAACGATGCATTCACGATCGGCTTCTGGGCTTGCGCCGCCGTGGCCGTCCTCGCGATCATCGGCTCCCTCGCGGCTCCCTCGATACGTAAACGCAGGCAACAGGCCATCGCGCTCGGCATCGAAGATCTGCCCGTCATGGCGGGCGAAGCCCACTAGCCCTGCGTGATGCAGCTGCTTGCGGATTGTCCGAGAAACCACGCGCCCATTCCGCGCGCAATACCGTGCAAGCCACGCTTCATGTGCTCGCGTTCGCTTAGCTTGCCGCCACCGTGCGGAATCCGCAGTTGCCGGACGAGGATTCGGGGGTGTTGGATGTACGTGCTGCGACGCGGTAGCGGTTGCAGTAGGAGTCGTGGCAGAGGAAGGAGCCGCCGCGCATGACGCGGCCGGCGCCGATGGTGGGGCCTTGGGGGTTGTGGGCAGGGGAGTTGCGGTAGTACTTGGGCAGGAACCAGTCCGCGCACCATTCCCACACGTTCCCGGCTACTTCGTAGAGTCCGTATCCGTTGGGCGGGAACGATTTCACGGTGGCGCTGCCTAGGTGGCCGTCTTCTTCGGTGTTCAGGGTGGGGAAGGTGCCTTGCCAGATGTTGCAGCGGTGTTCCCCATCTGGGGTGAGTTCATCGCCCCAGGCATAGCGTTTCCCGGCGAGCCCGCCGCGGGCGGCGTATTCCCATTCCGCTTCGGTGGGCAGGCGGCGCCCGGCCCAGGCGCAGTAGGCGAGGGCGTCGTGGTGGGAGACGTGCACCACCGGGAGTTCCGGCGTCGTGCTCCAGTGTGAATCCGGTCCCGCGGGGTGGGCCCAGTCGGCGCCGCGGACGTTCAGCCACCACGGGGCTCCGGCCGCGGCCCCGAGGATCTCGCCTGCGGGTGCCTGCACGAGCAGGTGGAACACAGCCGACGTTCCGTACTGCTCGGCCTCGGTGCGGTAGCCGCTGTCCTCGACAAACGCAGCGAACATCCGGTTGGTGACGGCCGTTGCATCGATCCGGAAGGGAGAGAGGTGCACGTCGTGTACCGGTGTCTCGCCGTCGGCGGGGTATCCCTCGCCGAATGGATCGCCCATGGCGAACATACCGCCGGGAATCTGCACGTCCTCATGCAGGGCACGCGAGGCTGCCAGAGGGGCACCGCCGTTGACGGCGACTACCGGAAGGAAACGTTCGACGTTGAGCCGTCCCGCCGCGTTGGCCGGTCCTGTTGCGTTGTCCAGGCCCGGCGCGCGCGGCGCGGCGCAGCAGCTCCCGGCCCCATCGCCATGTGTTCCGCTGTTTTCGATCATTCCTGTCCTTCGGACGTCTTCCCGATGAGCATCTGGAGCCGGCGTTCCGCAGCCTCGAGCCAGGCGATGAGGTTGGACACCATGTAGTGTCCGCGTTCGTTCTGCATCAGGAACCACTCCATGGACCATTGTCGCTCCTCTGCGGTGGCATCGGCACTGACCAGCACCTCATCGAAGGTCCTATCAATGCTGGCCTCCCGCTTCCTTCGGTAGGCCAGTTCGATCCGCACCAGCTCGAGCGCTTTTTCCGGTCCCGAGCTCCCGGCGAAGCGGAGCCGCACCTGGAAGTCCGGGTCAAGCGGCCGGGGCGACGGTATGTAGGGTGAGTCGATCCATTCCTGCAAGGTGGAGCGTCCGGCATCGGTGATCCTGTAAAGCTTTGCATCGGGACCGGAGCTGCGCGGATCCAGGAACTGCGTGGCCCACTCCCATTCCACCAGCTTGCCTAGCTGCCGGTAGATCTGCGAGGTCTTCGCGGTGTATCCCACGAAAGGACCGTGGCCCTCGAGCCACTTCCAAGCGTCGTAGCCTGTGCGGTCCCCAGTGGACAGTAAGCCCAGCAGAATGACCTCCAGCCGACCCAACGACACTTTCGCCTCCTCAGGGCGCTGGGTAGAAGCGCCTTTGAGGAGGATATCCGGTGTGGCCGTCATTCCGTGCCCATCATCGCTTCGAACCGCTTGCGCATGGCGGCCCGGTCGCCGGTCGAGACGGGGACTTGCGCATGCCATGAGACGTGGGTGGCGCCGTTCTTGGGGTGCAGCCGTTCCATGAGGTCCTCGGCAAGGTGGGCGCGGCCGGTGTTCCTCAGATGCTCCATGTAGTCGTCTGGCTGGTTGTAGAGGGTAGGCCCGGCCTGGAGCGCGCCCTGCATCGGGTCCGGGAGGGCGCCCGGAGTGCCTGCATAGAAAGCCAGCCACTCGAACAGGTGGGACCGCATTTGCATGGCGAGGTCCGGTTCGATGTCAATCAGGTTGTGGGTGAGGTAGGGGTCCTCGGTAACGTTGAACAGCGATTCCCACTCGGCCCGGAAGCAGCCGGGGTGGTAAGTGCGGATGTACAGGTGGTCGCGGGTGCGGACTGCCCGTTGGTAGGTGTGGGCTCCGTGGCCCCACACAAGGTAGGGTCGGGATTCGAGTGTTCCGCCCCGGACGGCTGCGGCGTAGGACTGGCCTTGCCACTTTTCGGGCTGCTCCAGGCCCAGCAGATCGAGGATGGTCGGGGCGTAGTCGATGTTGTAGAGCAAGGCGTCGTTCCGGCTCGCGGCGACCCCGGGCTGGTCGGTGATGCCCGGCCAGTGAATGATCATGGGTAGCCGGTGGACCGGCTCGGAGGCGAGGCCGTGTTCGGCGTAAAGGCCGAGCTCGCCAAAGGATTCGCCGTGGTCGGAGGAGACGATGATGGCCACGTCATCGGCCAAGCCCATTTCTTCGATCCGGCGGCGCAGGCGGCCGAATTCGGAGTCCCAGAAGTGGATGGCCCCGTCATAGCCGTTGATGAGGTGCTCGAAGTCGGCCCGGGTGCGGATGGCGTCCGGCATGTTGTGCGGGACGCGTGACTTGCGCGGAGCACCTGAGTAGTGAAGATCCAGGGCGCTTCGCGCTCCATACACCTCGGCGTGTGCATCGATGGCTTCCTGGTCCGGCCACGCCGGGGCCGGACCGGAAGCGGCAGCCTTGGCCGTCCAGGATTCATCCTGCAAGTAGTCCGTGTGAGGATCCCAATACGTCACGTGCAGGTACCAGTTGTCCACGTCGCGGTGCCGCTCGATCCAGTCGACGGCGGCATCCGTGATCATGTCCGCCGGTTCATCTCCCATGTCCGGAGTGACCTGCACGTTCTCCCTGAAATTCCCCATGAAGTAGTAGGCCCGGTGCCGTTCGGCAAAGGATGAGACCGCCGCGCACGTATACCCCGCTGCGTTGAGTGCCTGCCCCAGCAAAGGGCGGCCCGGGTGGGGAGCATGCCCTGCGTCCAGGCGGAACCGGGAATCGTCACCGAAGTGGCCGATCACACCGTTGCTGATGCCGTGCTGCCCGCTCGTCAGCGCGGTGCGGGAGGGCAGGCACGGTGAGTCCGAGCAGTAGTACCGGTCGAACATGACGCTGTTCCGGGCCATTTCATCCAGGTTCGGTGTGATCTTGCGGTCGTAGCCGTAGGGCCCGGTGTGGTCGGGACGGAGGGAGTCAACGTCCACGTAAATGATCTTCATCGATCTTGTCCTGTCTTGTGCTGGCGGTCTTGTTCTGGAGGTCCGGATCGGAGCGGGCCACTTCTGCAGCGTTCAGTCCACATCCGGTAAGGTCTCACCACCGTTATAGCACTAATGGAACAGTTGGCAACAGAGTCTTGCTGGAAACAAGTGCAAGTCAGCAGAAGCATCTATGTGCAAAGTCTTATAGAAAAGACCTTGTGTGTTGGATCACAACCTGCCATTCTGTAGCTAACTGTTCATCGTGGAGCAGAAGGCACCGAGCGCCGACGCTTCGGGTGCCTCCCCAGCTGAAAGGACGTAAAGATGCGTTTCACCAAAGCAGGTTTGGCAGTGACACTCACTGCAGGCCTCGCGCTGACAGGCTGCGCCAGCGGAAGCGGCAGCAGCACTTCCCAAACCTCCAAGAACATCACCCTGGGAAACATCCTCGCGCCGGCCACCTTCGAGGCCAGGAACATGAACTGGGGAAACCAATCCGTCTACGCCCAGGCGGTCTATGACGGGCTGCTGAAACCCGCGCCCAACGGCAAGGATGTCCAACCATCCCTCGCGACCAAATGGGAATACAACACGAACAAGACAGTATTGACCCTGACCCTCCGGGACGGCGTCGTCTTTTCGGACGGCACGCCCTTCACCGCAGAAGTCGCCGCGCAGAACCTCCTCCGTTTCCGGGACGGCACCTCCCCGCAGAAGTCAAAGGTCGCAGACCTGGCCGATGCCAAGGCCAAAGACAAGACCACCCTGGAGATCACGCTCAAGCAGGCGAACCCGGCGTTCCTCATCTACCTCGCCCAAGCTGCCGGCCTGCAGGAAAGCCCCGCCGCGTTCGGCAAGGCGGATGCGCAGACCAATCCGGTCGGATCCGGCCCCTACACCCTGAACACCAGCCAGACTGTGGTCGGCACTTCCTACAAGTTTGAGAAGAACCCCAAGTACTGGGATGCGAACTCGGTCAAGTACGACACCCTCACCGTCAACGTCTATACCGACGCCACGTCCGAGCTCAATGCCTTGCGGGGCAAGCAACTGGACGCCGCCGCCGTCGCGGACAACAGCATCCTTCCGCAGGTTGAAGCAGCCGGCTTCAAATCCAACGGACAGAACCTGAACTTCGCCGGGCTCCTTCTCTTCGACCGTGCTGGCAAGTCCAACCCTGCGCTGGGCAATGTGAAGGTCAGGCAGGCGATCAACTACGCAGTGGACGCGGCCGCATTGCTGAAGGTTGTCGGGCTGGGACGCGGTGAGGCCACCGGGCAGGTCTTTCGCCCGGAATCTCCCGCCTATGAGGGAACACTGAACTCGACCTACAAGTTTGACCCGGACAAGGCCCGCAAGCTCCTGGCCGACGCGGGCTACGCCAGCGGCCTTGAGCTGACGGTGCCGACAGCGGCGTTATTCCCGAAGTCCCTCTGGCCCCTCCTGCAGCAGCAACTGGGCGACGTCGGAATCAAGGTCAAGTACGTTGACACGGGTACCAATACCATCGCGGATCTCCAGGCACAGAAATACGGACTCTCCTATTTCACCCTGCAACGCGACGCGAACGACTGGCAGCTGATCAGTAACATGATCGCGCCCAACGCCACCTGGAACACTTTCAAGTATCAGGACCCCAACGTAGACGCACTCCTTGCCACGATCCGCACGGGGAGCGAAGCCGACAGTGCCGCGGCACTCAAGAAGTTGAACGAATACGTTGTTGACCAGGCATGGTTCGCTCCCTGGTATGCGCCGACGAACTATTTCGTCACCAATGCCGGCACGAGCGTCGAACTCAACCAGGGCAATGTCTGGCCCAACCTCTGGAACATCACGCCCAAGGCCTGAGGCCCGGGCGGGGACCCGTTGACGAGGCTCCCCGCCCAGCCATCCGACGAATCGAGAGATCACGAAAATGCTTACCTTTATCGGGCGAAGGCTGCTGACGGGCGTCGCGCTGCTGGCCGCCATCACAACGTTTGGTTTCACACTGCTCTACTTTGGCGGCGGTGACATCGCCAGGAAGATCCTCGGCGAGAACGCCGACCAGCAAACCGTGGCCCTCAAAGCCCAGCAACTAGGCTTGGACCGTCCCGTTCTGGTCCAGTACGGCGACTGGATCTCCCACGCCGTCCGCGGTGACCTCGGCGCGTCGTGGTTCAGCGGTCAGCCGGTCCTGGATGCGATCGGCTCGCGGCTGTCCGTGACGCTGTCGCTGGTCACGGGAGCCATCATCCTCATCGCGGTCATCTCGGTGGTCTTGGGCGTGCTCGCCGCCACCAGACGCGGATGGGTTGACCGGATTGCCCAGCTTTTGGCGATCGTGGGCCACGCGATTCCAGGTTTCCTTTTCGCGGTGGGGCTGGTGCTCGTGTTTGCCCTGACGCTGGGTTGGTTCGACCCTACCGGGTACGTGCCGTTCCTGGATTCCCCCACGGGGTGGGCGAAGACCGTCACACTCCCGGTGATCGCCCTTGCCCTGGGCGGGATCGCGAGCGTCACCCAGCAGGTTCGCGGTTCCGTGATCGATGCCCTGCGCAACGACTACGTGCGGACCCTGCGCAGTCGCGGAATCCCTGCCCGCCGTGTTGTCCTCAAGCATGTCCTGCGTAATGCCGCCGGGCCTGCCCTTGCGGTCCTGGCGGTCTATTTCGTGGGTCTTCTTGGCGGGGCGGTGATCGTCGAGCAGGTCTTTGCCATCCCCGGACTCGGCCAAGTGGCCGTGCAAGCCACGACGCAGGGGGACATTCCGCTCGTCATGGGGTTGCTGGTCGCTACCGGCATCCTCGTCATCATTTTCAACCTCCTTGTAGACCTGGCCCAGGGCTGGCTCAACCCGAAAGTGCGTCTGTCATGAGTACACCCGTCCACGCCCCGGATCCCCAGCTCGCCATCGCTTTGCCGGAGGCCGCGGCCCAGACCTCCCTCTTGCGCCGCGTGCTGCGCAACCCGCTGGCGCTGGGTTCAATATTCTTCCTTGCCGTGGTCATCGTCAGCGCTGTTGCGGCCCCGCTTTTGGCGCCACACAACCCCAACACCGCCGACATCTCCGCGGTCCTGTCGTCCCCGGACGGCGGGCACCTTCTCGGGACGGACGGTGCAGGCCGCGACGTGCTCTCAAGGCTCCTCTTCGGTGCGCAGTTCAGCCTCGCCGGCGCGCTTGTCGCGCTGGTCACCTCCATGTTGATCGGCGTGACCGGCGGCCTGCTGGCCGGGTACTACGGCAAGTGGATCGACACCGTCTCGACCTGGGTCATCTCGATGCTGATGGCATTGCCTGCGATCATCGTCCTCCTGGCCGCGCGCGCCGTCGTCGGCCCTTCCCTCTGGGCCTCGATGCTGATCTTCGGCGTCATGCTGTCCCCGGCCTTCTTCCGGCTCGTTTACGCCTCGGTTTCCGCGGTCCGGAACGAGCTGTATGTGGATGCCGCCCGGGTCTCCGGCCTCAGCGACCGGCGGATCATCGGCATCCACATCCTGACCGTGGTCCGCGCACCCATCGTGGTCCAGTCCGCGATCGTCGGCGGCGTCGCCCTTGCTGTTCAGTCCGGACTTGAGTTCCTGGGCCTGGGCGACATCAACGTCCCCACCTGGGGACAAATGCTCAGCGACGGGTTCACCAACCTTTACACGGCCCCGTTGCTGATCATCTGGCCAGCCCTCGCGATCGGCCTCACCCTGATCTCGTTGACCCTCCTGGCCAACAGCCTGCGCGACGAGCTCGAACGCTCCAACGCGCCGCGCAAGCGCCGCCGCAAGCAGCATGCTGAACCACCCGCCGTGGCGGGCGAAGAAGTCATGCGGCACGACGACGGCGGTCCGGCCGGCGAGGCGGTCCTGCGGATCGAGAACCTTTCGGTCGGGTATGAGACGGGCGACGGCGGCACAAAGCGCGTGGTCCACGACGTCTCCCTCACGGTTGCCCGCGGCGAGGTCCACGGTCTCGTGGGCGAATCCGGTTCGGGCAAGACCCAGACGGCATGGTCGGCCCTGCGGCTGCTGCCCGAAGGCGGCAGGATCACGGGAGGCTCCATCTTCTTCCACGGGGACGACCTGGCCGCCTTGAACGAGAAAGACATGGAGAAGATCCGGGGCTCCCGCATCGCCTACATCCCACAGGAGCCGATGTCCAACCTGGACCCCTCTTTCACGATCGGCAGCCAATTGGTCGAGCCGATGCGGATCTGCCTCCGGATTTCCAAGAAGGAAGCAACAGATCGCGCCTTGGCGCTCCTGGCCCGGGTGGGAATCCCCAACCCCGAGCGGACGTTCGCCGCATACCCTCACCAGGTCTCCGGCGGAATGGCCCAACGCGTCCTCATCGCCGGGGCAATCTCCTGCAACCCCGATCTGCTCATCGCGGACGAGCCCACCACGGCACTCGACGTCACCGTCCAGGCCGAAGTGCTGGACCTGCTGCGCGACCTGCAATCGGAATTCCGCATGGCCGTCATCCTCGTCACCCACAACTTCGGCGTCGTTGCAGACCTCTGCGACCGCGTCTCGGTGATGCGGCTGGGCAGGATCGTGGAGACCGGCCCCACCCGGTCCATTTTCACCGACCCGCGCCACCCCTACACCCGCGAACTCCTCGGAGCCATCCTTGGCGAGACCAGCCCCCGCGGACCACTCGCCACCTTCGACGCCGGACCCAGTGCCAGCCCGTCCCGGAAGGGAGCCTTGCGGTGAACCAGCCACTGTTGGACATCCAGAACATCACGGTCGAATACCCTTCCAAGAGTTTCCGGTCCAAGCCCTTCAGGGCCCTCAGCAACGTCTCACTCGACGTGCGCGCCGGAGAATGCGTCGGCCTGGTAGGGGAGTCCGGCTCGGGAAAGACCACCCTGGGTCGCGCCGTCCTGGGCCTGGCACCCGTGACCGAAGGCAAGGTGCTGTTCCGCGGACAGGACATCGCCCACGCCGGCCGCTCCGAGCGCCGGGAACTGGCCAGCGACATCCAGGTCGTCTTCCAGGACCCCTACACCTCATTGAACCCGTCCCGGACCGTCGAGCAGATCCTTGCCGAACCGCTCACGGTCCGGAAAGTACCGCGGGCTGAAGCATCCAAGCGCATCCAGGCGCTGTTCGAGATGGTCAGGCTCCCTGCGGACTCGGGGAACCGGCTGCCGCGAGAATTCTCCGGAGGCCAGAGACAACGCATCGCGATCGCCCGCGCCCTTGCCCTGAAACCACAACTCATCGTCTGCGACGAACCTGTCTCCGCACTGGACCTGTCCACGCAGGCACGCGTCCTGGAACTCTTCAAGGACATCCAGGAACAAACGCACGTCGCGTACCTGTTTGTTTCACACGACCTCGAAGTCGTCCGCCACATCAGCCACCGGGTGGCCGTCATGTACCGGGGAGACATCGTCGAATTCGGCGACGGCGACCAGGTCACCAGCGCACCCCGGCACCCCTACACCCAGCGGCTCTTCTTCGCCGCGCCCGTGGCCGACCCAGAAGCCCAGGCCCAACGCCGCGAAGAACGGCACCGGCTCCTCGCCG